>CACKHK010000008.1 GCA_902599955.1 uncultured Pelagibacteraceae bacterium
GGCAGAGTTGAGCTATTAACAATATTAATTTTATCCAAAAAATTTCTTTTCAAAAATTAAATTAGTATTATAAAGTTATCACTTTGCGCCCTTAGCTCAGCTGGATAGAGCAACGGTTTTCTAAACCGTGGGTCGGAGGTTCGAATCCTTCAGGGCGCGCCAGCACAAATTGGTCAACATTGATGAGGTATTTTTACAGTTGATGGTTGTATTAGTTTCTGCTTTACTCTGGCATTCAAAAATTACTTTTTGAATAATTTGTTAACAAATAAATAAAAGAGGAAGAAATAATGTTTAAATTAGTAAAACGATTGACTTCTTTAGTTGCTATGTTTGCTGTGCTTTTTGCATTTTCAACAGAGACAATGGCTGCTAAGAAATCAAAAACTCTTGAGAACACTAAAAAAAGAGGATTTGTAAGATGTGGTGTTTCTCAAGGTCTACCTGGATTTTCAAATGCAGATGAGTCTGGAAATTGGACAGGAATAGATGTTGATGTATGTAGAGCTGTTGCTGCTGCTACATTAGGAGATGCAACTAAAGTTAAATTTACACCTTTAAGTGCAAAAGAGAGATTTACTGCACTAACATCTGGTGAAATTGACATTTTATCAAGAAATACTACTTGGACTTTATCTAGAGATGCTGACATTGGTTTAACTTTTGTTGGAGTAAATTTCTATGATGGACAAGGTTTCATGGTAAGAAAAGGTTCAGGAATTAAATCTACAAGTGAGTTTAAAAACGGAACATCTGTTTGTACGAACTTAGGAACAACAACTGAGCTAAATATGAGAGACTTCTTTGATTCTAGAGGGATTTCTTATGAGCCAGTAGTTTTTGAAAAAGCAGACGAAGTCGTAGCTGCTTACGATGCTGGTAGATGTGATACTTACACAACAGATAAATCTGGTCTAGCTGCTCAAAGAACAAAATTATCAGCTCCAGATGATCACGTAGTATTACCTGAAACTATTTCAAAAGAACCACTAGGCCCAGTTGTACGTCAAGGTGATTCTGTTTGGGAAGACATAGTTAGATGGTCACTAAATACTATGATCGAAGCAGAAGAGTACGGTGTTAACTCATCAAATGCTGACATGATGAAAACTTCAAACAATCCAGCTATCAAAAGATTAGTTGGTGCTGAAGGTGAATTAGGTGCAGCTTTTGGTTTAGATAACGACTGGAACTTAAGAATTATCAAACAAGTTGGTAACTACGGTGAAAGCTACAAGAGAAATATAGCTGACACTGGAATTCTACCTGATAGAGGTCCAAACGAATTATGGACTAAAGGCGGAATTTTATACGTACCACCAGCAAGATAATTTTATTCTAAATTACTTAAAAAGGGCTAGAAATATCTAGCCCTTTTTTTTATATAGACTCTGATGAACAACATTATAAAAAAATTTTTACCTCAGATTTTAGCCATACTTTTTGTTGTTCTTATTTTCGGATTTTTAACAATCAATGCCCAGACCAACATGGATAATAGAGGTATTGATTTTGGTTTTGGGTTTTTATCACAAGAGTCGTCATTTGATGTTCAGTTTTCTTTAATTGAATATAGTGGTTCAGACTCATATGCTAGAGCCTTTTTAGTTGGACTTTTAAACACTTTATTAGTGTCATTTATAAGTATAATTTTTTGTACAATACTTGGAGTGATAATTGGCGTAGCAAGATTATCATCAAATTATCTCATAAAAAACTCTGCAGCATGGTATGTAGAATTTTTTAGAAATATACCATTATTATTGCAAATTTTCTTTTGGTATTATGCTGCTTTGAGAGCATTGCCTTTACCAGAAAAAGCTAATGCATGGTTTGGAGTAACTTATATGACTGTAAAAGGTTATTACATACCAGCAATGGTATGGGAAAATTTGAATGTATTTTTGTATTGTGGTCTAGCAGCGATAATTTCAATTATAGTATTGAGAAATTATGCGAATAATTTAAGGGATACACAAGGTAAACAAATTCCAGTTCTTTTGTATTCAATAGCTTTATTAATAATTTTACCGCTTTTATCCTTTTTATTTGGTGGAGTAAGTTTAGAATTTGAACTGCCTCAGCTTAAAAAACTGTCAAAAATTTCCTATATTTATGAAGGTGGAATTAGTTTACCCCCAGAATTAATAGCATTAGTCTTAGCTCTATCTTTATATACCTCTACATTTGTAGCAGAGTGTGTAAGAGCAGGCATTGAAGGTGTAAGCAAAGGTCAGAAAGAGGCTGCAGCGTCTGTTGGTTTAACACCTAATCAAGTTTTAAAACTAGTGATTATGCCTCAAGCTTTAAGAATTATTATTCCACCAACAACAAACCAATATTTAAATTTAACTAAAAATTCATCTTTAGCAGCAGCTATTGCATATCCAGATTTAGTTCTTGTATTTGCAGGAACTGCTTTGATGCAAACTGGTAAGGCAATAGAAATTGTTTCAATAACAATGTTAACTTATTTAACTATAAGCTTAACAATTGCAGCAATAATGAATTGGTATAACAAAAAAATTGAAATTAAAGAAAAGTAAATAATGCACACAATTAATTTTTTAAAACCTAACAAAGATAATATTAAAAATTACTCTATTATTGGATCTTTTTTAGTTTTAATAAGTTTAATTGATGTAATATCAAATGCCTTTTTAAAAATAAATTTAACATCTTTTTTACCTGGCTCCTTAACTACTTTGTTTCCATTAATCATAGGATTAATCGGATTAAATATGATGAGAATTGATTATTCAGGAAACAAAACATTAGATTTATTAAATAAAAATATAAATACAAATAATTTTAATGCTGTATTAACTTTACTAATACTTTTTTCAATCATTAAAGCTCTTCCTCCATCTTTAAGTTGGATGATTTTAGATGCAAATATATCAGGTGACTCAAAAGATGCTTGTACAGGAACAGGAGCTTGCTGGACGTATATTAAAGTCTGGTTTAGAAGATTTATGTATGGAATGTATCCAAATGAATTTCATTGGAGAATTAATACTGCGTTCATTTTAGTTATCGCACTTGGATTTGTTGGTTACTTCATGAAAGAAAATCTAAAAAAATATTTAGCGTTATATTATGTAATTATTTATCCAGTAATAGCTTATCTAGTTATTTACTATTTAATCTCAGGTGGATCATTCGGTCTTCAATGGGTAGAAACAGGCGCATGGGGAGGATTGTCTCTTACTTTTATAGTTTCTTTTTTCTGTCTAATTTTCTGTTTTCCTTTAGGAATGATATTTGCATTAGGAAGAAGATCTAATCTACCAGTAATTAAATATATATCTATTTGTTATATTGAGTTTTGGAGAGGAGTTCCTTTAATTACTGTTTTATTCATGTCTTCTGTAATGTTTCCAATGTTCTTACCTGAAGATTTTTTTATGGATAAATTAGTAAGAGTAATTATTGCAATTACACTATTTGAAGCCGCCTACTGTGCTGAGGTTATTAGAGGGGGTTTGCAATCATTACCTAGAGGTCAATACGATGCAGCAAAATCTTTGGGAATGGGTTACTGGAAAATGCATATATTTGTAATTTTACCACAAGCTCTAAAATTAGTTATACCTGGAATAGCAAATACTTTTTTAGCATTAGTTAAAGATACGCCTTTAATATTTGTAGTTGGATTAGCTGAATTAGCAGGGATGCTTGCTTTAGCAAAAACAAATCCAAAATGGTTAGGTTTTGCAATGGAAGGATATATTTTTGCATCGATAATATTCTGGATTATATGCTATGCAATGAGTAAATATAGTTATAACTTAGAAGCTAAATATAAAACTGAAAGATAATATATGTCAGATCCAATTATAAAAATTCAAAATATGAATAAATGGTTTGGTGATTTTCAAGTTTTAAAAAATATTAATTTAGAAGTTGAAGCAAATAAGAAAATTGTAGTATGTGGACCTTCAGGTTCAGGAAAATCAACACTGATAAGATGTATTAATAGATTAGAAGAGCACCAAGAGGGAGACATAATTGTTGATGGGAGTGAACTATCAGAAAAAACAAAAGATATTGAGAAAATTAGAGCTGAAGTTGGAATGGTTTTTCAACAATTTAATTTATTTCCACATCTCTCAATATTAGATAATTGTACTCTTGCACCTATTTGGGTAAAAAAAATGCCAAAAAAAGAGGCTCAAGAACTTGCCTTAGATCAACTAAAAAAAGTTCAAATAGATGATCAAGCAAACAAATTTCCTGGACAACTTTCAGGCGGTCAACAACAACGTTGTGCTATCGCTAGAGCATTATGTATGCAGCCAAAAATTATGTTATTTGATGAACCAACATCAGCATTAGATCCGGAAATGATCAAAGAAGTACTTGATGCAATGGTAAGTCTTGCAAAAGGTGGAATGACGATGATTGTTGTTACACACGAGATGGGTTTTGCCAAAGAAGTAGCTGATGAGGTCATTTTTATGGACGAGGGTATGATTATTGAGAAGGCTGATACAAAAGAATTCTTTGCTAACCCAAAGAGTGACAGAACAAAGCTTTTTTTAAGCCAAATTCTTTAAAATAATTCTAAAGTTAAGCTAAAAAGTTACTTGACAGGTTTAAAATTAATTAAAAAAAGCATTTTTTTTTAAAATTATTTTACTTGCATAAAGTTTTCTATTTAGATTAACTCTCAATAATATTTTATTTAACGAGGGGTCTTAAATGGAAGAAAATTTTAACAAACATCTTGGCAATAAGCTTAAGCTAAGACGATTAGCACTAGGTTTAACTCAAACTAAAGTAGCAAAAGCTATAAACGTAACTTTTCAACAAATCCAAAAGTATGAAAAAGGAACTAATGGGGTAAGTTCAATAAGATTATTGCAACTTTCAAATTATTTAAAAGTTCCAATTAGCTATTTCTTTGAAGATTTTTCAGAATATTTAGTAAATCTTGATAAATCAAAAGAGGGACATATGAATGTAAACTATAACTTCTTAGTTAAAGTTTATTCAGAGTTAACTGAGGATCAAAAAACAAAACTTGCAAAAAACTTACAAATTTCTCAAATAAATATTTCTAAGGCTGTATAATTGATTTGGCTCCTCGGGCAGGACTCGAACCTGCGACCAATTGATTAACAGTCAACTGCTCTACCAACTGAGCTACCGAGGAATATTTTTCTCACAACTTACTTTTTTTAAAACTTATCTCAATACTTTTTTTGGAGGCAACGCCCGGAATCGAACCGGGATACAAGGATTTGCAATCCTCTGCGTAACCATTCCGCCACGTTGCCATCAAATACAAAAATATTTGTTAATCGATCTTTGTATAATTCATTTTGATCATTAGTCTATAAATTTAGCAATGATTTTCATTATTGTTTATTAATTTGATTAATTTATAAAACAAATCAATGAGTTTTGATAAATATGAGCACATAAATGTAGAAAATAAAATCTACGATTATTGGGAAAAAAACCAGCTATTTAAACCCAAAGAAAATTCAAAAAAATTCTCAATTGTAATTCCTCCACCAAATGTAACTGGAAGTCTTCACATGGGCCATGCTTTAAACAACTCAATTCAAGATGTTTTAACAAGATTTCATAGAATGAATAATTATGAAACTTTATGGCAACCAGGAACAGATCATGCTGGTATTGCAACCCAGGCATTAGTTGAAAAAAAACTTGCAAAAGAAGGTGTTAAAAAAAACAATTTAGGTAGAGAAAAATTTATAGATAAAGTGTGGGAATGGAAGAATGAGTATGGTGATATAATAATTAATCAACTAAAAAAACTTGGATGTTCATGCGATTGGTCTCGTAATGCATTCACAATGGATGAAAATTTATCTAAGTCAGTGATAAAAGTATTTGTTGATCTTTATAATAATAAATTAATCTACAAAGCAAAAAAACTTGTAAATTGGGATGTTGTTTTAAAAACAGCAATATCTGATTTAGAAGTTGATCAGCGTGAAGTAAATTCTCAACTTTATTATATAAATTATCCTATAGAAAATTCTGATAAATTTATAACAATTGCAACAACAAGACCTGAAACTATGTTGGGAGATACTGCAATAGCTGTAAATCCTAAAGATGAAAGATTTAAAGATTTAGTAGGGAAGTTTGTAATTATTCCTTTAGTAAAGAGAAAAATAAAAATAATAGCAGATGATTATGCTGATCCTGAACAAGGAACAGGAGCTGTAAAAATTACTCCAGCTCATGATTTTAATGATTATGATGTAGGTATAAGAAACAAGTTAGAAGTAATTAATATATTTACGCCTGATGGAAAAATAAATGACAATGCACCTGACTCATATAAAGGGTTAGATAGATTTGCAGCAAGAAAATTAATCTTAGAACATCTTGAAGAGGGTAAATTTTTAGAAAAAATAGAAAAGTTAGTAAACAAAGTTCCTTATGGAGATAGATCTAATTCTATTATTGAACCTTATTTAACAGAACAATGGTTTGTTGATGCTAAAACTTTAGCGATTAAAGCAAAAGAAGTAGTTAATAATGGTAAGACTAAATTTTTTCCAGAGAACTGGTCAAAAACATATTTTCAATGGATGAATAATATTGAGCCTTGGTGTATTTCTCGTCAATTATGGTGGGGACATCAAATTCCAGCATGGTACGGACCTGATGGAAAAATATTTGTAGCTGAAAATGAGGAGGAGTGCAAAAAACAAGCAAAAGAATTCTATTCAAAAGATGTGAAATTAAAAAGAGATGAGGATGTTTTAGACACTTGGTTTTCATCAGGTCTATGGCCATTTGCTACTTTAGGTTGGCCAGAAAAAACTCCAGAAGTTGAAAAATTTTATCCAACAAGTGTTCTTGTTACTGGTTTTGATATCATATTTTTCTGGGTTGCAAGAATGATTATGATGGGAACTCAGTTTTTAGATAAGGAACCTTTTAAAAATATATATGTTCATGCTTTAGTTAGAGATGAAAAGGGTCAAAAAATGTCTAAATCTAAGGGCAATGTAATTGATCCTTTAGAATTAATTGAGAAATATAGTGCAGACGCTTTAAGATTTACTCTATTATCAATGGCATCGCCAGGTCGAGATGTAAAATTATCTGAAGACAGAGTTAAAGGTTATAGAAATTTCTTAAATAAAATTTGGAATGCAAATAACTTTTTAACACAAAATAAGTGTGATTTTAGTGATGTAAAAAATCCTGAAAAAATAAAATTAACAATCAATAAGTGGATACTATCTGAGCTTGTAAAAGTTAAAAACGACACTGAAAATAGTTTGAAAAACTATAGGTTTGATGAAGCAGCTAAGATTATTTATCAATTTGTATGGCATTCATTTTGTGATTGGTATTTAGAGTTATCTAAAACTGTTTTAAACTCTGAAAATGAGGACGATATTCAGGAGTTAAGACAAACATCAGCATATGTGTTTAAAGAAATTTTAATAATACTTCATCCATTTATTCCATTTGTAACCGAAGAGATATGGTTAAATAATAAGCTAGATAAAGAAGGCAAAGATTACTTGATGTATGCCAATTGGCTAGAAGATGATTATCATGAAAAAAAATCGTATGATGAGATAAATAATATCATTAATTTTATTACATCAATTAGATCATTTAAAAATGAATTAAATATAAGTCCTGGATCATTTATTGAAATTTCAACAGAAAATACAAACAAAGAATATAAAAACTTTTTATCATCTAATGAAAATATAATGAAAAAAAATGGAAGAATTAAAAATTTTCATGAAAAAGATTTAGACAAACCATCTGCAAGTATAGTCATAAGTGGTGAGTTGTTTAAATTATATTTTGATGAAGATGTTGATTTAAATATGATCAAATCAACACTAGAAAAGAAAATTACAAAAATTAGTGAAGAGATGAAAAAAATTGATGTTAGATTGTCAAATAAATCCTTTGTAGATCGTGCACCACAAAATATAGTAGAGCAGGAGAAAAGCAACTTTGCTAATCTTGAAAAAGATGTTAAAAAAATAGAATTAACTCTTAAAGGTTTATAATGAAAAAATTTAATAAAAAGAAATTACCAAGTAGACACACAACAATAGGTGCTGATAAAGCCCCTCAAAGATCATTTTATTATGCAATGGATCTAACCGAAAAAGATGTAGCAAAACCATTTGTTGGTGTTGTTTCAACATGGAATGAGGCCGCTCCTTGTAACATAAATTTAATGAAACAAGCTCAATCAGTTAAAAAAGGAGTTAAAGCTTCAGGCGGAACTCCAAGAGAATTTTGTACTATTACAGTAACTGATGGTATTGCAATGGGTCATGAAGGAATGAAGTCATCATTAATATCAAGAGATGTAATAGCAGACTCAACTGAACTTACGGTTAGAGGACATTGTTATGATGCATTAGTTGGATTAGCGGGCTGTGATAAATCATTACCTGGTTTAATGATGTCGATGGTACGTTTAAATATTCCAAGTGTATTTATATATGGTGGATCAATTCTACCTGGGAGATTTAATGGCAAAGATGTAACTGTTGTAGATGTATTTGAAGGTGTTGGAAAATATACATCAAAAAAAATGACAGCTCATGCATTAAGAAAATTAGAATTAAAAGCATGTCCAAGCGCAGGTGCTTGTGGTGGACAATTTACTGCAAACACAATGGCATGTGTTTCTGAGGCAATAGGATTAGCTTTACCTTTCTCAGCAGGAACGCCAGCGCCATATTTAGAAAGAAATAAATATGCAATAGACAGCGGTAAAGCTGTAATGAATTTGTTAGCAAAAAATATTAGACCTAGAGACATAGTAACAAGAAAAGCTCTCGAAAATGCAGCAACAATTGTTGCAGCAACAGGTGGATCAACAAATGCAGGTTTACACTTGCCAGCTATCGCAAATGAAATTGGAATTAAATTTGATTTAATGGATGTTGCAAAAATATTTAAGAAAACTCCTTATCTTGCAGATTTAAAACCTGGTGGAAAATATGTTGCAAAAGATATGTGGGAAGCAGGAGGAGTTCCAATGTTATTAAAAACTCTAATGGATGGCGGCTACATTCATGGTGATTGTATGACAGTTACAGGCAAAACCATGAGAGAAAATTTAAAAAATGTTAAATTTAGAACTAATCAAAAAGTAATGAGATCTTATCAAAATCCAATTTCACCAACAGGAGGAGTAGTTGGATTAAAAGGAAATTTAGCTCCAGAAGGTGGAATTGTAAAAATTGCAGGTTTGAAAAAATTACAATTTACAGGAAGAGCCAGATGTTTTGATAATGAAGAGTCTGCTTACAAAGCGGTAATAAACAGAAAATACAAAGATGGAGACATCATTATAATTAGATATGAGGGACCAATAGGAGGTCCTGGAATGAGAGAAATGCTTCAAACAACTGCAGCAATCTACGGTCAAGGGAAAGGGGAGAAAGTAGCCCTCATTACAGACGGTAGGTTCTCTGGGGCTACTAGAGGCTTTTGCATCGGTCATGTGGGCCCTGAGGCCTCCGTAGGCGGTCCTATAGCCCTTTTAAGGAACGGGGATATCATCGATATAGACGCTAAAAAGGGCACAATTAACGTAAGGCTTACAAAGAAAGAATTAAGTGCAAGACGTAAAAAATGGAAACCGAGAAAAGTGAATTTTGGTAATGGTACATTATGGAAATATGCACAAACGGTTGGACCAGCTTATAAAGGTGCACCAACTCATCCAGGTGGTAAAAACGAGGTTAGAACGTACGCTGATATTTAATGAAAATTAGACCTGTAATACTTTGTGGTGGCGCAGGAACAAGACTTTGGCCAGATAAAAAAAAACATCAAGCAAAACAATTTATTGATTTTGGTGGATGGAGTTTAATTCAAAAAACCTTAGAGAGAATAAATAAACCAATTTTTGATTTTCCTATAATCAGTACAAATTTAAAATACTTAAAACAAGTAAAGCAAGCTTTAAAAAAAAGTAAAATTAAAAAGTTTAAAATAGTTCTAGAACCAGCTAAAAAAAATACCGCACCAGCAATCCTTGCTTCAGCTTTGATTAAGGATATTCCATTAGAGCAACCATTAATGTTTTTTGCAGCAGATCATTTGATAGAAAGATCTATTATTTTAAATAAATCTTTATTAAAAAATAAATCAAATTTAGATAATCAAAATTTATTTATTTTTGGAATAAAACCTACAAATCCATCAAGTGAATATGGATATTTTTTAACAAAAAAAATTAAATCTATAAATAAAGTTACAAAATTTATTGAAAAACCAAATTTATCAAAAGCAAAGGAAGTAATTAAGAAAAAAGGTTATTGGAATTCTGGCATGTTTTATTTAAGAAAAGATTCAATTATTAATAACTTTAAAAAATATCAAAATAAAACTTACAAAAGTTGTGTTGAGGCAATTAAAAAAGGCAAATATAAAAATAATACCTACTACTTAAATAAAAGAGCTTTTGAAAAATCAATCGAGAAATCTTTTGATTATGCAATACTTGAGAAAACAAATAAAATTAATGCTATTAAACTAGATATACCTTGGTCTGATCTTGGTAGTTGGAAAGAGATACTCAAGATATATGATAAAAATAAAAGAAAACACTTTAAGAAAAAGAATATTTTTTATAGACCATGGGGGAGTTATTTAAATTTATTCGAAGGAAAAGAGTTTTTAATTAAAGAATTATCAGTTAAACCTAAAGGTATATTAAGTCTTCAAAAACATCATCACAGAGCAGAACATTGGTTAGTTACAAAAGGTAATCCAAGAATAACTTTAAATAAAAATATTATTAATAAAAAACCTGATGAGCATATATTTATTCCATTAGGAGCAATTCATAGAATACAAAATCCTGGAAAAAAACCTGTAAAAATTATGGAAGCTCAAGTTGGTTCAATTCTAAAAGAGACTGATATTGTTAGATATCAAGACATTTATGGTAGAGCAAATAAACTTTAATTAAATTGTAATAATCTATAAATATTTTTGTCATCAACATTAATTATAAAGTTCTAATAAAATTTTAAATTATAAAACATCTTTATCTCTCCTTAATTTTAAAATTTTGTTGATTAACTACTTTCCCCTTTTTTAATTACAAAAAGGGGAAAGAAGATTTAGAAATTAATTATTTACAGATGCGGAACTCTCGATAGTCTTCTTTTTAGCTAGTTTTTTTGCTTTTTTTTCAGCAACTCTTTTTTCAATACTTGCAATTTTAATATTAATTTTAGATAATTTTTTTTCTTTTAAATTGATCTTATTTTTAAGTTTTTCTATTAACTTGATAACCTTTTTTTTTCTTTTTTCATTTTTCTTTAACTTTTTACTCATAATGACCTCCTGTGTAATTTTATAATAATTATATTTAAATTAAATATCTTAGTAAAATGATTTTTTGATAAATTCTCTTATTTAAAAGTTATGCTGTTAATATGTTAAAATATTTTCCTGATTTCCTTAATTCTACGTTATCACAATATTGATATTTATCACCATCAATTTGAATTGGAATTTTTTTCCCTTGTCCATCAATTTTTAGCTCACTGGAATAAGATGTTATAACACTCGTAGACTTCGATAAATCTCCAAAAAAAATAATCAAATAAATATAATAAAGTATTTTTATTCTTGTAAGGTCTTTGAATACATAAGTAATAATTTTGTTATCAAATATATTTGTTTTATTAATTTTGTAGTGACCTGCATAATAATTGGTATTAGAACATAACACCCAGTCAGCTATATGATTTTGACCATCTATGTTAACTTTTAATTTTTGATTTTTCATTAACAAAAATTTTTGCAATCCTTTATATCCAAAAATAATTTTACCTAACAGTTTTTTTAGAGAACTATTAATTGAATGGACTATCGTTGCATCCCAACCTATACCTGCCATTAAAATAAAATAATCATTATTGATTTTTACTAAATTAGTTTGTTTTAAATTGTTTGATTGTAAAATTTGAACAATTTTACTTATTTTTTTACTCAAATTTAGTTCAGCTTGAAGTAAATTAGCAGTTCCAGCTGGTATATAACCAATAGCAAAATCTTTTTTTGGAACAAAATTATTTTTAATAAGTTTGTTTATTGCAAATGATACTGAACCATCGCCTCCAGCAACTACAAGTCTATCTATATTTAACTTAGAAATATTTTTAAATACTGCCTCTGCTTTATCCACGCTCTCAGTTTCAAAAAAAGAAACATCGTTATACTTAGAAAGTTCATCAGAAATTTTTTTTATAAATTTAGATTTTCTGCCAGAGGAAGCGTTTTTGTTGTAAATAATGCAATATTTCATCATAAATTTTAATATTTCCTTAACATTACTATGGCACAAAGAATTAAATGATTCTAGTGCAAATTGAATTAAAAAAAAAGGATTAAATGAAACCTATATTAAAATACAAAAGTATATTCATTTCAGATGTGCATCTTGGTACTAAAGGTTGCCAAGCAAATAAATTGCTTGAATTTTTTAAAAATACAAGATCAGAAAAACTTTACTGTGTAGGCGATATAATAGATGTTTGGGCACTTCAAAAAAATTTTTATTGGCCACAAGAACATAATGACGTAATTCAAAAAATATTAAGAAAAGCAAGACATGGAACAGAAGTTTACTACGTTATAGGTAATCATGATGAAGTGTTTCGAAAATTTATTCCTATGCATTTTGGACAGATAAAAATGATCAATAGAGTAATTCATCAGTCTGTTTTAAATAAAAAATATTTAGTTGTTCACGGTGATGCTTGGGATGGTGTTATGAGATATGCCAAATGGTTGTCGAAGTTAGGCGCAATAGCCTATGAAATACTATTGAAATTAAATGTAGTGATTAACTTTTTTAGACGTCTAAGAGGTAAAGGCCAGTGGTCTTTAGCAAAGTTTCTTAAATATAAGGTAAAAAATGCAGTTAAATATATGGGAGAATACGAAAAAACAATTGCAGAATATGGAAAGAAAAAAAAATTTGATGGAATAATCTGTGGGCATATTCATCATGCCCAAAATGAAAATTATGATGGTGTTAATTATTTAAATTGTGGAGACTGGGTTGAGTCTTGTACTGCCTTAGTTGAAAACTTTGATGGAACGTTTGAAATAATTTATTGGGATAAATTAAGAGAAGAATTTTCAGATAGTCGTAATAATTCAGATAAAGAAGTAATTGAAACTCCAGGTCTGAAAAAGGCATCATAATGAAAATATTAATTGTAACAGACGCTTATTTTCCTCAAGTAAATGGTGTGGTAAGAACTTTAAATGAAACAGGAAAAAAACTTGAAGCAATGGGTCACGAAGTTGAGTATTTAAATCCCCAACTTTTCTTCACTGTGCCAATGCCTAAATATAATGAAATAAGACTTTCTGTGAATATTTGGCCAAGAGTAAGTCATTTAATAAAAAAAATAAATCCTTCAGCCATACATATAGCTACCGAAGGTCCTTTAGGATTTATGGCAAGAAGATATTGTCTTAAAAATAATCTAAAGTTTACCACAAGTTTTCACACAAGATTTGATAAATATATGAAATTATATTTACCTTGGGTTCCTGAAAAATTATCACAGAAATTCCTAAGCAACTTTCATAACAAAGCAGAAAAAATTTTGGTTACAACCGAATCTATGAAAAAAGAACTAATTCAAATTGGAGTAGATGAAAGTAAAATGGTTGTTTGGACAAGAGGTGCTGACCATGGATCGTTTAAAAATCCAAAAAAAATCAATTTAGAATATAAAAGGCCTATATGGATATATGTAGGTCGAGTGGCTATTGAAAAAAATATTCGTGCTTTTTTAAATCTAAAATTAGAAGGAACAAAACTTCTTGTTGGTAAAGGACCAGATATTGAAAAGTTAAAAAAAGAATTTCCAGATGCTCACTTCTTGGGTGAAAAAACTAATGGTGAATTAGCCTCATATTTTACATCATCTGATGTTTTTGTCTTTCCAAGCAAAACAGATACGTTTGCAATTGTAATATGTGAATCCCTCAGTTGTGGTACACCAGTTGCAGCATTTCCTGTTCCTGGTCCTAAAGATATTTTCAAAGATAGTGAAATTAATTGTTTAGATGAGGATTTAGAAAAATCCGCAATGAAAGCTCTAAAAGTTGAAAGAGAAAAGTGCCTAGAATACTCTAAAAACTTTACTTGGGATAAAACCGCAGAAATTTTTATTAATAATATCTCCCCTAATTAAGTAACTAAAATTTAAATAATTGCATATTAAATTTTTAATATGTTAATTATATACTTAACTTTTAGAACATCATGATTGGCCTCTTTGAAATACTATTAATCTGTGTAATTATATTTCTACTAATAATAATTTATTCAAACAGAAATAAAAAAAATACTGATGATAAAATTATTATTTCAAAGTATGAAAAGGATGATAGCAAAACATTTATATTAGATGAATTAGAGGATCAATTTATAGCATTAGATAAATTAAATATTATAAAATATGCCAATCCAAGTGCCGAAAAAAGATTTGGTAAAAATATTTTAAATACACATCTCGGCACAATTTTAAGAAATCCTAATCTAGATGAAAAAATCAGAGAAGTTAAGTCTTCAAAAAAAACCAGTAATTTAGATTTAGAAATAAATTTGCCTTCATATCAGTATTACAGAATTTATGTGATTCCTGGACCAACTGTAATTTTTACAGAAAAAGACTCTGTTGTTTTATTTTTAAAAGATCTTACTGAAATTTCAAAAGCACAAAAATTTAGAACTGACTTTGTTGCTAATGTTAGCCATGAATTAAAAACTCCTCTTGTTTCAATTAAAGGCGCTATAGAGACAATAGAGGGTCCTGCTAAAGATGACGAAATAGCAAAGATAAAATTTCTTAAAATAATCTCTTCACAAAGCAAAAGAATGGAAAATTTAATAAGTGATCTATTAATATTAAGCAGAATTGAACTCCAGGAGCATATAAGACCTGACAAACCAGTTAATTTGAAGAATGTATTGACAAAAGTAAAAGATGTTCATTTTACTAGCTTAAAAGAAAAAAATATTAATCTTGAAATTAATTTAGGTAATGTAAGTGATGTTATTGGTGATGAAGATAAATTAATAACAGTTTTTTCTAATTTATTAGACAATGCTATTAAATACTCAAAAGAAAAATCAACTATAAATATATTAGCTTCTCCAAGCAAAGGGAAACTCATAACAAAAGGAATTAAAATATCTGTATCTGATCAAGGTATTGGAATTCCCGAGGATCAAATTAACAGGGTAACTGAAAGATTTTATAGAGTAGATGTTGAAGAGAGCAGGAAAGTTGGTGGAACAGGTTTAGGTCTTGCAATTGTCAAACATATAATTTCTCAACATAGAGGTGATTACGAAATAAAAAATCTTAATGGTAAAGGAACCGAAATTAACATTCATTTACCCAGTGAATTATAAACTTCATATAATTTAACAATTTTCACAATATAATTTAATTTGTAAATAACGGATTTTTTAAATAAGGTTGTTAAATGAAAAAAATAATAATAAATTTTTTTATTTTTTCTTACTTATTCTTTAATTTTATATCAAATTCTTACTCTGAAGTTTCTAATAAAAAAGACATTACAACACTTTTAAGAAACCAACAACTTACTGTATTTGATATTGGTATTTTTAGAATGAAAAATGACTTAGAAAATACCAAAAACACTGTCAGTAAACATTTTCCATCTGACAAAGTAAATGTTGATCATATCTATACTGAGGTTTTAACTTCATTCTGGAGAGATACAATTGATTTGATTGTATCAATCCCAATGAACAAAAACTTAAAAAAAGAAAATTATATGTCTGACATGTATAGATGTAAAAATATTTTCTTTTCTGTAAGAGATCATTTGTTAAGAAAACAAAATGAGAGTAATTATAATTTTAATAGAGCCTCAAGTTATATAATTACTACTTTTTCTACCCCCACAAGTTGGCCTTCATGGAAATATGATCAAAAACAAGTAAAAGACCTTATATCAATGATACAACTAGAAGTTACTTTAAGACCAACAAAGAGCTTAGCACTAAGTGAAAATGTGAGCCCAATTCGTTGTAGAGGAGATTTAGCTGCAGATAATGATACTTTAATCATCTCTAAAAAATACAACTAAAAAGTTACCTATTTAACAAAACTGTAACAAATTTGTAATACTAGAGTCCTCAATAAAATTTATTTAGCGAGTCGTTAATTAAATTTAATTCACGAAAGGATATTAAAAATGAAAAAACTAACTATAGTCCTTGCTTCAATAGTTGCCATTTCTGTTGCCACTATTGCTCAAGCAAGAGATCAAATCAAAATAGTTGGATCATCTACTGTATTCCCTTACGCAACAATAGTTGCTGAAAGATTCGGGCAAACTGGATTTAAAACACCAGTAATCGAGTCAACTGGTACAGGTGGTGGTGCAAAATTATTTTGTGCAGGTGTAGGAGAAGCTCACCCTGATATAACAAATGCATCAAGAGCAATGAAAGATAAAGAAAAAGCTCTTTGCAAAAAAAATGGTGTTAATGAAATTGTTGAAGTTATTATCGGTAACGATGGTATTACTTTAGCATACAGTGTTGACGCTGAACCAGTAAACTTCACTAAAGAACAACTTTGGAAAGCTTTAGCAAAACACTCAGTTGTTGATGGTAAATTAGTAGACAACATATACAAAACATGGGATCAAATAGATCCAAGTTTACCAAAACAAAAGATTTCAGTTATGATTCCCCCAGGAACATCCGGAACAAGAGATGCTTGGAATTCGTTAGTAATGAAAAAAGGTATGCCTAAAGAGGCTAAAGCATTATACAAAGCAGGTTTCGAAGCTGGAAATAAAAAATATAAAAAACCACAAAAACTTTACAGAGAAGATGGTGCTGCTATTGAAGTTGGAGAGAATGATAGTTTAATTATTCAAAAATTATCGGAAGACAAAGAAATGTTTGGTTTCTTTGGATTTAGTTACTTCTTAGCCGCAAGAGATAAATTGCAAGCTGCAAGTATAGAAGGTGGTCAACCATCACTAGAATCTATCCAAGACTATAGTTATGCTGTTGCTAGACCATTATTCTTTTACGTAAAAAAAGCTCATGTTGGTGTAATTCCAGGATTACATGAATTTGTAAAAGAATTCACTACAACTAAAGCTATTGGTAAAAGAGGTTACTTAGCGGAAATAGGACTTGTTCCACTTGATAAAGCAACTTACAGAACAGTTAGAGATAATTCGAAAGCTCTTACTGCAATGTCAATGGAGTAATATAATATTTGTTAACAAACTCAAAAGGGGCCCTATTAATTGGGCCCTTTTTTTTGTATAAATCTAAAGGAGCCAATAATTGAATTCAGTAATATTTTTAACAATCGTTCTTTTAGCTTTATCCAGTTACTTCTTTGGAAGAAAAAAAGCTATTTTAATTCAATCTAACAAACGGTTAACAGCTCTTCCAAAATTTTATGGGTACTATCTTGCTATATGGTGTGGCGCACCCGCTTTTCTTTTGTATGCTTTATGGTCGATATTTGAACCTAGCATAGTAAGATTTTTTATACTTAGTGATTATTCTTCGCAAGGACTTCTAGAAGGAGAGTTGAATTTATTTTATGAAAAAGTAAAATCACTTTCTCGAAACCAGTATTCAGGAGAACTTACTGCAGAGTTGCAAAGATCAGCAGAAAAATATTTAAACTTTAGAGACATAGCAAAGTGGTCTAAAGTCGTTATAGTTTTATCATTATTAATTGCATCAACAGGTTATGCGTATACAAAGATTTCAAACAACACTAAAACAAGAGAACCAGTTGAAATATTTCTTAAAGGAGTATTTTTTTTATCATCACTGGCAGCGATATTAACAACCATTGGTATTATTTTTTCCCTTTTGTTTCAAACAATAGAATTTTTTCAAGTTATCCCACTATTTGATTTTGTATTTGGAATGCACTGGTATCCTGCAAAAGCTTTTGTTCGAGATGCAAGTGAAGCACTTGATCCATCAATGTATAGTGATACTTTTGGTGCGGTTCCGATATTTGCAGGCACCTTTTTTATAGCTTTGATTGCAATGTGTGTTGCAATACCAATTGGTTTGTTAAGTGGTATATATATGGCGGAATATGCGAGCAAACGTTTAAGACAATATGCCAAACCTGTCATTGAAATTTTAGCAGGAATTCCAACTGTTGTTTATGGTTTTTTTGCTGCTTTAACAGTTGGACCTTTTTTAAAAGACCTTGGATTATCATTAGGACTAGAGGTGTCAGCAGAAAGCGCACTGGCAGCTGGTGGTGTTATGGGAATTATGATTATTCCGTTTATATCAAGCTTAAGTGACGACGTAATTACAAGTGTTCCTCAAAATCTTAGAGATGGTAGCTATGCCATGGGAGCAACAAAATCTGAAACAATAAAAAGAGTAATTATTCCAGCTGCTTTACCTGGAATTGTTGGATCTATTTTATTAGGTGTTTCTAGAGCTATTGGTGAAACAATGATTGTTGTAATGGCATCAGGGTTGGCAGCAAACCTAACTCTTAATCCATTAGAGTCCACTTCAACAATAACTGCTCAAATTGTCGTTATCTTAATTGGTGATCAACAATTTGGGGATCCGAAAACCCAAGCAGCTTTTGCATTGGGATTAAGTTTATTTATAGTTACTTTAGTTTTAAATATTGTTGCCTTATCTGTTGTGAAAAAATATAGAGAGAAATATGAATAAAGAAGAACGTTTAATTAAAAGATACAAAGCTGAAAAAAGATTTCAATTTTACGGTAAAGCTGCAATATTTATGGCTTTATTATTTCTAGTGGTATTTCTAACAAAGATATTTTCTACTGGTTACACAGCATTTCAAAAAACATGGTTGGTAATACCAGTCAATTATAATGCAGATTTATTATATTTGGATCCAGATAAAAAACCAACAACCGAAGATATTAATGATGCAGACTTTTATGAGTTTGGGATAGAAACATTTATCACTCTCGATCCAGATGCAAGTGAGGATCAAATTATGGAATTAAAAAAAATGTTTGCATTTACTTTTGAGAGAGAATTAAAATATTATCTTCTAGACAATCCTGATAGCTTTGGAAAAACAGTTGATGTAAAATTAACAGCCTCTGACGACTTAGATCAAGTATTTAAAGGAAATTATCCAAGAGATATACCTGAAAATAGAAGAAGAGCATCTGATTATCAATTAAAAATTTTTGATAAATTAAATGAAGATGGAAGAGTTATAAGTGAATTTAATGCCAGTTTTTTTACAAATGCTGATTCTAGAGAAGCTGAGTTAGCGGGGATAGCAAGCTCATTTATGGGTTCATTATTTTCCATACTTGTCTGTCTGTCAATTGCCTTTCCTGTTGCCTTACTAGCTGCAGTTTATCTAGAAGAATTTGCACCAAAAAATAGATTTACAGATTTTATTGAAGTAAATATCAATAATCTAGCAGCAGTTCCTTCAATTGTTTTTGGATTGTTAGGATTAGGTGTTTTATTGGCTGTATTTGGTTTACCTAGATCAACACCCTTAGTTGGAGGTATAACCCTTTCATTAATGACTCTTCCAACAATTATAATAGCAGCCAGAGCATCATTGAAGGCTGTTCCACCCAGTATAAGAGAAGCAGCTTTAGCAATGGGAGCTAGCAAAATGCAAACGACGATGCATCATACCGTGCCTTTGGCTTTACCTGGAACTTTATCAGGTACTATAATTGGCTTAGCTCAAGCATTAGGTGAAACAGCGCCTTTAATATTAATTGGAATGGTTGCTTTTGTTAACACAATACCAGGAACCCCTATGGATCCAGCAGCTAGCTTGCCTGTTCAAATCTATATATGGGCAGAGAGTGCCGAAAGAGGATTTGTAGAAAAAGTGTCTGCTTGCATAATGGTATTATTATTTTTCCTAATATTTATGAATTTAGGAGCACAATTAATTAGACATAAATTTGAAAAGAAATGGAACTAAAATATGAATAAAATAGAAGCAAAAAATGTTGATGTCTATTATGGAGCGAAACAAGCTTTATTTGATATCAATATGGATATCGAAGCAAATAAAGTAACTGCTCTTATTGGACCTTCTGGTTGTGGTAAATCAACATTCTTAAGATGTTTAAATAGGATGAATGATGTGATCGATATTTGTAAAGTCAGTGGTGTCGTAAAAATTAATGACTATGACATAAATCAAAAAGATACAGATGTTGTAAGGCTTAGAGAAAAAGTTGGAATGATTTTTCAAAAACCAAATCCTTTTCCAAAAACCATTTATGAGAATATTTCTTATGGACCTGAGATACATGGGATAGCTCAATCTAAAAGTGAAATGGATAATATTGTTGAAGAGAGTTTGAGAAAAGCAGCACTTTGGGAAGAGGTAAAAGACAGAATTCACGAACCAGGTACTGGTTTATCAGGTGGACAACAACAAAGACTTTGTATTGCAAGAACAATATCAATTAAGCCAGAGGTAATACTCATGGATGAGCCATGTTCAGCTCTTGATCCAATTGCGACAGCACAAATAGAGGAGCTAATTGATGAATTAAGAAAGGAACATACTATAATAATTGTTACTCACTCAATGTCCCAAGCTGCAAGAGTCTCTCAAAATACTGGTTTTTTTCACCTTGGCAAATTGATTGAAGTAGGTTCTACTGATAAGATATTCAAGAATCCGACTCAACAACAAACGCAGGATTACATAACAGGAAGGTTTGGATAATGAATGAAAAACCACACACAGTAAAATCTTACGAAGACCAATTAAAAAAATTAAACAATGATTTAGTTGAAATGGGGGCAAATTGCGAAACCGCTTTAGGTAATGCAATGAAAGCAATATCAACAAATGATCATAACCTTGCTGATGATGTTATAAATTCAGATATGGTTATAGATAATTTTGAGTCTCAGATAGAGAATGAGGTAGTAAATTTAATTGCTTTAAGACAACCAATGGCTGTGGATCTTAGAGAAACAGTTGCAGCTCTAAAGATGTCTTCAGACTTAGAAAGAATAGGTGATCTTGCCAAAAATATTGCAAAAAGAACAAAACTTATAAATACGCATTTGCCAAATAATTTAATTGAAGCAATGAGTAGAATCTGCATTTTGGTTCAAAAACAATTAAAAATTGTTTTAGACTCTTATCTAAGTAGATCAAGCGATGTAGCTCAAACAGTATGGGAGAGTGATGAACAAGTTGATGATTTAACAAATAAATGTATGGAAGAAGTCATCTCATTAATTAAATCAAATATGGAAAATATTGAATATGGCTCACATCTTTTATTTGTTACTAAAAACCTTGAAAGGATAGGAGATCATACAACAAACATTGCTGAGCAAGTATTTTATTTAGTTACAGGTGATTATTTAGAGGGTGAAAGACCCAAGGGTAGCGATTCAGAATTAACAAAGTAATGAGTGCACACATATTTATTGCAGAAGATGAGGCGCCAATTTCAACCTTATTAAAATATAATTTAGAAAAAGAAGGTCATAAGGTTTCTTCAAGTGAAAATGGAGAGGACTCTTTAAAATCAATAAAACAAAAAATGCCAGACTTAATCTTATTAGATTGGATGTTGCCAGATTTATCAGGTGTTGAAATATGTAAACAGTTAAAAAGGGATAAAAAATATAATGACATTCCAATTATTATGCTTACTGCAAAAGGAGAGGAGGAAGATAAATTAAAAGCATTTGAAACTGGAGCCGATGATTACGTCACTAAACCATTTAGCCAAAAAGAATTAAATGCAAGAATTAAATCTTTGTTAAGAAGGGCTAAACCTTTGTCATCAACTGATGTTGTGGAATTTAAAGACCTTAAAATTGATAGATTAGCAAAAAGAGTTTATAGAAATGATAAGGAAATAATTTTGGGACCCACAGAATTTAAATTATTAGATTTTTTTATTAAAAATCCAAAAAGAGTTTATTCAAGAGAACAATTACTAAATAATGTTTGGGGTGAAAATATTTATGTAGAAAGTAGAACGGTTGATGTTCACATAAGAAGATTGAGAAAAGTTTTAAATGTAAGTGGATTAGAAAATTTAATTCGCACAGTGAGATCTGCAGGCTATTCCTTAGATAACTAAATCTTTAGGCCTTACAAATTCAGAAATAATTCCTTTCTCTTCAATATTTATCCAATCATTCGTATCGAAAACTATTTTAGCAAATGCACAAGTTGGGAATTTATAATTTAATAGTTTAAAATTACTATTATCTTTATTTTTAGTTAATTTTATAACTAAATTTTTAAGAGCAGGTTCATGATTTATTATCAATACTTTCTTAAACTTTTTATGGATATTTTTTATATTAGCTATTATTTCATTTTCATTAACCAAATAGAGTTTTGAGGAACTTTTAATTTTTTTTGGTTTATTTATTTTATTCAGTATTAAATTTAGAGTTTTTTTTGTTCTTTTTGATGAAGATAAAAGCACGTAGTCAAAGGAGTATTTTTTTTTAACAAAAAATTCACTTATAATTTTTGCACTTTTGATGCCTCTTTTATTTAGTGGTCTTTCAAAATCACTTAAATTTGGGTCTTCCCAACTAGATTTTGCATGTCTCATGACATATAATTCGCGCATTAAATCTAAATATATGACTGCATTAAAAAAACAAGACAAAGAAGAGCTTAAATCCAATTATATAAATAGAGAATTATCATGGTTAAAATTTAACGATAGAGTTCTGTTAGAGGCGCAAAATATTGAAAATCCTCTCTATGAGAGAGTAAAATTTTTATCTATTGCTGGCTCTAATTTAGATGAATTTTTTATGGTTCGAGTTGCTGGACTATACAGTCAAATTAAACAAGAAGTCGACTCACTAAGTTCAGATGGACTAACGCCTGAAGAACAGATGGAGATGGTTATTAATGATACAAAAAATCTATTAAATAAACAAAATACCATATTTAATAATCTATCAAATCAGCTGAAGAGAAATAATATTTTATTGACTAAGCCAGAAAACCTTAACACAAAAGAAAAAAAGAAATTATTAGAAATATTTAACGAAGAAATTTATCCTCTACTTACACCATCAGCGATTGATCCTTCTCATCCTTTTCCATTTATTATTAATCAAGGTAGAGCTTTAGTTATGAAGCTGAAGAAAAAGAAAAAAAAGAGAATTCTTAATTCAATTATCGTAATTCCTAAAGCTTTATCAAGATTTATTGAAATAGATGGAGGAAAATCATTTAAGAAATTTTTGGTTCTAGACGATGTTATTGGTTACTTTGCCTCTGAAATTTTTCCAGATCATTTATTAGAAAAGAAAATGATATTTAGAGTAATAAGAGATAGTGATGTAGAAATTCAAGAAGAGGCTGAGGATTTAGTCAGATCATTTGAACTAGCTTTAAAGCGAAGAAGAACTGGTGATATTGTTAGATTAGAAATTTTAGAAAAAAGCGACAAAGAACTTGTAAAATTTATAACAAATAAATTAGAAATTAATCCAAATTATATTTATGAAGTAGCAGGTTTAGTTGGAATCCAGGATATAGACCAAATTTGTAAAATTAAAAATTCTAAATTAAAATTTAAAAACTTTACACCAAGAGAAGTAGAAAGATTAAAAGAATACAATAATAATTTTTTTGAGACAATTAAGAAAAAAGACCTAATAGTTCATCATCCATTTGAGACTTTTGATGCTGTAATTGAATTTTTAAATCAAGCTGCTATGGATAAAAAAGTAATTGCTATTAAACAAACATTGTACAGAACTACTTTAGATTCACCAATTGTTAAAGCATTAATTAGCGCTTCCGAAAATGGCAAAACAGTTACTGCTTTAATTGAAATCAAAGCTAGATTTGATGAAGAAGCAAATATACAGCTGGCAAGAAGTCTTGAAAAAGCTGGAGTTCAAATTGTTTATGGTTTTGCAAAATACAAAACACATGCTAAATCATCACTAATACATCGACGTGAGGGTGGTAAAATTCAAACATATTTCCATTTAGGTACTGGCAATTATCATCCTGTAAATGCAAAAATATACACAGACTTATCTCTATTTAGCTCTGATAAAAAAATGGCTGCAGATGTAGAAAAATTCTACAATTACGTGACTGGATATTCTAAACCAAGAAATTTAAATAAAATTTCCATTTCACCTGTAAATTTAAGAAAAACTTTAAATCAGAATATAGATAAGGAAATAAGTAATGCAAAAAAAGGGAAACACGCTGAGATTTGGGCTAAAATGAATTCATTAGTTGATTCACAAATAATTGATAAATTTTATGAGGCTTCTAGTGTCGGTGTAAAAGTCTCTTTATTTGTAAGAGGTGTATGTTGTTTAAGACCTGGTATTAAAAATAAATCGGAAAATATTATTGTAAAAAGTATCATTGGAAGATTTCTTGAACACTCAAGAATATATTGTTTTGCAAATGGAAAATTAATGCCTAACAGAAATGCAAAAGTTTATATTTCATCTGCAGATTTGATGCCAAGAAATCTAGATAGAAGAGTCGAACTTCTCGTGCCAATTGAAAATCAAACTGTTCATGAACAGGTTTTAGACCAAATAATGATGGCCAATTATCTAGACACGAATCAGAGCTGGGAACTTTATCCTAATGGAAATTATCAAAAAATTAAATATAGTCGAAAAGATTCTTTTTCTGCACATGATTATTTCATGAATAATCCAAGTTTATCAGGAAGAGGAAAGGCAAAACTAAAAATTAAACCTAAAAAATTAAACTTAAGGTTGGTTAAAGATGGAACTTAAAGTAATTAAAAATAAGCAAAATTTAAAATTAAGACAATCAAAATTAGCTATTATTGATATAGGTTCAAATTCTATAAGAATGTTAATTTACGATGATTTTACATCATCTAGAGTACCTTTTTTTAATGAAAAAGCAGTTTGTGAACTTGGTAAAAACTTAGATAAATCAAAAAAACTTCATAAATCAGGCAAGATATATGCTTTAAAAGTTTTAAAAAGATTTTCAGAAATTCTTAATGTTTCAAAAATTAATAACCTTAAAATTATTGCAACAGCTGTATTAAGAGAAGCTACAGACGCAAAGCCCTTTATTGAAGAAGTAGAATACTTATTTAAAAAAAATATAAATATTTTAACTGGTGAAGAAGAAGCTGAATCATCAGCTGAAGGCGTTAAAATTGGATTTGAGAATGTGGATGGACTTGTTGCTGATTTAGGTGGTGGAAGTTTAGAGCTTGCTAGAGTTGAAAACAATGTTGTAACAAATAAAACATCACTTCCAGTTGGTGTTTTAAGGTTAATTAACAATCCTATTGTTAAAAAAAGAAATTTACCTAAATATCTCAAAAATCTTTTAAGAGATGAAAAATGGTTATCTAAAAAAAAATTTAATAATTTATATTTGGTGGGAGGTACGTGGAGAGCTTTGTTAAAATTACACTTATTTCAAAATGAATATCCAGTCCATATTATTCATCAATACTCAATAGAAAATGAAAAACTTATAAAATTTTTAGAAAAAATTTCTTCATTTAATAAATCTAAATTGAAATCAGTTGAATACATATCAAAGTCTAGAACGCCTTATCTTCCTTATAGCTCAATAATTCTAGAAGAAATTATGAACATAGCAAATCCAAAAAATGTTATTTGCTCAATTAGCGGTATTAGAGAAGGATCTCTTGCCAAAGAATTATTTAAAAACTCAGATAGTAATTTTGTTTTTAATAAATCATTAGAGCATATTTCAAAAAAAAGAGGCGATTTAGGATCTACATATAAGAAATATTTTGATTTTATAAAACCTATATTTGAGGGAAATGAGCATTTTAATCAAAAATTGCTTCATCTATCTTGCGTACTAAGTCATATGGATTGGGGTTTGGGAGCATTCCAAAAAGCAGAGTTGGTTTTTCAAGAAACATTAAATACGCCTTTATTAAAACTTTCACATAAAGAAAGAATACAATTGGCACTTTCTTGTTACTGGAGATATTGCAGTATAAAATACAACCCAAAGATAGAATACTTAACGTTTTTAAATAACAACGAGATATATTCATGCAAACAAGTTGGTGCAGCCTTAAGATTTGCTAATTCTCTTACATCAATATCTACAATTTTTTTAGAAGAATTTAAACTTTATAAAAGAGGAAATGCTGTTTTTTTAAAAATACCTTCGCAGCATCAAGAGATAATCTCAAAACAAGTTACGAAAAAATTCAAAGCTTTAGCAAGAGAATTATTTTTAGATCCTAGGGTAATTTATTCAAATTAATTTAATGTTAATTTAAATTAGATTTAATATTTTATTAATTTATCAGTAATATTTCATCATTAATTACATTAATGAAATCATTATTCCTCTCTTATAAAAGGTGCTTACTTTGTAGGCACCTTTATAACTTTAAAAAATGAAGCCACATGAGAGGCATTACAAAATTTTTCATTTAAAATTAATTTGTTTATTTCTTCTTTAGACAGAAAATGAATTTTAATAGCTTTCTCAGGTCCTTTTTTTTTAATTATTCTATTTGAATAATAGCAGTATATTTTAGTTGTTAACCTTCCTGGCTCACAATTAATTGTAAATAATTTTTTTGGTCTTCCTAATATTTTATATCCTGTTTCCTCATAAAATTCTCTACAAGCAGCACTTATAGAATTTTCTCCTTTATCAATCATACCAGATGGAAATTCATAGTTGATTTTATTAACTGGAATTCTTTTTTGACTAACTAGAACAAAAACGTTTTTCTTAATTTCCGCAACTACCAAAGATAAATCAGAGGTTTTTAAGAAATGATAATATTCTTTTTTTTTGAATGGCTTATTAATTAAAGTTATATTATTTGTAAGCTTAATATTTTTCAAATAATTCATAAGTTATTATATTTTAATAATATTAAAGATATTTTATAGATAAAGTAATTATATTGTTTTTTCTTTAATTAATTTAGAGACTTTGTTTATTTGATTTATTGTATCAGTATTCATTGGGTTTATATATGAAGCTTCTAAATAACTAGTGTAGGCTTTTTCGTAATCTTTCATTTCCATGTATACTTGTCCTTTTCCAATTAGAGCACCGAAATGCCTGCTTTCAAGTTTTAAGACCATATCAATATCTTTAAGTGATTTTTTATACTTACCCATAAAATATAAAGATGTTGCACGTCTATTCCAAGCTTCAGCCCAATTAGGATCTTTTTCTATAATTTTACTAAAAATCCTATATGCCCTTATATAATTTCCATTTTGAACTAGTCTTGAACCTTCTTTTAAATCAATAGTTAATTGAAAATTAGATGGATGTGTTTCCCACAAATTCCATATGCTTTTTTCTAAAATTTTTGCATCACTTTGTGTATTACAATCTTTTAACTTACTCAAAAGTTTGTTTAAATCTAACTCATTTGCTTTTGCTGGTGAATTCAAACATATTGTTGCAATTACCAACAAAAAATTTAATATTTTCTGCATATGTAATAAATATGTAATATTTTTGTAACATTAATAAAACAAGTTAAAATCAAAATAAATTGCAACAAAATCAGTGTTTTTATTCAATTAAAGATAAAATTAATTTCTAATATGAGATTCTAATTAAAAGATTCGAAAAAAAAATATGAAAAATTCCAATATAGAAGCAATAGTATTTGATTTAGCTGGTACATTAATAGATTTTGGAAGCCTTGCACCATCTCAAGTTCTTATTGAATTATTTGATAGGTTTGGAATTAAAATTACTCGAAAACAAGCCATAGGACCAATGGGTATCGAAAAACGAGCCCATATAAAAGCATTGCTAACAACAAGAAAAATTAATTCGCAGTGGAAAAAAAAATTTAAATCAAAACCAACAGATAAAGATATTGATAAATTGTTTAAACTTTTTAATCCAGAATTAAAAAAAATAATTAATAAACATTCAAAATTTATATCAGGGAGTAAAAAAACTTTAGATTTTATAAAAAACAAAAAAATAAAAATAGGAATCAATACCGGATATTCGGAAGAAATTCTAAATGTTATATTGCCAGAACTAAAAAAACAAAGATTTATACCTGATGTGTCATATAGTTCTTCATACACAAAAATTGGAAGACCCTCAGCTGAAATAATATATAAAATTTTTTCTGAATTAAATATTACCAAGGGATCAAATTGTATAAAAGTTGATGACACTATTCCTGGATTGTTAGAGGGAGTAAATGCTGGGATGTGGGTAGTGGGTGTTATATTTTCAGGTAATGAATTTGGTAAAACAGAAGTCGAATTTAATAGACTTTCTTTTAAAGATAAAACTAAATTTAGAAAAAAGATCAAGAATAAATTTAAGAAAGTAGGCGCTCACTATGTAATAGATACAATTAAAGATTTACCTAAAATTATCAAAATAATTCAAACTAGAATTAAATAAAATTACTTAATGAAAAGCATTTTTTAAGACTATGGAAATTAAAAAAGCTTCTTTTTGTGTGTCCATGGACCTTTTTTTGTTTTAGGTAAAAATTTTTCAAGATCAATAAGGACTTTTTCAGACAATTTTCTGTAGGTGGTAAGTTTTCCTCCATAAATATTCAATAAAGGTAATTTTTTTATAATTTTTAGATCAAAAACATAGTCTCTTGTGACTTTTGAGGCTGTTTTAAAATCTTCAATTAGAGGTCTTATCCCAGAATATGTATCTACGATGTCCTTTGATGTTATTTGTTTTTTTAAGTAATTATTTACTGAACTAATTAAATATCTAATTTCTTTTTTTGATATTCCTTTATTTTCAGGTGATTTCACCTCTTCTTCAGTTGTTCCAATTAAAGAAAACTTCCCTTTATAAGGTATTACAAATATTATTCTTTTATCAGTATTTTGAAATGTGAACGCAACATTTTCTTTGTACAATTTTTTTGTAATAATATGACTTCCTTTAACCAATCTAATTTTTTTCTTAGATTTAATTTTTATATTTTTATTTAAGGTTTCATTTATCCACGGTCCAGATGCATTAATCAAAATTTTTGACTTTACTTTTTCACCATTTTCAAGACTAATAATCCATTCATTGCCAATAATTTCAGCTTTTTTAACTTTGTTGTATTCTAGTATTTTAGCGTTATTTCTTTTTGCATCTTTGGTATTTAATTTCGTTAATTTTTTATCGTCAATTTGTATATCAAAATATTGAAAACCGGTTTTGTATTTTTCTTTAAGAATATTTGAAAATTTTTTTCTAAGATCAAATGTTTTTGATTTTGGTATATTACTTTTGCCACCTAAATTATCGTACAAAAATAAACCAATTTTAATTAACCAGGCTGGTCGAATTTTATCTGCATAAGGAATTATAAAAGGAATGGGTTTTGAAATATGTTTAGCAATTTTATAAACAATTTCTCTTTCTTTTAAAGATTCTCTAACTAATTTGAATTCATAATTTTCTAAATAACGAAGACCACCATGTATTAATTTCGTTGACCAGGATGAAGTTGCTCCACCAATCTCACCTTTGTCAGCTAAACAAACTGATAAACCTCTACCCGCAGCATCCCTTGCAATACCTGCACCGTTTATACCGCCACCTATTATGAATAAATCGAATATTTTAGACATTTAAATTATGATTTGTTTTAAAATATACAACCTCTTTTAGAAACATTATATATTTTTACATTTAAGTAATCAAAATTTAACGATACTTTAATATAAATAATTTATTCATCATGAATAATAAATAAACAAAGAGGTAAAATGAAAAAAATATTGAGTGTTTTAACAATTCTATTTACTTTCTCTTTTACATCACACAGTTATTCAAAGACAGAAATTCATTGGTGGTATGGAAATAGTGGATTTCTTGGTGATGTAATTATTGAAATTGCAAATAGATTTAATGCTTCACAAGATGAATACACCGTCATTCCTACAGGTAAAGGAAGTTATGAAGATAACATGGCGGCAACTATAGCTGCATTTAGAGCAGGAGACCAACCACACTATTCACAGGTTTACGATGCTGGTGCTGCAATTATGGTAGCTCAAGTTAAAAATGGCGTTGTTATTGGTTTTGAAGATATGGCTGAGAAATATGGAATTAAAGTAGATGCAGATAATTATATTCCTGGAATTAAAAACTTCTATGCTGACTCTGATGGAAAAATGATAGGTGTTCCTTTTAATAGTTCAACTTGCTTAATGTATGCAAATATGGACATATTGAAAGAAGTAGGAATAGAATCAGTTCCAAAAACTTATGAAGAATTTGAGGCTATGGCTCCAAAAATTAAAGCTGCTGGATATATTCCTTTAGTTCAAAGTCACTTTCCTTGGATCTGGACAGAAAATTTCTTTTCAAGACATAATCTACTTATGACAGATGGAAACAATGGTTACGATGCTGTTCCGACAAAAACTTTATTTGCTGAAACAGATGCATTTGTTTATCATTGGAAAAAAGTAAAAGAATGGTACGAAAAAGGTCTCTACGGCTATAAAGGAAGAGCTTGGGGAGATAATCAAGCACCATTTATAGCAGGTGAGGCTGCTTTTTGGTTTGGATCTGCTGCATCATTTGGTGGAATGAAAGGTGTTGTTCCAAATTTTACAGTTAATCATATTCCTTATTGGGATTCAGTAACTGGTGGCAAAGAGTATCCAACATTTATTGGTGGCGCAGCAAACTGGATCTTAAATGGTCATACAGAAGAAGAGTATAAAGGACTTGCTAAATTCATAGAATTTATGGGTACTCCTGAAATGGATTTATACTATCACAACATGACAGGTTATTCTGCTGTAACTAAAGGTGGTATAGAATTAGCTGAAACTATAAACTTTTATAGAGCTTCTCCATATCACAAAGCTGTTGGTGAACAATTAAGCTTAGAAGGTTCAACTATTCCTGGTGGATATAGAGCTGGTAACTGGCCTCAAATTCGTGAAGTAATTTACGAAAATGTTGAGCCAATGTTAAATGGCAAAATATCAATCGAAAAAGGATTAAAGAACATGGATAAGGGTGCAGCTAAATTGTTAAAACAATTTGCTAAGACTCTTTAATAAATAATATAAATTAGGAGGGTATTAATATACCCTCCTATTTATTTTATGAAAAAAGTTCAGTTTAAATCAAACTATTCACAGTATTTTTTTTTAGCACCACAGCTAGGTATTTTATTAATATTTTTATATTGGCCAATAATACAAACTTTTAGAGATGCATTTACCATGCAAGATGCATTTGGATTTGGAAGACAATTTGTATGGTTTGATAATTTTTTATTTATTTTTAATGACCCGGCTTATTTAATAGCTTTTAAGTTTACTATTATTTATAGCTTTGTGATTACACTTGTTACAGGAGCCATTGGATTGTTACTTGCTGTACAAGCCAATAATGTAATGCATGGAAAAAGTGCCTACAAAACTCTTTTGATTTGGCCTTATGCTATTGCGCCAGCGGTGGTGGGTGTTATGGCAAATTATTTTTTTAGTGAAAGATTTGGATTATTGTATCATCTATTTAACGATTTATGGGGTTTTAATTGGTATGAAAGTGTTTTTGATTCTTATATCTACTTAATAATAGCAGGATCATGGAAACAAATAAGTGCTAATTTTATTTTCTTCTTAGCCGGTCTTCAAGCAATACAAAAATCTGTTATTGAAGCATCCATAATTGATTGTAAAAGTAGTTTAAGAAGATTTTGGACAATCACTTTCCCTCTATTGATGCCCACAACTTTCTTTTTAATCATTATCAATATAACTTATGCTTTTTTTGATACTTTTGGAATAATTGACACTACAACAATTGGTGCACCCTCAGGTGAAACAAGAACTCTTGTTTATAAAGCATACATGGACGGATTTAGGGGGTTAGACTTAGGAAGTGCTGGTGCTCAATCAATTATGATGATGTTGATTGTTTTAGTTATTACAATTTTTCAATTTAGATACATAGAAGGGAAAATACATTACAATTAAAATGATTAGATATTTTTCATCAAACTTTTCTCATTTAATTCTTTTGATAGGCATTTTTATTATGATAATTCCTGTTTGGTTAATTTTTGCAAGCTCAACTCATACAGCTTCGATAATTAATACCCAAGGTCTTCAATTTTTTTTAGGAGATAAGTTTTTAGAGAATTATACAAAAGTTTTATTATATGAAGGTGGTTTTTTTAAAGAAATTACTGCATTAAAGATGTTTTTAAATAGTTTTTTAATGGCAACTGGAGTTGCGTTTTTATCAGTTATTTCATCTCTTATGACTGCATATGTCTTAGTTTATTTTAGAGTGAAATATGCAACATTATTATTTTGGATAATTTTTATTACTATACTAGTCCCTCTGGAGTTAAGAATTTTTCCTACCTATTCTGTTATGTCTACACTTAACTTAGTAAACTCATATTGGGGACTAATTATTCCAATTTCAGCTTCTGCTATAGCTACTTTATTTTTTAGGCAGTTTTATAAAACTATACCTGATGAATTACTTGAATCAGCAAAATTGGATGGTGCAAATACTTGGAGATTTTTTATTGACTTTTTAGTGCCATTGTCAAAAACAATGATTGTTGCAATGTTCATATTTATGTTTGTATTCGGTTATAATCAATATTTATGGCCGATATTAGTAACTTCTTCTGAACAATATTGGACTGTTGTCATGGGATTAAAGATGATGTCTGGATCAATTGTTAACAAATTTGCATTTGTTATCATGTCAATGATACCACCAGTATTAATTATAATTGTATTACAAAAATATTTTATTAAAGGGATCTTTCAAGACAAATGAAAATTAAATTATCACAAATTTTAGCACACATTGTACTTATACTAGGTGTTTTATTAATGGTAATTCCGATTTGGTTATCATTTGCTAGCTCTACCCACGATACTGTAACTATTTTAAAAGAGGGAATGAAATTTGGTCTTGGCGATCAATTAACAAGAAATTATAACGAAGTTTTAAATGAGAAGGGTGGTTGGTCAGAGGAAGTGACTGCTGCAAAAATGTTTATAAATAGCTTTATAATGGCTTTGGGAATTGCAACCCTTAAAGTAATTATCTCAGCAATGTCAGCTTATGCTTTAGTTTATTTTAGATTCAAATTTGCTGTACCAATTTTTTGGTTAATCTTTATTACTTTACTTGTGCCTCTGGAGGTTAGGATTTTTCCAAGTTATAAGATTGTATCAGATTTAGGTTTAACTAATTCTTACACAGGTCTTGTTCTTCCATTGGTTGCATCAGCCACCGCTACGTTTTTTTTTAGACAGTTTTATAAAACTATACCTGATGAATTACTTGAATCAGCAAAATTAGATGGTGCAAATAGTTGGAGATTTTTTATAGATTTTCTAGTTCCATTATCTAAAACAATGATTGCAGCGATGTTTATATTCATGTTTGTATACGGATATAGTCAATATTTATGGCCGTTAATAATGACTACGAGTGAGGAATATTGGACTGTAGTTATGGGAATGAAAATTATATTTACTGAAAGTTATGAGGGAGTTGCTTTACCAAGAACAGCAGAGAGATTTGCTTATATTATTTTATCAATGATCCCCCCAGTTTTAGTGGTAGTATTTTTGCAAAAATGGTTCATAAAAGGATTAATTCAAACAGAGAAATAAATGAGTTTTTTAGAATTAAATAAAGTTACTAAAATCTATCCAAACGGAACTAAAGCTGTTCATGAGACAAGTATGAATGTAGAAAATGGTGAATTCATGGTTTTTGTTGGACCAAGCGGATGTGGAAAATCTACTCTTTTAAGAATGATTGCTGGGTTAGAAGACATAACTGAAGGTTATATAAATCTTGATGGAATATTAATTAATAAAGTTGACCCCTCAGAGAGAGATGTTGCGATGGTTTTTCAGAATTATGCACTCTATCCTCATATGAATGTTTACAACAATTTGGCTTACGGATTAAAAAATAGAGGTATTTCAAAAGAAGATATAGAAAAAAAAGTTAATGAGGCAGCAAAGCTATTACAAATTTCTGAATACTTGCAAAGAAAACCATCCATGTTGTCAGGAGGTCAAAGGCAGAGAGTTGCCATGGGAAGAGCCATTGTGAGAAATCCTAAAATATTTTTATTTGATGAGCCATTATCTAATTTAGATGCAAAACTAAGAATACAAATGAGGCTTGAAATAAAAAAACTTCAGCAAAAAGTTGGAGTGACAAGTATATTTGTAACTCATGACCAAGTAGAAGCTATGACCTTAGCGGATAGACTGGCAGTAATAAATAATGGCCTTATTGAGCAGCTTGGAACACCGATAGAAATTTATAATAATCCTAAATCTATGTTTGTCGCAGGATTTATAGGTTCGCCACAGATGAATTTTCTTGAAGGAGAATTAAAAAATAAAACTCTTACTTCAGAAGGTTTTGAAATTAATAATGTTACAAGTGATTTTAATGGACCAGTTATATTAGGAATTAGACCAGAGCATATGTCGCAAACTGATAAAGGTTTAATAAATTTATCTGTAGATCTGGTAGAACAATTAGGTTCAGATAATTTGATTTATGGAGAAATAAAAAATAAAAAAGATTTTTGTTTTAGATGTCCTGGAAGTCAAATTATTAAAAAAGGAAGTAAATTATCTTTGAACATAAATGATAACAATTATTATGTTTTTGATAAATCTAATGGTAATCGAGTAAATTAATTTTGATTTTATCAAAGCCAAATTATATTAAAATTTATGGCCATAGAGGCGCTAGAGGAGATCTTCCTGAAAATACTTTAGAAAGTTTTAAATATTTATTTAAAAACAATATTAATGCATACGAAACAGATATTTTGATTTCCAAAGATCTTATTCCTGTGATTACACATGACTTTAGATTAGATCCAAGTTTTACAAAAGATAATGAGGGAAATTGGATAACGGATGAAAATATAATAATATTTGACTTAAGTTACGATGAGCTTTTAAAATTTGATGTTGGGTCTTTAAATAAATTATCTAGATATGGAAGAAGATTTGTTAATCAAAAAACTTTAGAAAATCAAAAGATACCAAAACTTTTTGAGTTATTAGAATTATCTTCAAAAAACAAATCTGAAAATTTATTAATAAATTTAGAAATTAAATCTACACCTGACGAGGAAAATTTAACTCCAACCCCAGAGGAAATGGTAAAACTTGTTATGAAAGAAGTAAATAAATCAAATTTACAAAATAAAATAATTATTTCTTCATTTGATTGGAGAACACTGACAGAAATCAAAAATCTTTACCCTGAAATTTCAAGAGCTTATTTAAGTTTTCAACAACAGGCAGGAATTAAAATTAAAAATACAATTTACAATAGATCTCCATGGATGAGTTACTTACCTTTTTTTGAAAAATATGAATTACCAAAAATTATAAAATCACAAGGTGGAAAGGCTTTGCATCCATACCATAAAGATATTACAAAAAAACTAGTAGATATTTCTCATCAAGAAGATTTGCCAGTGAACGTTTGGACAGTTAATGAAGAGAACGATATGTTAAAAATGATTGAGTATGATGTAGATGGTATCATGACAGACTATCCATTAAGGCTGAAAGAACTTTGTGACAAAGAAAATATAAACTGGTTTTAGTTTATTTTAATGGATTTAAATATAGTTAATAACCAAGAGCAATTTTTAGCAGGTAAACTTAGAGGGTATACTTTAAAAGGTGCAGAAAATAAATTTGACGATAAAGGAAAACCTTTACCATTTCCAGGGTGCACAATAATTTGTAATATTCCTCTTAATACATATTTATCTGATCAAATTATTGGTTTTCAAAAAAATTTAGAAAATTTTAATCCTGAAAAAACTTATTCCTATTTACCACCATCAAGTTTTCATATGACATTATTTGACTGTTGTAATTTAAATACAAAAAATACTTATTATTGGCCAACAGATATAGATCTTGATATGGATTACAAAGATATAGCTATTCAATTAAATAAAAGAATTGAAAACTATAATTTTCCAAAAGAAATCAATTTAAAACTAAAAACATTTTTTGGAGGTTACAGCATTGTTTTAGAACCCTTTTCTGAGGAGGACGAAAAAATTTTAAGAAATTGTAGAGATGAACTAAGTAATTTATTGAAAATTAAATTTGAAAATCATCAAAGATATACTTTCCATGTTACATTAGCTTATATCTTGAGACAACTTAATGAAACTGAAATAAAAAATTTAACTAAATTTAATAAACAATTATCCTCTGATTTTAATAAAAAAATTCCAAAAATTACTTTCACAAAACCTGAAATGTGCACCTTTAAAAACATGCTGGAGTTTGAAAGTATTAATCCTTCTAGCCTGTAATAGTTTTTACTTATAGATATTCTTCATTATTATTTTAATCTTTGATTTTCAATAAATTTTTAAAAACTGATTTAGAAAATTGACCTTAAATCTTATAGGTTCAATTTTTCTACGAGATAGTTTTATCTCTTGTCCTGTTATTGAAAAGCATTTTTTTAGCCACAAATACAGCAAAAAGTGCACCGATAATTTCTGCTAATATATAAACTGGAGTATACATATAATTAATTCCAGTAAAACTTTCTGTAAATGTTCTCGCTATTGCTACAGCAGGATTTGCAAATGATGTAGATGATGTAAACCAATAACCAGCAGTGATATAAAAAGCAACACATGAGGCCACTACCACACTTCCTTTCTTTAATGATCCAAAAATTATCAGTATCAATCCAAATGTTGCTACAATTTCAGATGTAAATATATTTATTCCGTCCCTTGATTTTGTTGATAATTCAAAAATTTGATGTTCGAAAAAGAAATTGGCAAGTGCTACACCTAACAAACAACCTAAAATTTGCGCAGATATATATGTGGGTAATAAATTTCCTTTTAATTTTTTTGTAAGAAACATTGCTAGACTTACAAATGGATTAAAATGTGCTCCTGAAACATCACTAAAAACAGTTATTAGTACAAAAAGTCCTGCGCCAGTTGCTATAGTATTGGCTAAAAGCATAATACCTGTGTCATTTGTAAGATTTTCAGCCATTATTCCTGAGCCAACAATAATCATTACAAGGAAACAACTACCAATAAACTCTCCAAGAAAAAACTTACTATATTTCATAATTTTTTATCCAATCATTAATTCTTGTTTCTAAATTGGAATAAGTTTTATGTATTTCTGTTGAAATCAGCTCTTCTTTATTTGGTTTATCACTCTTCTCTAACTCATTAATGATATAAACAGGATCTTCAATATCCCAATGAACTATTTTTTCAGGGGATGGCCAGACTGGACAAACTTCATTACTAGCATTGTTACATACAGTAAATACCTGATCAAAGGTTGTTTTCTCATTCAAGAATTTGTTGAAGTTTTTTGATGACAGATTTTTTGTATCAAAATTATTTTCATTTAGATACTTAATGACATATTTATTAATTATTCCAGATGGTTTGCTACCCGCACTGTAACCAATAAATTTATTTTTATGAAATTTATTAACTACACTTTCGGCCAATATGCTTCTGTGAGAATTGCCAGTACAAACAAATAAAAGTTTTTTCATTTTTAACTTTTATTACTATAAAATATTTTTTCTATACTTAATGAGTACTAAATCTAAATTGTAATAAAACTGAAACATTTTTAATTTAAAAGAATATGATGGATAATATGTCAAATATTGCCAATTTATTTAAAATTATAGAAGAAATTGGATCAGACAAACAATATGGAAATGAAAAAGTTTCACAACTAGAACATGCAATTCAATGCGCATTATTGGCAAAAAAAAATAATGAAAACCATTTTTTTATTACTGCAGCCCTATTCCATGATATTGGTCACTTAATTAATAATGACAAAGAAGCCATAAAAAAAGGAATAGATAAAAAGCATGAAAATTCAGGATCTCTTTTTCTTTCTAGATTTTTTCCAGAAGATGTTACAATATTAATTAAAGGACATGTTCCGGCTAAAAGATATTTGGTTTATTGTGAAAAAGGTTATTATGAGTCTTTATCTATTGCTTCAAAACGAAGTTTAGATGTCCAAGGAGGAAGTTTTTCCAAAGAGGAAGCAAACGAATTTATTAAACAACCTTTTATGCAAGATGCAGTTAGATTAAGAAAATATGATGATCTTGCTAAAATTGAAAATTTAGAAATTCCAAATATAAATTATTTTTACAAACACGTAGAGAGAAGCTTTAAATAAACTTTTTTTTGTTTAAAAAAATTGCTGTCGAGTTACCAAATATTGCTAAAACAAAAAATACTAATATTAACAAATCATATCCTCCTACATTCCATACCAACGAACCAATCCATGGACCAGCAATACTACCAATCATATATTGCAAAGCTAAAATACCATGAATATTGCCAAAGTTTTTTTGGCCAAAAGTATCATTTTGAACCAAAGGTTTTAAAATAGCCATACTGCCATATGCTGAACTATTAAATAAAACAAATAAAAATGCTAAGTAATGATTAATATTTATAAAGTATAAAAATATCATTCCAACTACCATCGAGTAAAAACAAATTACAAATAATTTTAAATTTGACTTATCACCTCCATATATCATAACTAAAATTCTACCTATTACTTGTCCTGGTCCAAACAGAGATGCTGTCAATACAGCTTGGGATAGACTCATCCCTTTTTCCTGCAACATTGGAATTACATGAGTTGTAATAGCACCAATATTAAATCCAATAACAAACAATGAAAAACTAAATAACCAAAATCTATAATCTTTAAGTATTATTTTAAGCTTTGAATTTTGATCTGTTTTCTTTTCAATTTTTTTAAATTCTTTTATAATTATATTTTTGAAACCAAAATAATTAGCTGGTGAACTAATCAATATATTTAATATTCCAAAAATAAATACAGTAAACCTCCAGTCATATTGTTCTGTTAAATAAGTAGCAGTAGGAAATGTGTATGTGCTTGCAAATCCAGCAAATAAAGTAATTATTGCAATAGATGTTTTGGCCTTTGATTTTAAATTAATAGTAATGACACTAAAAAGCATCGTATAAAGACAGCCACCCGAGGTTGCACTGACAAGTATCCAAGCAAGTAAAAATCCACCATATGTATCTACTGATGAAAGATAAATTACACTTAGTCCTAACAGTATAGGACTGGTCCACATCATTGGAAAACTTAGATTTCTATCTACAATCTTACCTAGAAAAGGTAAAAGTAAACTATGCACAACTAAGCCTAGAGAATAAATAAATGTTAAATTATTCCTTGAGATACTAAGTTCATTTTCCCAAGTTAGCAACAACGCTGAGAACAGATACATACAACTGCTGTAACAAAAGGTAACTGATATACCTATTAAAAATGCAGACAAATATTTCACAAATTTTTTTATTTCTTTAACATTTTTTTAACAAAAGTAAGTTAATAGATTATTATGAATAAAATCATAATCTCATTTATATTAACTTTATCCACAATTTCTATTACTCAAGCTGACAATCATGCTAAAATAACAGAGCAACAAGCCGGCAGTAGTTATTCACAAAATACTGAGGATACATTTAAAAATGAAATAGGGAATTGTGAAGACCCTGGCGTACTTATGTTAAGAGCCACTGTTAAAAATGATATTTCAAGATCTAGTCCCGAAAAAGCATCTGAGGCAGAAGCATTAATGAAAGAGGGCATGAAATTGTGTAATGAAAATAGAGTTTTTGAGGCAAAACTAAAATTAGAAGACGCTAAAACAACTGCTAGAGCAGGATTAGTAGATGGAGAGGATCCATCTATAACTAAAGTTGTTGTTGACAATAATGAGATAACAAAGGAAGAAAAACCTTGGTGGAAATTCTGGAAAGATTGATTTTTATCTTTTTAAATTCCTAAATTAAAATTTCTAGAAAAATTTATGATAAAGGTATTTTTCTATTTACCTTACAATTAATTGATCTGATCCAATTAATATTCTTCTAAGCCAAGCAGATAATCTATCCATAAATATTACTACAGCCAAAACTAATATTGCCATGTAGGCGACATTTTCAAAATCATTTCCAGTACCTAGTGCACCTAAAAATTGTAAACCAATTCCTCCTGCGCCCATTGCACCTATTATTACGGCTCCTCTAGTATTTGACTCTAAATAGTATAAGGATTGAGATACAAAAATTGGAAGTATTTGAGGAATTATACCAAATCTATGTTGTAGAAATTTGCTAGCCCCTGTAGATTGAACTCCTTCTTGTTGTTTCTTCTCAGTATTTTCAATTGCTTCAGAATATAATTTACCTAAAGTACCTGTATCAGTAAAACCAATCGCAAAAATACCAGTGAAGGGTCCTGGACCAAAAGCTCTTAAAAATATTAAACTCCAAATTAAAAAGTCTATTCCTCTTAAAGTATCAAATAATCTTCTTAACGTAAATCTTAGAGCTTTAATAGGTGTAACGTTGTATGCAGCAAGGAATGACAAGGGCAGAGCCATTACCGTAGCAAACATTGTCCCTAATACAGCCATAACTATTGTTTCGAGCATTGCCCACCAAACTCTACCGTGCATAAATGCTTCATTATCCTTAATCTCTGTTAAGAAAAGTTTTAAATTAGACATTTCAGGAACAACTCTTTCTTTAGAAAAAGTCAAACCTAGTGCTTCGAAAAAGGTATATGGTTCTAACGGACTTGAGAAATCAAACCAAAAATATTTCCATCCGATACTGTAACGATGAATTTCAACTTTTTTTGGATATACTTGAATTCTCTCATACAAAGTTGGTCTAAATTCAACTCTATTTTCTGTGATTCTAAAACCTTTTAAATCTTCTATGACCAAATCCTCTGAACCTACAAGGTAAGGTTTACCATTAGAATTTAATTTTATGGTAAAATCTCTCTCATATTTTGGAAAATTTACAATCTCGACTTTATCTTTGTATAATATTGCCTTACCTTTATTATTAAACTCAACTACATTGCCAACATTATCAGAATTTTTGTAAAACCAATCTGGAATTGATTTATCAAGATTATCTCTTCCATAAACACTTCTATAATTTCCTTCAAAAGCTATTTTAATATCCTCATGATTTTCCCATTTCATTGTTACATGATCTTTGTGTGCATATGTGTCTAAGACAAACATAGCAGCATTTTGTGGTTTCCATTTTTTTGGGATATCAACAACATCTAAAGTAAAAAAACCTACTATTAAATATACTAAGACGAGAAAAAAAATTATTTGGCCTCTTAATCTACTCTTTCTGGCTTGTTTAAATGTGTCAGGAAATAATTTACGAATATTTTCTCTTTGAATAGCTAAACTAGAACTCATTGATTTGCTCCAATTAATTTATGTCTCCAATATGCAGACAAATAATCTAATGCAATTATCGTACCAACCAGTAAGAACATACACGCTAAAACATCAGCTCCATAATTCCACTGAATTAGAGCCGCTAACATTTCTCCAATTCCACCTGCACCAACAAAACCTAATATTGTAGATTCTCTAACATTAATTTCTAACCTCAATATTCCATAACTTAAAAACAAAGGTAGTACCTGGGGAAGAACTGAAAATCTTATCTTCTGTGTCCAAGTTGCACCAACAGAACTTAAACCTTCAATAGGTTTTCCATCACAATTTTCTATAGCCTCTGTAAATAATTTACCAAGTGCTCCAGCAGTATGTATTGTTATAGCAATTACAGCTGGTAAAGATGATTTACCCATTAGATATAAAAACACCATTGCTATTATTAATGTTGGAAATGATCTTGTCACATCCATTAAAAATTTTGTAAATTGAATAACTCTTTTGTTTCTAATTAGGTTCCTACTTGAAAAAATTGCAAATATAATTGCTAAAATAAAACCTATAGAAGTTGAAAATAAAGCAATATTTAAAGTAATAATTAATTCAGGAATATACTTAATAACTCTTGGCCAATATTTCCATCCCATCTCAAAAGTGTCTACAAATAAATCTCTAGGGTAGTTAAAAAAATTAGCTATACCTCTTCCAAAAGACCCTGCATTTGCTTCTAACGATACCAAGGTACCACCAAAAAAAATTAATATTAGAATTGCAATTCCAAGTAGCGAGGACCTAGTTCTCTGGTTTGTTAATTTTTTTAAATTAACTTCAATTTGTTCTAGGTTGGCAGGTAAGGCTTTTGTCATAATTTTTAAAAATAAATCAGAGGCAAAGATTTACAGTCTTTGCCTCTGATTATAGGGGGTTTAATTAATTATTTTTTTGCGCTTCAATTTTAGCTTTTCTTGCAGCTACAACTGACTCGTAAAAAGAATGATCCACCGGAACCCATTTTTTTACAATCCCGTTTGCAACGTTTTCGCTACATTTTGGATCGTTCTCGTGTATCCATTGCTTTAAACCAATCATTACTTGGTGTGCTCTAACAGGTAAAAAAGTAGGCATTACAATTGGTCCATTAGGAATTAATTTTGAAGACCAAATTTGAACAATGTCGTCCATATTTAAAATCCCTTTATCAACCATTTTTCTTAAATTCCCTGACGAATATCCTTCTTCCCAGCTACCAACACCAGATACCCATGTTACACCAGCATCAACATCACCATTCATTACCGCTAATACATTGTTTTCATGTCCTCCAGAAAACTGTGTTTTTGAAAAATATGTATCTGGGTCCATACCCATAGCCTTTAATTCAATTGAAGGAATTAAAAAACCTGATGTAGAGTTAGGGTCAGCCCAACCAAAAGATTTACCTTTAAGATCTGCCATTGATTTAATTCCAGATGCTTTAGTTGCTACTGCAACAGAGTAGTAACCCATATCACCTGTTGGCTGCATTCTTGTTAGTACTGGTACTACTGCAGTTGGATCTTTAAGATACATACCCGCATATCCGGATGAACCAAACCATGTGTAATCTAGATTACCACCTAGCATCGACTCCATTGTTCCTGCGTAATCTTTAAATGTAAAGAATTTAGCAGGTACACCATAAGCGGCTTCGATATACGGCATGAAACATTCATTTCTAGCTATAATATCTTGAGCTGCTTCGTCACCTAAAAAACCAACTCTAAATTCTGGTTGGTATTTACTTAAGTCCATTTTTGGACCTGTGTAAGTTACTGCATTAGCTTGAGTTGAAAAAAACACCATAGCCAAAAGTGCAATAACTCTTGTTAGTTTATTAAACATAATTATCTCCTTTTTATAATTTAAGTCTAACGACTTATTTGTAACGATGAGTTATTGATCTCATGCAGTTGCAAATTCTTTCTCAACATCTCCATTTATCTTTTTTTTTGTTTTAAGCTCAGTGGATGTTACTTGTGGTTCAAAAGCTTCATCAGCCTCTGCACCATAAATTTCTCTTGCAAGTTTATCAGATAATTTTTCAGGCAAATCATCAAAGACTATTTCACCATCTTTCATTCCAATAATTCGATCACAATAAGTTTTCGCTGTATCAAGTGTATGAAGATTTGAAATGACCGTTAAATTTTTTTCATCATGAATTTTTCTTAATGACTCCATTACCATTCTTGCATTCATTGGGTCTAAAGATGCTATAGGTTCGTCTGCTAAAATCATTTTAGGATTTTGCATCAAAGCTCTGCATATAGCTACACGTTGCTGTTGACCTCCAGATAATGTTTCAGCTCTTTGGAGAGCAGTGTTAGCCATACCTAAGTTGTTAAGTAAAATCAAAGCATCAGCTCTTTCATCTCGAGAAAACATTTTTAAAGATGCTCTAAATGAGCCCTGATAATTTAATCTGCCTAATATTACATTTGTTAGAACATCTAATCGTGGGACTAAATTAAATTGTTGAAAAATCATTGCACAGTTTCTTTGCCATGATCTCTTTTCCTTACTTTTTAAATCTAGAATATTTTGACCTTCAATTTCAATCGACCCATCTGTTGCGTCGGTAAGTCGATTTATAATTCTTAGTAATGTTGATTTACCAGCCCCAGATCTACCTATGATTCCTATCATTTGAGGTTTGTTAACCTCAAAAGAAACGTTTTTAACGGCATGATTATCACCGAAAAATTTGTTAACTTTTTTAATAATCATTTGAGGAATTTATTAATCCTCTAATCTTTAATAAATGTTAAAATATTATTAATGAATCTTTTAAATTTTGTTTAAGTTATATGAAATTTAAACCTAAGGTAGAAAATCTAATTTTTTATTAAAAATTGAATTTTAGATCCAATAAAATAACTTTCACTTAACTCTATAGGATTGTTTTTAAAATCGACATTAACAGATGTAGTTTTTAATAATGCTTCACCCTCATTTATATTTAATAAATTTGATTTTATTTTGTCTGCAATTTCTGAATTGATTAGAGTTTTTGATCTTTTAATTGATTTGATATTCAATAAATTAAAAGCTTTCGTTACTGATTGTTTTTTAACAAAAAGATTAATAAATTTTGGAAATTTTGTATAAGGAATTGATCTGAAGGTTATAACAGAAGGTGACTTGTTGACAAAACCTATGCTATTTATGCGTGTAACTTTATCATTTTTTTTTAAATTGAGTTCTTTTTTTTCAAAAGGATTGCATTCAGCAATATCAAAACTCTTTATTTCAATTCTTACAGATTGGTTTTCTTGAAGTATATTCTCGGTAAATCGTACGTTTTTACTAATTGAGTAATTAATTTTTGATGATTTAACAAATACTCCAAGACCTCTTTTTGAATATATTAAATTATCATCTTTAAGTTCTTTAAAAGCTCTTCTTATAGTGTGTCTATTGACATTAAATTGTTTTGCATAGTCATTCTCAGAATCTAACTTTTTATTAATTTTGTACTTATTTAAAACAATTTCTCTTTTGATTGAATTGTATATTTCCTTCCAAAGCAAATCTTTTGTTGTCATAAAATTTTAATAAATAATATATTGAAATTATTTTTAATTTTAGTACTTGTCTAGTTGTATAGTATTATGAAAAATGAATCAAGAAAACAATGGTTAAGTTATTTAGCAACAGCAGATGAAAATTATCTAATATCGCTTTGGGACAATTTAAATATGAAAATAGAATATAATTGGTTAAGAGAACCTGAGATTGGCAGTGTTATGGTTCAAGGAAAAGCAGGCGTCACAGGTGATAATTTTAATGTTGGAGAAGTAACTATAACGAGATGTTCATTAAGTTTAGATAAAAAAATTCAAGGACATGGTTATGTTCAAGGTAGAAATAAATATAAATCCAAAATTGCAGCTTTGTGTGATGCATTGATGCAAACTGAAAAAAAAGAAATAATTAAAAGAAACATAATTGATAAATTAATTAAATATAAAAATAACAAAAGAAATGAAATATTATCTAAAACAGAAGCTACTAAAGTTGATTTTTTTACCTTGGTAAGAGGTGAGGATAAATAATCTATGGAAGTTGTTTCTAAAAAAAATAATTCTCAAACAAGTGCTGATTATTTTAGAAGTATTTTGTTTGCAACTTCATATCCTGGTTCGATCGAAATATTAGACAGTATAAATTCGCCTTCAAAAATGTTTTCAGCCAGTTGTTCAATTATAAAAACTTTTTGTGACAGTTATTCGAATATTTTTTTAGGTCGTGATATTAACAATCCAGAAACTATTGATTGGATTAAATTTAATACAGGTGCAAATATTACAGATAAAAAAAATGCAAATTTTGCAATTGGTATTTGGGATGATCTTTTACCATTAGATGAATTTAAAAAGGGGGACGAGCAAAATCCTGATCAATCGTGCACTATTATTTGCCAGTCTAAATTTGAAAAACCAAATGCCATAATTACTGGTCCTGGTATTAAAAGTTCTAAAATTATATTTTTACCTGATAGAGAGATTATAAAAAAAAATAACCAGCAATTTCCATTAGGACTTGATTTTTATTTTGTTGATAATGATAAATTTTATTCAATACCAAGATCACTAAAAATAGGAGAACTATAAAATGTATGTATCTGTAAAAGGTGGAGAAAAGGCAATCAATAATGCACATTCTTGGTTATCTGAAATAAGAAGAGGTGATGTAAATATAGCAGAACTAAATATTAAACAAATTAGTGAACAACTAACTTTAAGTGTTGATAGAGTTATGTCAGAAGGATCTTTATATGACAAAGATTTGTCTGCTCTTGCAATCAAACAGTCTAGAGGTGACTTGATTGAAGCAATTTTTCTAATGAGAGCCTATAGAACTACTTTACCTAGAATTGGTTCAAGCAAACCTATCGAAACTAGCAAAATGTTATGCCTGAGAAGAATATCTGCAACATTTAAAGATATCCCAGGTAAACAAAAGTTAGGCCCAACATTTGACTACACACACCGTTTACTTGACTTCAAACTTCTTGCTGATGGTGAGTATGAAAAAGCTAAGATTGAAAAATATGATGATAAAGAAATCCCGCATGTTTTAAGCTTTTTAAATAAAGAAGGATTAATTCAGAAAGAAATACCTAGTGGCAAAACATCTAAAGATATTACAAGAAACCCAATTAATTTTCCTTTAACAAGATCTGAACGATTGCAATCTCTTTCAAGAGGAGATGAGGGTTTTCTTCTTGGTTTAGCTTACTCAACACAGAGAGGTTATGCTAGAAACCATGCATTTGTTGGTGAATTAAGAACTGGTTACGTTGAGGTTCAATTTGAAATTCCAGAATTAGGTATAGAAATAAATATTGCTGATGTCATGTTTACTGAGTGTGAGTCAGTAA
>CACKHK010000009.1 GCA_902599955.1 uncultured Pelagibacteraceae bacterium
CCCAAAACTCATTTACATTTATTTCAGGTGCTGTTTTATGGTGAAACTTTGTTGACTTTAATGAGTAATTTCTAGATGTGCCAATTTTCTTTTTAATACTTTGTGGTAAAATTAAATTTATCAATAAATCAAATGCAAATATCAATATAGTAATTGTAACAATTGTTTTAAGAAATTTCATAGATTAAGTTTATAGTTTTGTAATTTATTAAAGGAATATATATTATACAATTATAATAATTTATTGATGTAAAATAAGAAAAGTGGCAAAGTTTTTTAATGTATAAAAATTATAAATTACTATTGTTTTTAAGCATAGCAGTAATTTTTCTTTACTATAGTGTAGGAAAGTACGAGGAATTTAGTTTAAAAAAATCAATTTCAGCATGTGTGCTCGCAAAAAGTAAAATTACCAAAGAAATCACACCTAAAGAGGCTAGAAATATTTGCGAAGAAGAAATTAGAGAAAAGTTAGAGTAATTAAAGAAGGCTAGGCAGCCAAGTCGAAAATTTTGGAAATAAAATCATTAATATCCCATAAATTATTCCAACTATTGTAAATAATGGAACTTCTTTAAATGCATTAGCAGGGTTTTCTTTTATAACACCAGCAGCAGTGTATATTCCAACACAAACTGGCGGTGTAATCATTCCTATTCCAGCGAAAGCTACAAAAACAACATATAAATGAAGCAAGCTTTGATCAAAAGATAAAGTTAACGCTGCAAAAATCGGAACAGTTAAATAAAATACTGGAACTATTTCTATAAATGTACCTAGTATTAAACATATTGTACCTAACATTATCCAGAATAAATTTACACTTACCCCCATATCTGTAAAATAAGTTATAATTTTTTGTGGAGCTTGAGTGTAAGTCAGCACAACACTTAAAAAGGTTGCTGTTGCAATAATAGAAAATATTACTGCAGTAATAATAGCGGTATCTTTCAAGCAACTTAATAAAGATGAAAAAGTTAATTCTCTATAAATTAAAAAACCTATTGCGACCGCATAAACACCAGCTATAGCTGCAGACTCTGAGGGTGTTAAAAAACCAGCGTATATTCCACCCAAAATTATTACTGGAGTAATCAAGGCAGGCAGTGCAGCAACAAATGAACTAAATCTCTCTTTAAAAGTAGCTTTTTTATCTGCTCTTATGTGTCTGCATTTAAACAATACTAACAAAACCATTAAAACAAGAAGTATTATCCCAGGAATTACTCCAGCTGCGAATGTTTTAGAAACCGGTACATATGTTAGAGCGCTAAATAAAATAGCAGCATTTGAAGGAGGTATTAAAGCTTCAAGTAATGCTGCAGATGCTGCTAGCACTACTACAAATGGTGTCGGATAGCCTTGCTCTATCATTTTAGGCATCATAATTGTTCCAACAGCTGTAATTGCAGCTAATATAGATCCACAAAATGCCGCAAAGAAACCCATTGCTATAACCATGGCAACTCCAAGTCCACCTGGCCAATGCCCAACTAATGTTGTTGCAAATTTTACAAGTCTCAGAGCTGCACCTCCTTTTAACATAGCCATTCCACTAAATATAAATAATGGCACTGCTATTAGAACATGTTTGGTGAGTGCTCCAAAAGAGACTTGAATTAAAACTGACCAAGGAAGGTTCAGACCACCAATAGCAGCAATAGAGCTTCCTAGGCCAAAAACTAAAAAAATTGGAACTGAAATAACTAATGTTAAAAGTGATAAAATTGATGCTAAAGCAAACATTTAATTTTTTATCAAATTGATTATGTTATCAAATAATAACTCTATAGATGTAAGAGCTAATATAAAAAAACCTACTGGGAAAGCCAAAAACATCCACCATATAGGGATACTAATTTCAATTTCCATAACTTGACCTAAATTGAAATACATAATTGTAGCATCAAGACCTGCTTTAAAAAATATACAGGCGGATATCAATGCAACCATGTTTACAATCAAAAATAAAAATTCTTTATTTTTTTTTGATAATAAAGGGGTTAAAAAATCTACCTTAATATGTTGCCCTTTTTTTAATAGTGGGCCTAAAAGTGGAAAAACCAACCAGCTTACTAAGACAGGCGGTAATTCTATAAACCAAGCAAACCCAGTTCCAGTTATAAATCTTGTTGTTGCGCTTAAAAATAAAGCAGCAACCATAATAAATATTATCAACATTGCGAGAGTTAAAGATGCTGAAGCTAAAAAATTGTTAACTGCTCGCAATGCTTTCATTTTTAAAGACTAGACAAATAACTTTAGTTATTTTTAGCGTACTCTTGAGCTGCTTTTAACGCATCAGCATCAATCATTTTTGCCATAGCAGGCATAACTTTATCTTTCATTAACTTGTCAAATTTAGCTTTTTCAGCTCCTGAAAGAGTAGTTACAACACCACCTCTGTCTTGAAATTCCTTTAGAACAGTTTCACCGTGATCCATAATTCTATCTGTTGAAAGTGTTCCAACTTCTTTACCAACATCCATTATTATTTTTTGTAAGTCTGCAGGTAAACTATTAAACCAAGTAGAATTTGCCATGATATATGCATCAGCATAGTATTGATAAGGCTTTTGAGCGTATTTTAAAAATTCCCACCAACTATATGCTTTAATACTTCCTGGGGGACTATTTATTGTATCAATCATACCAGATTGTAGTGCGTTATATACTTCACCAGTTTTTAAAGATACACGATTTGCTCCAAGAGCATCCCACATAGGCTCTTCACTCTTAAGCAACCTTCTTGCTTTTAAACCTTTCATTGCATCAATTCCAGTTAACTCTCTCGCGCTAGAAATAGACATTACTGGTCCAACAGGGTTATACATTACTAAAGTTGAATTAGTTTTTTTTGTTAATTCTCCCCAAATTTCTTTTCCTTTAGGAGAATTTTGAAAAAAACCTCTTTGTTGTTCCCAAGAATTAAATAAACCTGGGAAAGAGGCTACATTAAAGTTTTTATTTATTGGTGGAAAACTTACAACACCAACTATTCCTCCTAATTCAACCGCACCTGAAGTTACAGCACCCATTACTTCTCTAATTCCAAAAAGTTGTTTTGATGGATAAACTTCGATTTTCAATTTTCCATTCGCTCTTTTATTAACTTCATCAGCAAATATTTGAGCATGCTTTGCACTGTGATGCTTAGGACTCCAGTGAACTGAAAGTCTACCCACTATTTCTGCAAATGCTGCTGTTGAAGATACTAAAAATGTTATAACTAACACAAAGCTTGTAAAAGCTTTGCTAATCGATTTAAATTTAATCATTTTATACCTCTCTCTATATTTTTATTAGAACAGTTTATTATTTGACAAAGATAAGACAATCTAAATTTATTCTATTATCAATTGAATATGTAATATTATTAGATTAAATTAAGAGTATAGTAAATTATATGAATCCAACTGATATATTATTAAGTATTGCAATAGTAGGAATTTACACTCTCATTTACGTATATTTAAAATCAAAATATGATGACAATAAAAAAATTATCAAATTGTTTGTTATAGGTTTTATTTATGCAACTATAATTACAGGTATACTTTATTATTTAATTAAGTTCATAGCCTCATAAATTTAAGTGATACATAAATTAGAATTGATATATTTTAAGATGAGAGCTTTGGCTGAAGCTCCACGTATGCTTTTTCATTATACAGGTATTGAATATGAAGATCTTATGTCGTGGGATTATTATGATAAAGAATGGTCAGAAGTAAAACCTAATATTCCATTTAAACAATTACCCATGTTAATTATAGATAAGAAACATGAGCTTTGTCAAAGCATGGCAATAATGACATTTATAGAAAATTTAGCAGGAATTAACATTACTGATCCAATACTAAATGCTAAAGCAAATGCTATTATGCAAAGTTCTCAAGAGCTTTTTATGCCACTTAACCCAACAGTAAATTTTGCAAAAGGAGAGAAATTTATTAAAAAAAAAGATGATATGATGCCATTTTTATTATCAAGATTTGAAGATCTTGAAAAAGTCTTGAGGGAGAACAGCAAAAAATTTTTTATCTATGATGAGCCAAGGGCATGTGATTTTGTTACATTTCATCATTTAGATCTGTCAAAATTATTAGATCCAACTATTATAAAAAAATTTCCTAAATTAGAAAAATTTCTTGAGGATATAATGTTAATTGATAGTGTTAAATCTTATTTAGAAAATCGCCCAGAATTAATTGATGTTAGCATAGAACCAAAACTAGTTATTAATGGTGTTCCACATCCAACTGGTGTAAAAAAAACTTAGTTTTTTTAATAGTTGATTGCGTTATATAAAATTTCTATTATAACTCTCAAGAATTTATGGCGGGGTAGCTCAGTTGGTTAGAGCGCGGGACTCATAAGCCCGAGGTCAGTGGTTCGATCCCACTTCCCGCTACCATTCTAGAAGCAATAGTCTGTTTTGCGTCTCTGAGGCGTCAATTAAAAATTGATATAGACTTGAAAAGCTATCCCACACAAAATAGCTCCACCAAAACCAAAAAAAAGATAAGCAATAAATGTTGAACGATTAACTAAAGACCAAACTGCTGTCATTGCAGGAACAGAACTGATTGCGCCACCAACCAAAAATGCCATTGCACCTCCAGCACTCAAACCTTGCTCAATTAGTCCAGATACAATTGCAGGCGCCGCATAAGAATTTAAGTAGGCTGGCACACCAGCAAAAGCACCAATTATAATTGAAGATAATCCATCACCAGATAAAAAATTTCCTATAACTTGTGCTGACATGAATTGAACCATTAATGCCTCAATTAGATAAGCAAGAGATAGCCATTTTAACAAAAATAATCCATTTGTTATGAACTCTTTTTTAAAAGTATCTATTCTCTCAGTTTTAATCCAAAACTTTAATACTATCTCTTGGTCAAAAGGATCTTTAGTATCACAACAAGATCCGCAACCAGATTTAGTCTGTTGCTTTAATGGACTAGCAAACATTCCAAATTTTGATAAAAAATAAATTCCAAAACCACCTATTAATCCAATTGCTAAAGCAGATATAGTTTTTGCAATTGCATAATCCCAATTTAATGCACTTGCGGTGATTAATAACGCTGGAGGATCAATTAAAGGAGATGACAACCAAAAAGCCATCACAGCTGAGAGTGGCACTCCTAAAGCTAACATACTAGCAATAAATGGAATAACTTCACATGAACAAAAAGGAGCTAGTCCACCAATAAGAGTTGCAATAAAAATAGTTTTAACTTCTTTACCTTTAAAAGCTTTTGAAACTAAACTTTCGGCACCACTTGCTTTTAAGTAAGCAACTAAGCTAACAGCAAATAGAATAAAAGGGATAGTTCCCATTAAAGCTTTTAGAGCAAAAGTAATAATCGAACTAAATTCCTTAGGTATGAAGATAAACACTAGTAATGGTATCAACAAAACTAAAGTCCAAACTGATTTAAAACTAAATTTTTCTATGTTGATATTTTTTAAAATTAAAGTTTTCATTATTTTATTTTTTTCTCATTTACACAGCATTCTTTTAAAAGATAATTGGCCAATTGCTGTATATGTTTAAACTCTGCAAAATTTAAAATAGATCTACCTTTTTGTTCTTGATTAATAAGATTTGCTTTTTTTAGATGATCTAGGTGATGAGCTAAAGTTGAAAGGGGAATTTTAACTAATTTTTGGATTTCTCCAATTGTTAATCCTTTTGATCCAACTTTAACAAGTTCTGTTAGAACAACCAACCTAGATTTTGAACCAACGGCGTTAAATCCTTTTGCAGCTGTTATATTATTTATCATAGCTAAATAACTATATAACTAGTTATTTAGTTTAATCAACTTTTTTTTTATTTTTTTAAATCAATTAAGTACTTTTATTGCTCCATATACGCGTCAATGACATTGGTTCTTGACTAAGATTCTTTAATTTGATTCAATATTACTAGAAAGGAAAGAGAGCATTTACAGGAGTAATTGTTCTAGAGGTACGCTCAAGGGTTCATGGCGATAGACTCATAAGCCCGAGGTCAGTGGTTCGATCCCACTTCCCGCTACCAAAATTACTCAAATTTTTTTAAAAAATTTGGGTCTAGGTATTTAATCCAGTTTTCGAATGCTACATTAACTCTTTGATCTTCCATTAAAGATAACATAGCTAATTCACCTAACAATTCAAATGCTTCTCCAAACGCGTCAACACCTTCATAATTTAGAACATCCTTAGTTTCTTGAAAACAAACAGTACCTAAAATATATTGCATATAATCAGCTACTGCAATTTCGTGATTTCTAACTTTATCTGAACTAATTTGAAATTCAGTACTAAGTGCGGAATGTTGAGCTATCACTGAAAAAACCCATCTAACCAAAACAATTTTGTCTCTTTCAGTAGTTTTTTGCATTAAGCAATTTGCAAATTTATCAGAGTATTGTCCAGCTAATGAGTGAGTTTGAAAAAATAAAAAAAAAACTAAAATTTGTAATATTTTTTTCATAATTCAACTATCTATTAGTGTCCAGGAAAGTCCATTAAATTTTCAACTTTATAACCGTTTTTTATAAGGTTTTCACAGCCACCTAAATCAAAAAGATTTATGACAAATATAAAAGCTGCAACATTTCCTTTAGAAATTTCTACGAGTTTTGCAGCTGCTTCTGCAGTACCACCTGTTGCTATTAAATCATCAATTATTAATACCGAGTCATTTTCAGAAATAGAATCTTTGTGAATTTCTATTGTTGCAGTTCCATATTCTAATTGGAAATCTACTGAGTGTACATCAGCAGGAAGTTTGTTCTTTTTTCTTAACATTATGAATGGTTTTTTTAAGATGTAAGAAACTGCAGATGCAAAAACAAAACCACGTGATTCAATTGCTGCTATTTTATCCACTTTAAATTTTTTTGATTTTTTAACTATCTGATTAATTGTTTCCTCAAATGCCAATTCATCTTTTATTAAGGTAGTTATATCCCTAAATAAAATACCTTTTTTAGGATAATCTTTAATTGAACGAATATAATCTTTCAAATCCATTATAGTTATTTATAAATACAATATAATTACTATTTACATGGCAAATAATAAATTAGCAATAATAGGTGGAAGTGGTCTTTACGATGTTGAAGAGTTTAACGATAGAGAATTAATAGATTTAGACACTCCATGGGGGAAACCTTCAGATCAGATTTTAAAAACTAATTATAATAGTAAGGAAGTTTATTTTCTTCCAAGACACGGCAAAGGTCATTTCATTTCACCATCAAATATCAATTTTAGGGCAAACATTGATGCATTAAAACAACTAGGTGTAACAGATATTGTATCAATATCTGCAGTTGGCTCTCTAAAAAAAGATTTACCTCCAGGTAAATTTGTTATTATAGATCAATTTATAGATAGAACATTTGCAAGAAATAAAACTTTCTTTGAAGATGAAATTGTTGCCCATGTATCAATGGCCCATCCAACATCAAGTGGATTAATGAATGCATGTGAGGATGCAATTAAAAAAGAAGAAATAGATTATCAAAGGGGAGGGACTTATGTAGTAATGGAAGGTCCACAATTTTCAACTTTGGCTGAGTCGAATCTTTATAGATCCTGGAAAGCAGATGTGATTGGAATGACTAATATGCCAGAAGCAAAGTTAGCAAGAGAAGCTGAAATTAGATATGCATCTGTCTCAATGGTGACTGATTATGATTGTTGGCATCCAGATCATGAAAATGTTGATGTTCAAAAAGTTATTAAGGTATTATTAGACAATGCTTCAAAAGCAAAAAATATGATCAAAAATTTAATAGATGTCTTTGAGAATTATATTGATCCAAATGATCCAACAAATAATTGTTTAGATGTAGCTATTATAACTGCACCAGAAAATAGAACTCAAAAAACAAAAGATAAATTGAAAACAATAGCTGGCAGAGTATTGAATAAATGAGAATAGCAGGTAAAGAATATAGAACTATCTGGTACGAAGATGATGTAGTTAAAATAATTGATCAAACAAAACTTCCACATAATTTTATTATTAAGGATCTCGAAACAGTAGATCATGCTGTTAATGCAATTAAATCAATGGAAGTTAGGGGCGCCCCATTAATAGGAGCTACAGCTGCTTTCGGTATAGCTTTGGCAATTAAGGAAAATAATGACTTAAAATTTATTAAAAAAAGTTCAGAAAAACTAGTTAATGCAAGACCCACCGCAATTAACTTACAATGGGCAGTCCATAGGATGAATAATAAATTATCATTTATAAAATCTGAAAATTTATTTGATGTTGCAATAAATGAAGCCAAAGAAATATGTAATGAAGATATAAATTTTTGTGAAAATATAGGTTTAGAGGGATTTAAAATTATTGAGAAAATCTATAATCAAAAGAAAAAAACAGTCAATATACTTACTCATTGTAATGCAGGATGGTTAGCTACTATTAACTGGGGTACCGCAACATCTCCAATTTATCATGCACATAAAAAAGGTATTCCCGTACATGTATGGGTCGATGAAACCAGACCAAGAAATCAAGGCGCAAATTTAACTTCATTTGAATTGAATGAAGAAGGAATACCAAATACAATTATTACAGATAATACAGGTGGAATCTTAATGCAAAGAGGCGAGGTAGATATGTGTATTGTGGGTACTGATAGAACTTTATCAACAGGTGATGTTTGTAATAAAATTGGTACTTATTTAAAGGCTTTGGCTGCATATGATAATAATGTACCTTTCTATGTAGCTCTACCAAGTTCCACTATTGATTGGGAAACAAAAGATTATAATGAGATACCAATTGAAGAGAGAGACGCCGAAGAACTATCTTATATAGAGGGAAAAGATGATAAAAATAACATAAAAAAAGTTTTGATTTATCCTGAAAGAAGTAAATCTATGAATCTTGCTTTTGATATAACCCCTGCAAAATATGTGACAGGTTTAATAACTGAAAAAGGTATATGCAAAGCATCTACAAATGGTTTAAAACAAATGTTTAGTAAATTATGAACCCTCTTATTCTATCTTTAATATGTTTAGTTATAGTTGGCATAACAGCAAATTTAATTAAATTAATAAAAGAGAGTAAAATACTGCTTCAATTATCAATATTACCTTGTGTGTATTTAGTTATTTATGGATGTTATTTAATATTTGGTCCAATTGATTTATACAAGGATGGAACAGAAAATTTTTTTAATCAGAACCCAAATAAAGAACTGCCAATTGTTTTTGTATTACTTAAATTTTATCAATATATTTTAGTCTTAGTTGGAATTGTATTTGGTTATTTATATTTTTATTATTTAAGTCAAATTAATAAAGATAAAAATAATCTTAATACATAAAATGCTAATTCAAAAAAAAGAGATTATTAAATTTGCCAAACTGTTAAATCAAAGAAAATTATCAGCTCTAAGATCTGGCAATATATCATTAAGATATAAAAGTGGATTTTTAATCACTCCTTCTGGAAAAAAATATTCATTATTAAAAGTTAAGGACATCGTATTTGTTAATCTAAATGGAAAATATAATAAAAAACAGAAACCTTCTTCTGAGTGGAGGTTCCACCAAGATATTTATATTTCAAAAAAAAATGCTAAAGCAATAGTTCATTCTCATTCTACAAATGCTACAGCTCTATCAACACATAATAAAAAAATACCTCCATTTCATTACATGGTGGCCTTAGCTGGTGGATCAGATATTAAATGTGCAAAATATGCAACTTACGGAACGAGAGAATTATCAAAAAATATTCTTAAAGCTTTAAAAAACAGATTTGCATGTTTAATCGCCAATCATGGACAGATTACATTTGGATCTAGTCTTGCAGAAGCATTTGAATTAGCAGAGGAAGTAGATAATCTTGCCAAACAGTACATCAAAGCTCTCTTATTGGGACGGCCTAAACTTTTAAGTTTAAATGAAATGAAAAAAGTTTTAAATAAGAGCAAAACATATAAAAAAAATTAGAATGACAACAAAAGTTGGAGAACATATTACACTTGATATTTTAGGAACAAAGAAAGAATACGATCCAGCTTTTTATGAAAAATTAGTCTATAAAATTGCAAAAATTGCAAAAGTAACAGTATTAGAAATAACAAAATATAAGTTTGAACCTCAAGGATTTACCCTTGTAGCTTTACTTGCAGAAAGCCATATAAGTTTTCATACATTTCCTGAAAAAGGCATAATAAGTTTTGATTTTTTTACATGTGCAAAAGTATCCCCTTTAGTAGCTTTGGATGTTATTAAAGAGGAAATTGATCATACAAATATAATTATTAAAAAATTTAATAGGGATACTATAGACCATTATCATGACAATTATAGCTCACCGGGTTTAAAGAAGTCTTACATAGTTAAAAAAATTTTAGAAAAATTTAAATCTGAGGTTGGACAGCAAATAGAAATTTTAGAATTAGAACAGTTTGGTAAAGCACTATTCATAGATAATGAAATTCAGGTGGCAGAGAGTGATGAGCACTTATATAGCTCAACATTTGTTAACTCTGGACTTAATCTAAATTCAAATAAAGAAAAAGCTGCAATAATTGGTGGAGGTGACGGAGGTGTTGCAAGAGAGTGTATTTCAAAAAATTTTGGTTTTATTGATTGGTTTGAATTAGATCCAGAGGTTGTAAATGTTTGCGACAAACACTTAGCAAAAATTGGAAACAAAGCTACAGAAAAAAATTCAGTAAATTGTGTTTGGGGGGATGCTTTTGAAAGTATTAAAATAGTTAACGATAATACTTATGATCAAATATTTGTTGATTTAAATGATGATCAGTACTGCATCGATCTAGCTGCAAAAAATATGAATGCCTTAGAAAGAATATTAAAACCAAAAGGTGTAATAACAGCTCAAGTAGGCAGTCAGGATAAAAAACCTGATCAAGTAAATAACTGGCTTAATGTATTTAATAAAAATTTTGGTAATACAAAATTATCGAGAGTTTATATACCTAGTTTTGACTGCTCTTGGAACTTTTCATCATCTATAAATCATTAGAATTTTCTTTTTTATTCTATCAATTTATGAAATAATTAAATTTTAACGGAGGAAATAATGAATATATTAAAAAAAACTTTTTTTTCGATTATAATTTCTTTATTTTTAATCAGCAGTTCTAATGCTGATAAAATAAGAATTGGAACAGAGGGCGCTTATCCTCCCTGGAATTCAAAAGATGCTTCAGGGAAATTAATTGGTTTTGAAGTAGAATTAGCTTGGCAGTTATGCAGATATATCGGTCAACAATGTGAAATAGTTGAACAAGATTGGGACGGAATGATACCGGCATTAACATCTAAAAAATTTGATGCAATCATGGCCGGAATGTCAATCACCGAGGAAAGAATGAAAACAATTAATTTTTCACAAGGATATGCAGATGAAGTTGCATCTTTAGCAGTTATGAAAGGTTCAGATCTTGAAGGAATAGACACTCCTGATGCTGTAAACTTAAACCTTGGCGGATCAGCTGTAAATAAAGCAATGAAAACATTAACAACTGCTTTATCGGGAAAAACAGTTTGTACTCAGATTGGCACAATTCACCAAAACTTTCTTGAGTCTGGAGATGTAGGAAAAGTAAATTTAAAAACTTACAAGACACAAGATGAGGTTAACCTTGATTTATCTAACGGAAGATGTGATGTAGCGTTAGCTGCTGCGGTTGCATTTACCGATTATGCTGAAAAGTCTGGAGAAGCTGTTGTACTTGTGGGACCAACTTTTTCAGGTGGTGCATTTGGTAATGGTGTTGGAGTAGGTATTAGAAAAGATGACACTAAACTTTTAAAAGCCTTTAATAAAGCTATAGATAAAGCAAGAAAAGACGGCCATATTAGTAGAATTGCTATTAAATGGTTTGGTTTTGACGCTTCTATGTAATTAATTTTAGATGTGGCGACTATAATATATAGTCGCCAATCTATATGGAGCTTCTATCATTTGGAGATACTGGTTGGGGAGATGAACTATTTTTCGCAACCCTAATGACAATTGCCGTATCAATTGCTGCAATGGCAATTGGATTTGTGTTTGCATTAATATTTACTCCTTTAAAATTATCTAAAAATAAAACACTTAATGTAATTGGAAATTGTTACACTACAATTATTAGAGGTGTTCCAGAACTATTAGTAATTTATTTACTATTTTTTGGTGGCACAGGAGCCGTAATGTATGTTGCCTCAATTTTTGGATATGATGGTTATATTGAGATTAATGCATTTATAACTGGTGCTCTTGCCATAGGGATTATATCAGGAGCATATTCAACAGAAGTTTTTAGAGGAGCAATATTGTCAATTGATAAAGGTCAATTCGAAGCGTCTCAGGTTTTAGGAATAAAGAAAAGTATTCAATTTTATAAAGTTATTTTACCCCAGATGTTGAGACTCTCTATTCCTAACCTAAGTAACGTTTGGCAAATAACATTAAAGGATACATCTTTAATATCTGTAACTGGATTGGTAGAAATTATGAGGCAGTCCTATATCGCAGCAGGATCTACAAGAGATCCATTATTTTTTTACTCTGTTGCTGCAGTTCTATATTTAGTTCTCACATTTTTAAGCATGAAAATAATCAATAAATTAGAATCTAGATTTAATAAAGGTTACTAATGGACATAAATTTAATGATTAGTATTTTTCCCAGTTTGTTAAATGGCACAGCTATAACTCTAAAACTTTTAATATCCTCTATGTTTTTTGGACTATTAATTGGTCTATTTTTTGCAATTTTAAGAATTAACAATAATCCTCTAATTAATAAGTTTGCCTACGGATATTCTTATTTTTTCAGAGGCACACCATTGCTTGTTCAATTATATTTAATCTATTATGGTTTAGCTAATATTGAATTTCTAAGAAACTCATTTTTATGGGTGGTTATTAGAGAACCTTATTGGTGTGCAATTATTGCATTTTCGCTAAATACTGGAGCATACACATCTGAAATTTTAAGATCGGCTTTCCAAACAATAAAAGAGGGTTATATAGAGGCTGCACAAAGTTTAGGTGTCACAAAGAAAATTACTTTTTATAAAATACAAATTCCAATAGCAATAAAACAGTCATTACCTGCTTATGGAAATGAGATAATTTTAATGCTAAAAGGTACATCTTTGGCAAGTGTAATAACAATTATGGATTTAATGGGAGAAGCTAGAAAAGTAAACGTTTTAACTTTTAAGCCATTCGAAGCCTTTATTACTGCAGGAATAATATATTTATTTTTAACTTTTATAATTCACAATATTGTAAAGTATTTAGAAAAAAAATACGGATTTCAAACATGAAAGTAGCTTGTATTCAATTATCTAGTGGGGAAGATTATACTAAAAATTCTAAAGATATTATAAAATATGTAAATCAAGCGATAAAGAACAAATCAGACCTAATAATTACACCAGAAACTTCTTCATTAATGTCGGCTGATAAAAAAAATTTGTTTAAATATTCATATGAAATGAGGAATGATCCAATAATAAAAAAAGTAAAACTTATAGCTAAATCAAAGAAAAAATGGATACTCCTTGGCTCAATGTGTATTAAAGAAAAAAACAAATTAAGAAATAGATCTATTCTTATTGGACCTAATGGTAAAATAAACACCTATTACGATAAAATAAATATGTTTGATGTTAAAGTTTCAAAAAAAGAGCAACATAAAGAAAGTAAAGTTTTTAAGGCAGGTAAAAGATTAGTATCAGCCTCATTGCCATGGGGAAAAATAGGTCTTTCAATTTGTTATGATTTAAGATTTCCAGAACTTTATAGAAACTTATCAAAAAGAAATTTAAGTTTTATAACTGTTCCGTCTGCATTTACCAAAAAAACTGGTCAAAGACATTGGTTAGCTTTATTAAAAGCAAGAGCTATTGAAAACTTTTGTTATATTTTCGCTCCTAATCAAACTGGAAAAAATACGATTAAAAGAGAAACTTTTGGGCATACAGTTATTATTTCACCCGATGGGAAAATAATGGCTCTCAAAAAATTTGGTAAAGGAATTATATATTCAAATATAAAACCAAAAATAGCTATGGATTTAAGAAAAATTATTCCAAGCATTAAATAATTAATTTAAATTTTTAAGTAAATTCTATTAAAATAAAAAGTTAATGTGAGTGCTCGTAAAATCAAAAATATAGTCAAAGAAATCCATAGACCTTGATTACCAAAACCTTCAACAAGCATAAATGAACTTATTAAGTGAATAATAACAGAGACAAACATGGCATTTCTCAACTCTTGGGTTTGAGAAGCTCCGATAAATATTCCATCTAATTGGTAACAAAATGATGAAACAAAAGGTAATAACACTACCCAAAAAGAATACTGGTAACTAATATCTCTTATATTCTCTAAGTCGGTCATAAAATCTATAAATGAATTTTTGAAAAATAAGTAAAATAAAGAAATCAATATCCCGGTTAAAGAACTCAAAATAAATGAATTTTTAACAATTTTAATAAAAAGAAGTTTATTTTTTCTACCAATAGAATATCCAACTATACCTTCTGTTGAAAAGGCATAAGCATCTAAGATAAATGCAGACAAAAATATAAGATTTATTAAAATTGTATTAGCTGCAATAAATTCTTCACCAATTCTTCCACCAAGATAAGTAAACCAAAAAAAAGAAAAAGTTAGTAATATAGTTCTTAAAAATATATTTAAATTTATCTCTAATAAATTTTTTAATTTTGAGGTATTTATAATTTCCTCTAAATTAAAGTTAAAAGGGACGTATTTTCTTAAATAATAGAAAATATAAAATAAAAATAAAAATGATGTTATTCCTGTGGCAAGTAAAGTCCCATAAGCGACACCTTTAATATTTAAATTGAATTTTAATACTAAAATAGTGCTAAATAAGATATTTAGAATAGATAATAAACCAATTGCAAGGCTTGAAATTTTTGTCTTTTGTAATCCAATAAATAATCCTACTACAATATAAATTGTTAATTCAAAAAGAGATGAGTAAATTCTTATATTAAAATATTCATTAAATTTATTTTTTGTATCAATTGATAAATCAAAAAATATTAGACATAAATTTAATAATTGTTTTTGGAATAGTATCAATAAAATTGATATTGAAATTACAAATAGTAGATTTCTAAAAACTATATTTAAGATGCTTTTATAATCATTTCTTCCAAATGATTGACTTACTAGTCCCACAGTACCCATTCTTAAAAAACCAAAACTCCAAAATACTAATGAAAAAAAACTAGATGCTATACTCGTTGCAGTCAAATAACTTTGATCACTCATATTTCCCATTAATGCTGTATCAACAATTCCAACCAGGGGAATTGCAAGGTTGGCAAAAAATATCGGTATAGATAGAGTTAATATGTATCTGATTGACGATTTATCGCTCACTTATTGATTAATAGCTTGTATATTCTTTAATTTCTTTGATTTTAGAACCTGTATGATTATTCATTTCCAGTTTAAGTTTTGCTCTGTCATCATTTAAAAAATGTACGTCTCTTGAAAGTTTTATAAATTTTTCACCAAAATCAGAATTTTTTTCACATAATCTTTTATCATCCTCAATAACCCAGAGTTTTGAATTAATTTCTTTTAATGAATTGAATAATTCAAGTAATTTTTCATCTGATTCAACATTTTTATTAAATTGATCTTTAAGTACACTATATTCATCGTTTATAAATTTTAGTTTCTCAAGATCCTTAATTTTTTCTTTTTTTATTTCCAGAATAGAGATTTTATCTAAAAGTTCACCAACTGATACTTCGACTAGTATTTTATTCATAATTTTTTATAGTGTGTTAAGTTGTTTAAAATATGTCTAATATTCTCATAATTAAACATGGTTCTTTAGGTGATATAGCTCAGGCAAGTGGTGCAATTCAAGATATTTCTGATTTTCATAAAGATGATAAAATCTATTTATTAACATCAAAGCCTTACATTGATCTTTTTAAGCAAAACCCTCATCTAGAGGGCACAATTTTAGATAAGAGATTATCAAGATTTAATTTGATTTATTTATTCAATCTTATGAGAAAATTGAAAAAATACAAATTTATAAAAGTTTTTGATTTACAAAATTCTTCTCGTTCAAGTTTCTATAAAAAAATATTATTTCCTAATGCCGGCAATCTTATTTGGTCATCTTCTGAAACTACATTACCAAATGATAAGTCTAAAGTTGAATTTGATAAAAATCCTGTTCTAGATAGATTTAAACATCAATTAGAAGCTTCAGGTGTAAAAACTATCAAAACTATGTTTCCTGATTTTAAGTGGGCTTGCTCAAATATAGAAAATATAAAAAAAAAATTTAATTTAAATAAATACATAGTTTTATTTCCTTTCTGTTCGCCGCATTTAACAATTAAAAAATGGCCTTTTTACAATGAACTCATAGAACTAATTAAAAAAAAATTTGAAAATGAATATCAAATTGTTGTTGCTCCAGGTCCCAAAGAGATTAATATGACAAAAGAGATTAATGCAATTACAATTTTAAACCAAAATAATTCATTAAATATACAGGAACTTGCATCTTTAATAAAAGGAAGTAGTTTTGTTATATCAAATGATACAGGACCAGCACATATTGCTTCACACCTTGGTGTTAAAGGAGTAGCATTATTTGGATCACATACAACAGCATACAAAGTAAGTATAGAAAGAGAAAATTTTAAAGCAATCCAAGTAACAGATCTTAATAAACTTTCACCAGAAAAAGTTTTTGAATATTTTTTACAATCTTTAAATTAATGGAAATAAATTCGCTTTTTTTTATAAGTGTTGTTCCAGCTATTGTTTTATATGGGATTGCAAAATCTGGTTTAGGTGGTTCAATATCGTTGATATCTGTTCCTTTAATGACTGTTTTGATGCCATTACAACAAGCACTTGCTATAATTTTACCAATTTTAATTTTCTCAGACATGATAGCTGTTTATCGATTTAGAAAGGAATTTAATCTAAATATCCTAAAGTTAATAGTGCCCTTTGCAGCTGTTGGAATTATAATTGGTTCACTTACTTTTAGTTTTTTTTCTGAAAATTTATTAAAATTTATTGTTGGAATAATGGGTTTTTTATTTGCAGGACATTATTTTTTATTTAAAAAAGAAAAAACAACCCCAGCAAAGCAAAATTTTTTAAAAGGTGCTATATGCTCAGCAATAGCAGGATTTTCAAGTTTTTGTGTACATGCAGGTGGAACTCCTACGAGTCTTTATTTATTACCATTAAGATTAAAAAAAGAAGTTTACGTTGGAACTAGAATAATTTTTTTTAGCTGTGTTAATCTAATAAAACTTCCACTATACATTTATTTATCAATGATGAGTTTTGATACATTGTATCAATCCATCTCCCTTTTCCCTCTAGCTATAATTGGAATATTTATTGGCTACAAATTATTAAAAATTATAGAAGAAAATTTATTTTATAATATTCTTTATGCATTAATTCTTTTAAGTAGTATGAAACTCATTCTAGACTTTATTTAAATATTTAAAATTCATCAGTAAATTTTTTAAGTATTATAGGAAGAAAAGCTACAATAATTAATATTCTTAAAAAGTGATGATAGCTAACAAAAATTGGATCAATATTATAAGCTACACTTATTACAACCATCTCATGTATGCCTCCTGGAGCGAAACTTAGAAATGTAGGAATGAAATCAAAGCCAAGAAATTGTAAAAAATAAGCCGTTACCATTGCAACAATTACAAGAATAGAACTTACCATAACCCCATGAAATATATAAAAAAATAATTCTTTCAGTTTTAAACCATTTAATCTACTTCCGAGTGCTGTTCCTAAAAAAATAAAAGCAATATTTATTATAAAATCAGGAAATCTAGCATTCACAATTTCAAAAGTATAAAATAATCCCGACAAAGCCATCGCTCCAACAAGAATTGGAGATGGAATTTTTAGTTTTTTTAAAAATATTGAAAATAAATAACAAATTAAAATTAAAAATATAATTTCAAAACAATATCTTAGATTATAGACATTATCGTAATTATATCCTTCGATCTCTGAAAAACCCAAATTACTAATAAATAGAATTGGTACAAAACTTACAATAAAAATTACTCTTGTTGCTTGTGGTATTAATACTTGCTTATGGTTATCTTTTTTACCATATTCTAAAAGTGCTGCTGCAATTGGAACAAATGCACCTGGCAGCGCTGCTAAAGTAGCAATAAATTTATCAAATTTACAAACTTTAACAAAATATAAACCAGCCAATATTGTGCTTACAATTGTACATACCAACATTGCTACAGATGAAAATACCCACAAATGTATTTTGTATAATAAAGATACATTTAAAGTCCCGCCAAGAATTATTCCAACCATTAAAAAAATAGGATTTAATAATTTTGTGGGAAATTTTATGTTAAATTTTGTAAAAGCAACACAAAGATTCAAACCTAGAGAACCTAATAACCATGGTAAAGGCAGACCAATTATAGTTCCAATATAACCACCTATAATACCAATAGCGAGAGCTTTATAGCTGGTGCTCAAATCTTTAAAAAAGTTTTGAAATGATAAAGTATTTAACATTTACGTAATCATTATTGACACTAAATATAAATCTATGTTTAATATCAGGTATAATTATAATAAGAGAGGAAATAATGAAACTAATTAAATCTTTAATTACAGTTTTATTCTCAACTTTACTTTTAATTTCAGCAACAACCTCAAGCTCAGTAGCAATGGATAAATTGCACTTTGTAATTGGTGGTGGTGCTGGAGGTGGTTGGGATGGAACTGCTAGAGGAACAGGAGAAGCTTTAACAAAAGCTGGAATGTTAAAAAGTGCATCATTTGAAAATATGTCAGGTGGTGGAGGTGGAAAAGCTTTAGCTTACATGATTAACACAAAACCTGCTAATACAATTCTAGTTCAATCAACACCATTGGTCTTAAGATCAATCACAAGACACAAAGGTTATGTAAAAGGTACTGGTACTTTATCTTACAAAGACGTTGTGCCAATTGCTGGAGTTATTGGTGATTATGGAGCTATTGCAGTAGCTAAAAGTTCACCTTTTAAAAACTTTAAAGATGTAGTTGATGCTTACAACAAAGATCCAAATTCAGTTAAGATGGCTGGTGGCTCTGTCAGAGGAAGCATGGACCATTTAATTGGTGCTTTAGCATTTCAAGCTGCAGGAGCAGATCCAAATGCAGTTGCATATATACCATATGATGCTGGAGGAAAAGCATTAGCAGGACTTTTATCTGGGGAGACTCAAATTATATCAACAGGCTTAGGTGAATTGATGGGTGCAAGAGACCAAGTAAGAATTATTGGTATTACTGCTCCATCAAGAGTATCTGATGCTCCAGATGCACCAACATTAAAAGAACAAGGATATGATGTACAATTCGTAAACTGGAGAGGTTTTTTTGGTCCTCCAGGAATGAGCAATTCTGATAAATCAAAAATTGCTAAAATGTTAGGCGACGTACAAAAAACTCCTGAATGGGAAACTGTAAGAGCAAGAAATGCATGGGTAAATATTTATAACCCAGAAGGAAAGTTTGTTTCTTTCTTAGAAAAACAAACTGAAGAAATGACAGCTCTTATGAAAAAACTAGGAGTAATTTAATCTTTAAGATTATTTAAAATAGAGCAGTGAATATAAATACAACAAAAATTATATCACTGCTCTTTTTTATTTTCTCAGCATTCTATCTATACACCGCTTATCAAATTCAGGTTTTTGCATTTGATGAAAATGCACCATTTAATGCTAGAACATTTCCAATTTATTTAGGCTATGCAGGATTATTTTTTTCTGGGTTAAAAGTTGTTCTACCTGAGCCTAACACCATAAAAGTAGACCATAAAAATCTAGAGTATAAAAAAACAGGGATACTTATAGTAATTGCAATTATTTATGGGGCTACAATTTTAAAAGTTGGATATTTTTTAACTACTTCATTATTTTTATTTTCATCTTATTATTTTTTAGGTGAGAGAAGGTGGGTCTTAATGTTTTTATTATCTTTTCCCTTCGTAGCAGCTTTTATGTACCTTCTTCATGGCATTCTTGATATTTATTTAAGAGATCCATTCTTGCAATCAATTGGAGTTATGGGATGATTGAAGGGATTTTAATTGGTTTAACCACAGCTCTTACACTTCAAAATATTTTAATGGTAATGGTTGGGTGTTTTTTTGGAACTATTATTGGAATGTTGCCAGGTCTTGGTCCAATGACTGCAATTGCCTTAATGATACCAATTACTTATGGATTTGACCCTGCTACAGGGTTAATTCTTATGGCAGGTGTTTATTATGGCGCTGTATTTGGTGGCTCTACTTCTTCAATATTGCTTAATGCACCTGGTGTCCCAGGTACAGTTGCTACCTCATTTGATGGCTATCCAATGGCACAACAAGGAAAGGCAGGTAAAGCGTTAGCAATTGCTGCTTGGAGTTCTTTTGCAGGTGGAACATTATCTGCAATTTATCTTTTGTTTATGGCACCTAGTTTATCTAAAGTAAGTTTATCATTTAGATCGCCAGATTATTTTGCTTTAATGATTTTAGGTTTAACTGCAATTGCAGCTTTTTCGTCCAAAGGTCAATTTTTAAAAGCAATGATGATGGTAGTATTAGGTTTAATGTTAGCTTCAGTTGGCCAAGATAGCTTATCCGATATTACAAGATTTACATTTAATAATATGAATTTAACGGATGGAATTAGCTTTGTTCTTGTTGTAATGGCTACATTTGCAATGAGCGAAGCACTTACAATTATTTTAAAAAGAAATGATCCAACTAGTGCTGCTAAACAAGTTTCATTGACAGAACTTGGTTCAATTAAAATCAATAAAGAAGAAAGATCAAAAATGTACAAAACAATCCCAAGATCATCCATAATTGGTTTTTTAATTGGAGTATTACCAGGCGCAGGTGCAACAATTGCATCTTTCTTAGCTTATGGAATGGAAAGAAATGTAGTTAATGATGAAGAAAAAGAAAAATTTGGAAAAGGAAGTGTAAATGGTTTGTCAGCTCCTGAAACCGCAAACAATGCAGCGTGTTCTGGTTCATTTGTTCCCATGTTAACGCTAGGTATACCAGGAAGCGGAACTACAGCAGTTATGTTAGGTGCACTATTAGGTTTTGGAGTTCAACCTGGGCCAAGATTATATATGACAAATCCAGAAATTTTTTGGTCAATAATAATGTCAATGTATATAGGTATGGTTATATTATTGATTTTAAATCTTCCTTTAATTCCATATATTGCAAGAATTCTTGCTGTCCCTAAAAATTATTTAATACCTTTAATATTGTTTTTCTCAGTTACAGGAATTTATGTAATGTCTTTCAATAACTTTGATATTTATTTAATGATCGGAATTGCAGTTGTTGCAACATTTCTAAGATTATATGATTTTCCTATGCCACCTCTGATACTAGCTTTTGTATTAGGAGGATTAATGGAAGAAAACTTGAGAAGATCTTTATTATTAAGTAATGGTTCTTGGGAATTTTTATGGGACAGAGCTTTAACTGCATGCATTTTATTAACTACAATTTTAATTGTAATTTGGCACGTTTATAAAACTATGTTTAAAAAGACTAATAATTAAGTGATATAAATTTTATCAGACAAACCGTAACAAAGTATAGCCATCATAATTAAAAAGACTGTAGGCGCTATAATACCCTCATTTGTAACTTTTTCATTAAGACCAGTTTTATCAATTTTAAGCGAGTAGAAATTTGTTCCTAAAACACATGCATGTATAATAAATATTAAATTAAAAAATGCCCAAGTACCTTCAATTCCATTTGGTCTTACAAACATTATATAAATAGCCATTATTACCCAACCAAGCATTAGTGCTCCAACAAATCTAACCATTACAGCTGCACTATGATCTATACCAAACTTATCCATAAATTTTTTGGTTCCAGCAATTGTTTGAAAACAATATGCAGCTATTCCTATAAAATGTGCAAGAAATATAATTAAGTAGAAAATGTTATTAAATTTAGCGATCATATAATTATTTTATAAGATTCTCTTATATTTTTCAATTGCCTTATCCCAAAGAAAGTTTGTGGAATTATTTTTAGCTTCTTTGCCATATTCTAAATATTTTTTTTCTTTAAAAAGGGTTTCTATACTTGAGTAAATATCTTCTAGTTTATTACCATCACATATCAGACCAGTTTTTTCGTGTATAATTGCATCTGCCGCACCTCCATCTTTTCCTCCAATTGATGGAACTCCATATTGTGCAGCCTCCACATAAGCAATTCCAAATCCTTCAACTGATTTCTTATAAATTACAGATGGCATTACAAAAATATTTGATTTTGCAATAAGAGCATTTTTTAAATCAGTTGGTATATTTTTTAAAAAAGTTACTTGATCTTCTAATTTTAGCTCAACAACTAATTTTTTTAATTTTTCTTCCTCATCTCCATACCCGATACATGTATAAATTATATCTGGATAAATTTCTTTTAGGTTTCTAACAGCCATAATTACTTTTTCATGGTTTTTTCTTTTATCAAATCTTGAAACTGTAATTAGTCTATTTTTCTTTCCTTTTAATATTTCCTCAGCTTCATCTAAATATTTTTTTGGAACTTCAACTACTGGATCTACACCAGGATTAATAACAATTATTTTTCTTTCATCAACTCCAAGGTCTATAGCTAAGTTTTTTGTATAATTTGAATTTGCAACAATATGATCAACATTATTTAGAACAGATAGTACTTTCCTATTCAATCCAGAGCCTTTAGGGTGATTTATTTCCTTTGAATGAATTAGACAAATTTTTTTTTTATTTGTTTTAATTAATTCTAAACTTTTCCAATGATCAGCAATTAAACATTCTACATTTTTATTATTTTCAAGATAATCATTAATTAAATAAGATTTTCTATATTTTCTAATTAGCTTAATTCCACTAACTCTTTCAATTGAAAATGAAACAGAATTATCAAATTCTTCGTGATTTTCATGGTAATCTGCAAAAACTTTTATTAGATTTATTTTTGCTAGAGATCTTGCCAATCCCCACATGAGATTTTGCATACCTCCTAACTCTGGTGGAAAGGTTCTAGTAATTAATAAATACATTATTTATTGAAACCACTTAATACTGCAGCCCATGCTTGGAAACTGTTCATTAGGACCTTTGTTGGATTTTGCAATCATTTTCATTGCTTTTTTAAGTTCACTATCTCCATTCTCTTTAGGTTTTAAGTTTTGTAATTCTCTTATTCTTCCTCTGTATTGAAGTTCAAGATTTTTATTATATCCAAAAAAATCTGGAGTGCAGACTGCACCATAAGTTTTTGCTACTTGTTGAGTTTCATCTATTACATACGGAAAATTAAAATTATGATTTTTTGAAAATTTAACCATATTATCGAATGAATCTTCCTCATATCTTTTTGGGTCATTTGACATTATTGCTAGAGATTTAATACCGTCATTCTCCAAATCCTTACAATCTTCGACAACATTTTTGATCACAGCCAAAACATAAGGACAGTGATTACAGATAAACATTATTAATGTTCCATTTTCACCTTTTACATCATTCAATGAAATTATTTTATTGTCTATTGATTTAAGTTCAAAGTAATCAGCTTTTTTACCGAAGTCACAAATTGGTGTTTTTGTTAATGCCATGATAAAAGATTATATAATTTATGTTTTACGATTTAAAAGATAAAAAACCAAAAAACCTTGGCGAAAATTGGGTAGCACCTAACGCTGTTATAATTGGAGACGTAACATTAGAAAAAAACTCCAGTGTCTGGTTTAATGCAACACTCAGAGGTGATATCGAAAATATACACATTGGAGAAGGTTCAAATGTACAAGATGGAAGTGTTTTACATACAGATCCAGGTTACCCTTTAAAAATCGGAAAGAACGTAACGATTGGTCATATGGTTATGCTTCACGGTTGCACAATTGACGATAATTCTTTAATTGGAATCGGAGCTGTAGTTCTTAATAGAGCAAAAATTGGAAAGAATTGTATAATTGGTGCCAAATCATTAGTAACAGAAAGAAAAGAAATACCAGATAATTCATTAGTTATGGGATCCCCAGCAAAAATTATAAGGCACTTAACTGAGGATGAAATTGAAGCTGTTAAGCAAAATGCAATTAGGTATCAAGAAAACTGGAAAAAATATTCTAAATCAGTATTTTAAAACAATAAATCATTAACAGAATAGATTATTAATCCTAAAATAATTACAAAAAATATTATAAAAGCTAGTTGCTCACTTACTTTTTTTGTGACTTTAGTTTCTCCTTTTTTGAATTTTCTGATTTGGAAAATGCCAAACCTCATTACTGCCAACCCCCCTAAAACAAGTGCTACAGCAATAATAAATCCACTTAGCATTTTATGGGATTAGCCAGTTTTGTTTGTTATTTGAAATATCAAATCTTGCTCTTCTATGACCTTTTGCTGCAAGATAAAGCCACTCAATACTTTCAATATTACATTGAATTACAGTAAAGTTTTTATAACCTTCCTCACTTTGCTCCATAGTAAAGCCTGATTTTTCAATGTCTTCACTTAAACCTGAGCCTGGTTCATCTATTTCTGTGCCTGGTCCATTATTTACTAAATAACATTTTCGACTCACGTGTGCAGTTTTTGACCATGATTGCTCAGTTATTTCATTTTCATGATTGACTATGCAATTGACTTTAACTCGAAGCTGAATTTTTTCTTCTTTATCATAAAATATTAGTGCAGCATTTTTATTTTTTCTTAATTTTGGAATTTTGTCTGATCTAATGTCGCTATGGAATTGGAGTATATTATTAGATTGGTCTGATTTTCTAAGAACAACAATTCTTCCATCAAAGTCTGACTGATCACCACAAACAAAAACTGGAATTCTAAATGGTGACGATCTATTCGTTACAGCATCATCAAGCATTAACCAAATTTTTTTTTTTATTTCGGAGAAGTCCTCATAGTATGGGACAGTATTTGTCATTAGTTTATTTCTTTTTTTTAAGCCTAGCGATCAGACTAGAACTATCCCAACGATTTCCACCCATTTTTTGAACATCAGCATAATACTCATCAACTATTTCAGTAATTGGAACAGGTGAACCATTTCTTTTTGCTTCTTCAATGACAATTTTTAAATCTTTTCTCATCCAATCAACTGCAAAACCATAATCAAATTTATCCTCAACCATAGTTTTATATCTATTTTCCATTTGCCAAGATTGTGCAGCACCTTTTGATATAGTTTCCATTACTTTATCAATATCTAATCCAGCATTTATTCCAAAGTTAATAGCTTCTGATAAACCTTGAACAACTCCTGCAATACACATTTGATTCATCATTTTCGTAAGTTGACCACTTCCTGATGGACCAATTAATTTTACTTTTTTACTATAGCAATCAATTACTGGCTCTGCTTTTTTGAAAATCTCTTCATCGCCCCCAACCATAACAGTAAGAATTCCACCTTCAGCACCTGATTGTCCTCCAGAAATTGGTGCATCTAAAAATGCAAATCCTTTTTCTTTCGCTTTATTATAAAGTTCTCTTGATACTTCTGCAGATACAGTTGAATTATCTACGTAGATTGAACCTTCTTTAGCGCTATGAAATAATCCGTTTTCACCTAAAGTAACTTGTTTCAAATCTTCATCGTTACCCACGCAAGTAAAAATAAAATCAGCACCTTCTGCAGCTTCTTTTGGGGTTGAAGCCATTTTGCCTTTATATTCAGCAACCCATTTTTCAGCTTTAGTAGCTGTTCTATTAAAAACAGTTACATTGTGCCCAGCTTTTGATATATAACCAGCCATCGGATAACCCATTACCCCGAGACCTATGAAAGCAACATTACAAGTCATAAATTATTTATATGTTTAAAAATTTAAGTTTAAAAGTAATTATTTTTGGATTTACTTTTACATTTTTTTCATGTTTTGGACAGAGTTTTTTTATAGGTTTATTTAATTCAAGCATAAGAGAAACACTTTCTATTACACATGGACAATTTGGCACGATTTATGCATCAGCTACTTTATTTAGTAGCTTGCTTCTAATATGGATTGGAAAAAAAATTGATGACGTAAATGTACTTAAATTTGCAATTTTTGTTATTTTACTTCTATCTTTTTCTTCTTTTTTCTTTTCCAAAACATCGTCTGTAGCGTTTTTGTTTGTAGCAATTTTTTTAATGAGGTTTTCTGGACAAGGATTAATGTCTCATACAGCTTCAACTACCATTTCAAGATATTTTACAAAATCGAGAGGAAAAGCATTAAGCATTATTTGGTTTGGTTTATCTTCTGCAGAGTTCATAATGCCCGTATTAATTGTTTATCTTTTAACTCTAATAGTTTGGCAGGATTTATGGGTAATCTTTTCTTTAATAGTTTTAATTTGCTTACCGTTGGCATCTTATATTTTAGTTAAAGATGTCAAATTAGATACTAGAGAAGGCAGTCAAAAAAAAATTTTAAAAGAAGAAAATATAAAAAACTGGAAAAGAATAGAGGTTCTTGGCGATTATAGATTTTACATTGTCTCATTAAATATGTTAGCAATGCCCTGGATAGCTACAGGAGTATTTGTCTATCAATCATTCGTCACTAATTCAAAAGGGTGGGGTGAATATACAATTGCGCAATCTTTTATGTCTTACTCAATTTTTTCTGTAATCACTTTAGTTGTTGCCGGTTATTTAATTGATAAGTTTACAAGTAGAAAATTACTAATTTATATGAATATTCCTTTATTTTTAGGAACTTTAGTCATCATATATTTTGATGCTCCGCAAACTGCTTTTTTATTTCTTGGATTGGTAGGAATATCAAACGGTCTAGCAAACTTATTAGGATCATCAACATGGGCAGAGATTTACGGTGTAAAATATATTGGATCTATAAAAGCTTTGACTACTGCTTTAATGGTATTTGCAACTGCTTTTGGTACTGCATTATTTGGCTTTTTTATAGATGCTGGATTTTCAATTGAAAAAATCGCATTTATTGCAGCAATTGCTATTGCGTGCTCTATAGCCTTGCTTTTCACCATTAGAAAAAAATTAAACCCAGTTTATATCTAATACTGCTTGATTTTTTCACAATCGAAGTGTATTTAACCGTTCATGGCAAGAGTTACAGTAGAAGATTGTATAGATAAAGTAGATAGTCCTTATGAATTAGTTCTGGTTGCAAAAGAGAGAGCAACGCAACTTAATTCAGGATTAGAACCTACTTTAGATAGAGATAATGACAAAAACACTGTCATAGCATTAAGAGAAATTGCCGAAGAAACAATCAAAGTTCCTGATTTGACAGATGCTGCAGTTTATAAGTTAAGAAAACATGTTGAGCAAATTGATGATACTTCAGAGGACGAAGATGACATTGGCGATGATTTTGAAAATCTTTACAAAGGTGAAATTTCAAAAAGTGGTGTACCAATTCTTCCATCTAAGAGAGCTAGAAAAATTCCAGAAAAAATTCAAGTTTCTAAAGACGATTTAGCTGAGTTACAAAATACAGCTGAACAACCTTCATCTGAACCTGTTGAGGACATACAAGAAGAAGAGACTGATGTATCATTGGACGAAATGAAAGATCAAGAGGAGACTGTGTCCGAAGAAACTGAAAACCAAGAATAAATTAACTAAATTCCTTTATTATCTTTTCCCTGTGCTCATCTAAATCAGGAATATTTCCCCTAGTATTTTCATCTTTATAGGTAGACATTTTGATAGGGTTACCTGCAGATTTAAATTCACCAATAATTTTATGGTATGATTTTACAATCATATTTCTTTCTTGAACTTGGGGATTTTCTACAGCTTGTTTTATATTAAAAATTGGCCCACATGGAATTTTCAATTCTTCCATTTCTTTAACCCATTCATCTGTAGATTTGGAGCTCAATTGTTTTTCAAAAATTTCTTTTAAATGATCCATGTTTTCACATCTTAGTGAATTAGAATTAAATCTTTCATCATTTGCAGTTTCAGGAATTTTTAATACATCACAAAGTTTTGTAAAAAGTTTATCATTTCCTGCGGCAATAATTATATAACTATCTTTCGTTTTAAAAGCTTCAAAGGGTGCAATAGATGGATGTCTGGAACCCATTGGTCCTGGAATTTCATTTTTGGAAAGATATCTTGCAATTGCATTTTCTAAAATTGCTATTTGGCAATCTAACATAGACACATCTATAAAAGCTCCTTTTCCAGTTTTTTGTCTATCGTATAAAGCTGCATTAATTCCAATTGCTGTAAACAGCCCTGCTGTGATATCACCAATAGAAGTTCCAACTCTTGTTGGCTCAGAATTTGGATGACCAGTTACACTCATCAAGCCCCCCATTCCTTGAACGACCATGTCATAAGCAGGTAATTCTTTTAAGGGCCCAGTTTGACCAAACCCTGATGCAGATGCATAAATTAATTTAGGATATTTTTTGCTCACATCCTTCCAACCAAAACCCCACTTTTCTAATGTGCCAGGCTTAAAGTTTTCTACTAAAATATCTGCTTTTGATAATATTTTATCAAATATTTTTTTATCTTCATCGTTCTTCAAATTCAAAGCTATACTTTCTTTTCCTCTGTTTAAGGACATAAAGTATGCAGAATAATCTTTAACAAAAGGGCCAAATTTTCGAGAGTCATCGCCTGTTTCAGGTGCTTCAATTTTTATAACTCTTGCACCTAAATCTGAAAGTATCATAGTGCAATAGGGTCCTACCAAAACCCTTGTTAAATCAACAACTAATAAATTTTTTAGTGGCCCATCCATAATAAAATATACGACATTTCCTTATATTGACTCTTACCCTTAAGTTCAATTTAATATCATTATTAAATTAATTTAAAGAGGGGAAAACATGTTAAAAAAAATAAGTTTTTATTTCACAACATTATTTTTAGCTTTCTCATTAATTGGATCGGCGTATGCAGTGACACTAAAAGCAAGTCACCAATGGCCTGGAACACCTAGAGCAGACGGTTCTTATGATCCAAGACATGAAATGGTTCAAATAATTGCAGATGAAGTTAAAAAAGCAGGAGTAGATTTAGATATTAGAATTTATCCAGCAAAATCTTTATATAAACCTAAAGAGCAGTGGAAACCAATGACAACTGGTCAGTTAGATATTTCAGCATTTCCACTAGCGTATGCATCTAAATTCCATCCAGAATTTGATGCAACTTTAATGCCAGGAACAGTTAAAAATCATGACCACGCATTAAGATTTAATAAAGGTCCAATGATGACTGAAATTAAAAGAATTATAAATGATGCTGGTGTTGTTGTTCTATCTGATGCTTGGCTTGGTGGTGGTTTTGCATCTAAGTCAAAATGTATTAAAAATCCGTCAGATGCTAAAGGTCAAGTAATGAGAGCAGCTGGTAAAGCTTTTAACCAAATGTTAGAGGCAGCTGGTGCTGGTATTCAAAGTATGCCTTCATCAGAAATTTATACTGGATTACAAACTGGAGTATTAACAGGTGCAAACACTAGTTCAGGAAGTTTTGTAAGTTACAAAATTTATGAACAAGTAACATGTGCAACACCTCCAGGAAAATTTGGATTGTGGTTTATGTATGAGCCGATTTTGATGTCAAAAATGAGCTTTGATAAATTAAATTCAAAACAACAAGATGCTTTAATGAAAGCTGGTAAAGTTGCTGAAAAATATATGACTGCGCAAGTTGAAAATTTAGATAAAAAATTTGAAGACGCTTATAAAGCAGCAGGAGTAAAATTAGTATATATGGATGCAAACGACCATGCGGCTTGGGTTGAGATTGCTAAACAATCTTCTCATAAAGCATTTGCTGAAAAAGTTCCAGGTGGCGATAAGCTGATGGAAATGGCTTTAGCAGTTAAATAAAAAGATATATAAAGAACCCCTATTTAAAAATATTAAATAGGGGTTTTTTTTATGAAGCAAAAATATTTAAAATTCTGTAATTATAGTTCACAAGCGTGTGGTGCTTTTGCTGTTTTAGCCCTGCTCCTGTCAATCTTGGTTATTGTTGAATTAGTTTTTGAAAGATATTTCTTTCAAAGAGCGATTACATGGCAAACAGAGTTAGTAACGATGCTTTTAGTTGCTTCAACTTTTATAGGAAGTGCTTATGTTTTAAGCGAAAAAGCACATGTTAGCATGGAATGGATTTATGACTTTTTATCAAAGAAAAACATTCTTAGACTTAAAATTTTCACATCACTAATAAGTTTATTATTTTTTTTAATCTTATTTTATTTTGGATATTTAATGGTTGAGGAGGCGTTTACAAAAAACTATTCAACAGGAACTGTTTGGGATCCTCCTTTATGGATACCTTATTCTTCAATGATGATTGGGGCAGCCTTAATGATCCTTCAATATATTGCTGAAATAATTAAACTTATCGACGAGGAAGGTGGTTACTAATGGATCCATTAATTATAGCAATAATTGTTGCGGTTTTCACTTTAGTAGTTTTATTTTCTGGAATACCAATTGCTTTTGGTTTGAGCTTTGTCTCTATAACATTGTTAGTTGCATTTGAAGGTTTTCAAATGTTAGATGTTTTTGCAGAAACATTTTATGCAGGACTAAACTCGTTTGTTTTGCTTTCAATTCCTATGTTTATTTTAATGGGTATGGCAGTTGCCAATTCACCAGCAGGAAAAGATTTATATACAGGCTTAGATAGATGGCTTTGGAGAGTACCAGGAGGATTAGTAATTTCTAACATAGGTGCTTGCTCAATATTTGCCGCCTTAAGTGGGTCAAGTCCTGCAACATGTGCAGCAATTGGAACTATGGGAATACCTGAGATGAGAAAAAGAGGGTATTCTGATCAAATAGCAACAGGGACTATTGCGGCTGGCGGTACGCTAGGAGTTTTAATTCCCCCGAGCATTGTTTTAATTGTTTATGGTATTGCTACAGGAACATCAATTGGAAGATTATTCTTAAGTGGCTTGATACCTGGATTTATGTTAGCAGGTATGTTTGCTATATGGGCTCTCATACATAGTTATTTTATTGATAAAGACTCAGCAAAAGCCTTAAAGAACAGAACGCCTCCAACTTTTAAAGAGAAAATTGAAGTATTGCCAAGAATTTTACCTTTCCTAGCAATTATAGCTGGTGTTCTTTATGTTTTGTATGGTGGAGTAGCTACACCTTCAGAAGCATCTGGCGTTGGAGCTTTTTTAGTTTTTGTATTAATCGCTGTAGTTTACAAAATTTATCAACCAAAAAAAATCTGGAATATTGTTAAAGTATCTATGAAAGAAAGTGTGATGATAATGTTTATCATTGCTGCATCTTATCTATTTGCTTTCACATTATCACAGCTTTATGTAACTCAATCACTAGCACAAAGCATGGTAGAGCTAAGTTCAAATAAATGGGTTGTATTTATTTTAATAAATATTTTTCTTTTAATTGCAGGTTTCTTTTTACCACCAGTAGCAGTAATTGTGATGACTTCAGCGATATTACTGCCAGTTATAACCACTCTGGGTTTTGACCCTTATTGGTTTGCGATTGTATTTACGATAAATATGGAAATTGGTCTTATTACGCCACCTGTTGGATTAAACCTTTATATAATCAAAGGTATTACACCAGATGTTAGTCTATCGGAAATATTAAAGGGATCTATACCATTTATGATAATTATGGCTCTAGCTATATTAATTTTGTGTATTTTTCCTGAAATAGTGACTTGGCTGCCAGATAAAATAATGGGTAAAAGTTTAGGTTTTTAATATATAAAAAACACCATGCTAAATATAAAAAGAATTTTTGAAACAATTGCTGATGCTGGACAAAAGATTTTAGAAAAAAAATCTTTTAAAAGTATTACAAACAAAAGAGATTTGATCGATCTTTGTGATGACTTGTTATCTACAAAAGGTGCAGCATTTGGAATTACTTTGGCAAGAGATATTTTATTTAGATATCAAAATTTATCTGTTGAGGAAAAAAACAAGTTTTTAATTCAGGTTAATGAAAAATATAAACCGGACCCATTAAAAATTGATGAGGCAATTAAAAAATATAGTGATAAACAAGATGACTATTCAATCTTAAATTTATCAAGAGTTACCTCCGGCATAAGAAAAGAATTATTCGTAAGATTAAATATGGCTCCTAACGGAACCTCAGAGATAGTATCTCTTAGAGAAGATTTACAAAAATTGTTAAAAGACAATCCAGAATTAAAAAGTTTAGATTATGATTTGATAGACATATTTAAAAACTGGTTCAACCCAGGATTTTTAAAACTAAGAAAAATAACTTGGGATACTAAAGCTGCAATTTTAGAAAAATTACTTAAATATGAGAAAGTTCATTCTATGAAGGATATGAATGAATTGAAAAGAAGACTCGGTAAGGACAGAAGATTTTTTGCGTATTTTCATCCTGCCTTAGAAGATGAACCAATTATTTTTGTTGAAATAGCATTAACAAAAGGTCTAAGTCAATCGATACAAGAATTAACTAGACCGTCAGAAGAAAAAATTAAAGATTACGATACCGCAACATTTTATTCAATTAGCAACTGTCAAGAAGGGCTTTCAAGAGTAACACTTGGAAACTTCCTTATAAAAAGAGTTGTTTATGAACTTCAAGAAGAGCTACCAGATGTGAAATATTTTGGAACTTTGTCACCAATGGTAGGTTTTGCTGATTGGTTTAAAAATATGGAAAGTTCTGAAGCAGCTGAAATACTTGGAGAGGCGAACAAAAATAGTTTAGACTTTTTAAAATCAAATGACTTAAAAATTGGTGATAAAAGAATTGCAGATAGCAAAGTATTAATCAGCAAATTAGCTGTAAATTATCTAGCAAAACAAAAAAATGATTTTGGATTTCCAATTAATGATGTTTGTAGATTTCACCTAAAAAATGGAGCTGACATAGACGATATTGCTATTAATGCCAATGTCTCAGAGGTTGGCTTTAAAAGATCTTTTGGTGTTATGGTTAATTATCGTTATGAATTAGCTAAAATTGAAAAGAACCATCAAGAATATGTGAATGACAAAAAAGTAAATATTTCAAATAAAGTTAAAAAATATGCCTAAAATTAACAGACTTGTATCAGTTGCTCCAATGATGGACTGCACGGATAGGCACGAAAGATACTTTTTAAGGCTAATCAGTAAAAATGTTCTTCTTTACACAGAAATGGTAGTTTCAGAGGCTATTGATAGGGGAGATAAAGAAAAATTATTATCTTTTGATCTTAGGGAAAAACCTGTAGCTCTTCAATTAGGTGGATCTACACCAAAATTGTTAGCGAATTCAGCACAAATTGGCGAAGAATTTGGTTATGATGAAATAAATTTAAACCTAGGATGTCCTAGTAAAAAAGTTCAAAAAAATAAATTTGGGGCTTGTTTGATTAAAGAGCCAAACCTTGTAGCAGATTGTTTATCAGAAATGATAAATTCTACATCATTACCAGTCACTGTTAAGACAAGAATTGGTTATGATGATGTTGAAGATTATGATCATTTTTATAATTTTATAAAAACTCTTAAAGCAACAGGTGTTAAGACTTTTATTATTCATGCAAGAAAAGCAATGCTCGGAAAATTTACCCCAAAACAAAATCTTAATATACCTCCTTTAAAATATGATTATGTTTACAGATTAAAACAAGATTTTAAAGATTTAGAAATAATAATTAACGGAGGAATTACTTCAACAAATCAGGTTAAAAATCATTTAGATAAAGTTGATGGCGTTATGATTGGAAGATCTGTTTATCATTCCCCATACCTTTTGGCAGAAATCGAAAATGAAATATTTAATAATCATGATATTAAGGATAGAGAGGAAATTATAGACGAATTAGTTGGTTATGTTAAATCAGAAGTAAAAAAAGGGACAAGAGTAAATCAAATAATGAGACATACTCTTGGTTTATTTCATGGTCAAACTGGATCAAGCCATTGGAAAAGATATTTAAGTGAAAATATGTGTGTAAGAGATGCGGATGTAAAAAAAATTGATCATATTATGGATAAAGTTAAACTTTCTCCTAAGTTACATTCGGCAGGTCAAATTGATTAATACAATTCTCTCAAATCAGTATTACCTACTAATTTTGTTAATGATACTCACAGCATTTCCAGTTGGTTTCTTTGCAGGATATTTTGGAATAGGTGGTGGATTGATTTCAGTTCCAGTACTTTTTTTTATTTTTGAAACCGCAGATATTAATAAATCATATTTAATGCATTTATCAGTTGGTACAGCTTTTTCTATAACTATTTTTACATCTTTTGTTTCAGTAATGACTCATAGAAAACATAAAGCTGTAGATATAAATATTTTAAAAACCTATGGGTTATTTGTAATATTTGGTGTCTTGCTTGGAACATACATGGCAGCATTACTAAATACAAAGTCCTTAGTTTTGTTTTTTGCTGTAGTTGTCTATTTTTTTGGTGGATATTTATTGTTAGTCAAACAGGAATTAAAAAAAAATAAAAAATTTAAGTTTTTCCCGAGAGCAACTTTTGGTTTTTTATCTGGCTTTATATCTGCACCTATGGGGATAACGGGTGCTATGATGAATGTGCCAATATTAAGATATTTTGGATATCCAATTAGCAGAGCAATAGGCAGTTCAGCCGCTATAGGATTTGTAATAGCATCTATTGGCTCTATTGGTTTTTTAACTTCTGGATTTTTACTGAAAGCAAATCTTCCCTTAAGTCTTGGATTTGTAAATATTCCTGCTTTTCTTATATTTATTCCCATAACATCATTAATGGCCCGTATTGGTGCCAATATGGTCCACACTACAGATAAAAATAAAACACAGAGAATGTTTGGGGTATTTCTTTATGTAATAGGAACTTTATTTTTAATAAGGTTTTTAGATCTTTAATTAAATCTTCTGATCATATTCACCAATTTTGCCAGTTTTTTGAAGTAAATCATCAATAAAATTAAAGATTTTTTTCTTTCTTTCGTTTGAGGTTGGGCTCTCAGTTACAACTACTAATGAAGGTTTATTTGACGAAGCTCTAATTAAACCCCATGAACCATCATTAAAAGTAAATCTTATACCATTTACCGTAAGAATATTTTCAATTTCTTGATTATCAATTTTAATATTTTTCTTTTTTAAGTTTTCTATTTGCTTAATCAAATCATCAACAACTTTATATTTTTCATCATCTTTACAAAAAGGAGCCATTGTTGGAGATTGATAGGTATTAGGGAGTTCATTAATTATCTCACTCATTTTTTTATTATTGTTATCTAGTAAATGACATACCTGTATTGCTGAATTTATCCCATCATCGTATCCATAACCTAAAGGTTGATTAAAAAAGAAATGTCCACTTTTTTCAAAACCAGCAAGTGCTTGTTCTTGATTTACCTTTCTTTTAATATGAGAATGTCCTGTTTTCCAATATATTGTTTCACAAGCGTTACTTTTTAAAATTTCATCAGTTGAATATAAACCAGTTGATTTTACATCAACTACGAACTTTGAATTTTTATGAGTGCTCGATAAATTTCTAGCAATTAGTAAGCCAATTTTATCTGAAAATATTTCATTTCCTTTATCATCGATAACTCCAACACGATCACCATCTCCATCAAAGCCAAAACCTATATCAGCATTGTTTTCTAAAACAGATTTGCTGATGGCATGTAGCATCTCTAAATCTTCTGGATTTGGATTATATTTGGGAAACGTATAGTCTAAATTACAATCTAATTCTATAACTTCACAGCCAATTCCTCTTAACATATCAGGCGCAAATATTCCTGCCGTTCCATTTCCACAAGCAACAACAGCTTTAATTTTTTTATTAATTTTATTTCTATTAATTAGATCATCTTTGTAAATACTTTGAAAATTACTTACCTCTTTCTCACTACCAATTCCTTCAATAAATTTATTATTTAGTGTTATTTCTTTTAGCTCTTTCATTTCCTCTGGAGCGTGAGTTAATCCTTTTTTAATCCCCATTTTTACACCAGTCCATCCATTTTCATTATGACTTGCTGTTACCATTGCCACAGCATCGCTTTCTAAATTAAATTGTGCGAAATAAACCATAGGCGACAAAGACAACCCTATGTCTTCAACATTACATCCGGTTGATATGAGACCTTTTTTTAGTGCTGTTTTTATTTCCTCACTATAAGATCTGTAATCATGACCAACAATGATTCTTGGATTTTTTTTGTTTGTATGATTAATTACTTGTGTTCCTAACCCTTTCCCCAAATTTGTCACACCTTCTAAATTGATGTCATCTGGATACAACCATCGGGCGTCGTATTCTCTAAAGCCAAAAGGATCAATTTTTATTGAATTTTCCATGTTGATATTTTTATAATTTTTTTATTTTTTTATTGATAATCTTTTTTACAAGTTCTATAAATGTTCTATTGATTTGTTGGTTATATAGTGTAATTACCAAACCATCATACAACATCTAGTTGTTTTACTAATTTAAGTATAGTACAAAAAAGGAGCTAAATGAACAAGATTTTATCACAAGCTATTAGGAAAGCTGTCTCCGATTATACACCAAATGTGAATCATGATCCTAAAGATAAAAGACTGGATTTATTTTCTCTAAACAGTGAAACAGAATTATTTCAGAATTCAAAAGGCATAACAATCAAAATTGATAGAAGCAAAGACGACAACTTAACTGACTTTGGCAAAGCTACTCTTAAAGATAGATACTTAGGTGCAAACGAGTCTTTTCAAGATTTATTTGCAAGAGTTGCAAGTCATTACGCTGACGACAATTTACATGCTCAAAGACTTTATAACTACATCAGTAATTTATGGTTTATGCCAGCAACACCAGTTTTATCAAATGGAGGAACAACTAGAGGACTACCGATATCTTGTTTTTTAAATGAAGCTAGTGATAGCCTTAATGGTATTTTAGATTTGTGGAGTGAGAATGTTTGGCTAGCTGCAAGAGGAGGTGGTATTGGAAGTTATTGGGGTAATCTTAGATCAATAGGTGAAAAAATAGGAAGAGTTGGAAAAACATCAGGAATAATTCCTTTTATTAAAGTAATGGATTCTCTAACTATGGCAATTAGCCAAGGTTCATTAAGAAGAGGTTCTGCGGCTTGCTATATTCCAATAGATCATCCAGAGATCGAGGAATTCATTGAAATGAGAAGACCAACTGGAGGAGATCCAAATAGAAAATCATTAAATCTACACCACGGTGTTTTAGTTTCAGACGCATTTATGAGAGCTGTTGAATTAGATGAGCAATGGGGACTTAAAAGTCCAAAAGATGGAGCGGTTCAAGCGACAGTTTCTGCAAGGAATTTATGGATAAGATTATTGACAGCAAGAATTGAAACAGGAGAACCATATATTGTTTTCATAGATACTGTTAACAGGCAAATTCCTCAACATCATAAACTTGCCGGTCTCAATGTTAAAACTTCAAATCTTTGTAGTGAGATTACACTTCCAACAGGAATTGATAAAGATGGAAGAGATAGAACTGCTGTTTGTTGTTTATCATCGTTAAATGTAGAGAAGTATGATGAATGGAAAGATGATGAAAATTTTATTCAAGATGTTATGAGATTTTTAGACAATGTTATGACAGACTTTATAGAAAATGCACCTGAACAATTTAGTGACGCAACATATTCAGCAATGAGAGAACGAAGTGTAGGATTAGGTGTAATGGGATTACATTCTTATTATCAAAAGAAAATGATCCCAATCGAATCTGTTATGAGTAAAGCTTGGAACAAAAAGATTTTTGAGCACATTCATAAAAATGTGGATAAAGCATCTAAAGATTTAGCAAAGGAAAGAGGACCATGTCCAGATGCAGCAGATTATGGCATCATGGAGAGATTTTCGAACAAAACTGCAATAGCGCCGACTGCTTCTATATCCATTATATGTGGCGGCACATCTCCTGGGGTTGAACCAATTGCTGCAAATAGTTTCACACATAAAACACTTTCAGGGTCTTTTAACGTGCGTAATAAATATTTAAGAAAATTATTAGAAAAACATGGAAAAGATACAGATGAAGTTTGGTCAAGCATTACAACTAACCAAGGGTCTGTTTCACATTTAGATTTTTTAACTCAAGATGAAAAAGACGTTTTTAAAACAGCTTTTGAGTTAGATCAAAGATGGCTTGTAGATTTAAGCGCGGATAGAACACCTCACATTTCTCAAGCTCAATCTATTAACTTATTTTTACCTGCAGACGTACACAAAAGGGATTTGCATCAAATACACTTCCAGGCTTGGAAGAAAGGTTTGAAGAGTCTTTATTACTGCAGGTCTAAATCAATACAACGTGCTGAAAATGTTAATGATGCAAATTCAACCGACATTTCAGCCAACGTTTATAAATCTAAAGAAGAAAGTAATAACCAACAAGATTATGAGGAGTGTTTATCGTGTCAGTAGCAGAAAAAGTTCAGAAAGAAATTATTCAACCAAAAAAAAATAATGGATTGCTTGTGGGAAATCCTGTTTATAAACCTTTCAGATATCCATGGTGTTATGATGCTTGGTTAACCCAGCAGAGAATCCACTGGTTACCAGAGGAAGTACCTCTTGGTGATGACGTAAGAGATTGGCAAAAAAACTTATCTCAATCAGAAAAAAATTTACTTACTCAAATTTTTAGGTTCTTCACACAAGCCGATGTTGAAGTAAGCAATTGCTATATAAGACATTACATGAACGTATTTAAACCAACTGAAGTATTAATGATGATGTCATCTTTTGCTTCAATGGAGACTGTTCATATTGCGGCTTATTCACATTTGCTAGATACCATTGGTATGCCAGAGTCAGAATACTCAGCTTTCATGAAGTATAAAGAAATGAAAGATAAATATGATTACATGCAAGGTTTCAATGTAAACTCAAAAGAAGATATTGCAAAAACAGTTGCAGTATTTAGCGCATTCACAGAGGGTCTGCAATTATTTGCAAGCTTTGCAATCCTACTTAACTTTCCAAGACATAATAAGATGAAGGGCATGGGCCAAATTGTTACTTGGTCAGTAAGAGATGAAACTTTGCACTGCAACTCAATGATCAGACTTTTTAAAGATTTTATTAAAGAAAATCCTGAAATTTGGACTCCTCAATTAAAGAAAGAGATTTATGAAGCATGCAGAACTATTATTGAACATGAGGATGCATTTATCGATCTAGCTTTTGAAATGGGTCCAATGGAAGGATTAACTGCAAAAGAAGTAAAGGATTATATAAGATTTATAGGAAATAGAAGATTAGATCAGCTAGGTTTAGAGCCTATTTATGACGTTCAAAAAAATCCACTAACTTGGCTTGACACTATGTTGAACGCTGTCGAACATATGAACTTCTTTGAAGGTAGAGCGACTGAATATTCTAAAGCATCTACAAGAGGATCTTGGACAGAAGCTTTTTCATAAAATTATCTTTGATTTAATTGTAGAACCCTACGGTGCTTACTGCCCTTATAACTAGCTAATGGTCTAATCAGTTTGTTAGCAGCATGTTGTTCTATAATATGAGCAGACCAACCAGTAATTCTTGAAATAACAAAAATCGGAGTAAAGAAATCAGTGTCAAAACCCATTAAATGATAAGTCGGTCCAGTAGGGTAATCCACGTTTGGATGAATATTTTTCCTATCAATCATTACCTTCTCAACAATGTCATAAATTTTCTCAAACTTTTTATCTTTTTTAATCTTTGCAACTTTACCAAAATATTCTCTCATTGTAGGAACTCTTGAATCTCCACTTTTGTAAACTCTATGCCCGAAGCCCATAACAACATCTTTATTGTCTAAAGCTTTATTAATCCATTTAAGTGCGTTTTCTGGTTTTTTAATTTTATTCATCATATGCATAACCTCTTCGTTAGCTCCTCCATGTAGAGGTCCTTTTAAACTTGCTATTGCACCAGTAATTGCACCATGTATATCAGATAAACTACTTGTTATTGTTCTTGCTGTAAAAGTTGAAACATTAAAACTGTGTTCTGCATATAAAATTAGAGATACATCAAACGCTTTAACTATATCTTTGTTTGGAACTTTTCCAAAACACATATGAAAAAAGTTTTCTGAAAAAGATAGATTTTTTTTGGGTGGAATAATTTTCTTTCCTTTCCTTGCTCTGTAGAATGCAGCTAGAGCAACTGGCATTTTTGCAAAAATTCTCATAACTTTTCGCATATTGGCTTTAGGGGAATTATCTTTGGTTTCTTTGTCTTCAAGTCCCATAATACTTACTACTGTTCTAGCAACATCCATAGGGTGAGCTTTTTTAGGAAATTTTTTGATGTCATCTAATAACGTTTTAGATAGCTTTCTCTCTTTTCTTTCTTCTTTTTCAAATTTTTTTAATTGTTTTTTGGTTGGTAGTTCACCATTAAGGATTAGATAAGCGACCTCTTCAAATTTACATTTCGCACATAAATCTTGAGCGGCATATCCTCTATAAGTCAAAGAATTGATTTCTGGCATTACTTTGGAAACTTCTGTTTCGTCAACAACTATACCTAATAACCCTTTTTTGATATCATCACTCATTATTCATGCCCGTCTGTATTAAAATTGTAAATCTTTTCGTCTAAAGCATTATATTTTTCGTATTCTACTAAATCATATAATCTTTTCCGCGTTTGCATTTTATCAATAATATTGTTTTGATGTCCATCAGCAAAAATGGCACGTAAACCATCCTCAACATTTTTCATAGCCAATCTTTGAGTAGAAACAGGATAAATGACAATATTATATCCCAATTCTTCAAGTTGTTTATAATTGAGTAATTTTGATTTTCCAAACTCCGTCATGTTTGCTAAAAGATAACAATCAAGGGATTTTCTAACAAATTCAAATTCCTTCTCATCTTCTAGAGCTTCTGGAAATATTACTTCTGCACCTGCATCAATATAAGCCTTACATCTATCAATCATGCTATCAATTCCTTCAACACTTTTTGCATCTGACCTTGCTATAATCTTAAAATTTTTGTCTTTTCTTGCAGACACACATTCTTTTATCTTTTCAACCATCTTCTCTTTTGAAATAAGTTCTTTGTTATCTAAATGGCCACATCTTTTCTGCTCAATCTGATCTTCCAAATGAACAGCAGCAACTCCAAATTCTTCAAATGTCTCAATTGTTTCTTTGCATGACTTAAATCCAGTATCAATATCAACAATTGTTGGAAGATTTGTTACTCTAGAAATTAAATAAGATCTTGTGCTTACATCTTGAAGAGTTGTTAATCCAATATCTGGAAAGCCTAAATCATTTGCCATTACACCGCCAGACACATAGACTGCATCATAACCGATTTCTTCTATCAATTTAGCTGTTAAAGGATTATAGGCACCAGGCACTCTTAGAATTTTGTTAGATTTAAGCTTAGTATCTAAATCAATTCTTTTTTGCGTTAAATCTTTTTCAACAAAATGCATTTTAAAAAATACCTTTTTTATTATTTTTCTTTAAATATTTTCTGTTCACTTCGATATTTAATCTATCGAGGCTACCTTTTTTTAACTTTTTTAAATTTTGCACAGTTTTTAAAAATCTATCACTTTCTTTTTTTGATAATATTTTATCAGTTAAAGTTAAAAATTTCTTAATATAATCTTTTCTTTCAAAAGGTCTTGCTCCATATGGATGTGCATCAGCTCTCTCAAGCTCCTCAGATATTTTTTTACCATTATTTAAAGTAACTACAACTTTTGCCCCAAATGATTTCTGTTTTGGATCTGGATGATGATATTTTTTGGTCCACTTTTTATCTTCATGAGTTGTTATTGATTTCCATATTTTTATTGTACTTTTTCTATTAGCTCTAGACTTAGTATATGACTTTACATGATGCCAATCTGCATCCTCTAAAGCTACAGCAAAAATATACATAATAGAGTGATCTAAAGTTTCTCTCGATGCATTAGGATCCATTTTTTGAGGATCATTAGCACCTGTTCCAATTACAAAATGCGTATGGTGACTAGTATAAATATCTATTTTTTTAATATTTTTTAAATCTGAAATTTTTTTATTTAATTTTTTACCAATATCTATCAATGCTTGTGCTTGATATTCTGCCGAGTATTCTTTTGTATACGTTTCTAAAATAGCTTTTTTTGGTTCATTCTTTTTAGGTAATGGAACGTTATATTTTGCATTTTTTCCATCTAATATTCTAGCAATAACACTATCTTCTCCTTCATAAATAGGACTAGGAGCTCCTTCACCTCTCATAGCTCTATCAACTGCTTCAATTGCTAATTTGCCAGCATGAGCTGGAGCATATGCTTTCCAACTTGATATTTCACCTTTTCTAGATTGACGAGTTGAAACACTAACATGAAGAGCTTGTTGCACAGCTTGATAAATAGTTTCAGTATTTAATTTTAACATTGAACCAATTCCAGCTGCAACACTAGGTCCTAAGTGAGCAATATGATCAACTTTATGTTTGTGTAAGCAAATTCCTTTTACCAAATTGACTTGTACCTCGTAAGCAGTAATTATACCTCTCAAGAGATCTAATCCACTTCTTTTAAGTTTTTGCCCAACAGCCAAAATTGGAGGAATGTTGTCACCTGGGTGACTATAATCTGCTGCCAAAAAAGTATCATGAAAGTCTAATTCTCTAACTGCCGTTCCATTTGCCCAAGCAGCCCACTCAGGATCAAATTTTGTCTTAGAGTTAATTCCAAAAACAGTGGATCCTGGTTGTCTAATATGAG
>CACKHK010000010.1 GCA_902599955.1 uncultured Pelagibacteraceae bacterium
CGATGTTTTAACTATTTTATCAAAATTTAATAAACCACCTTTGCTAATAACCGTAATTTTTAAATTACTTTCCTTTTCTTTTACTAAGAAAGATGTGTCATTTGATAATTTAAGTGAAGGTGAAAAATTATCTAATTCATTGGCATCTATGGGTACAACATTTATTAAACTAGGTCAGTTTTTAGCTACAAGGCCTGACATAATAGGTGATAAACTATCAAAGGAATTAGAAAATTTACAAGATAAACTTCCACCTTTTTCACAATCAAAAGCTAAAGAAATGATTCAAAAAGATTTAGGTAATGAACTATATAACTCAATAATTAATATAAGTGAACCAGTTGCAGCGGCATCAATTGCTCAAGTACATAAAGCTCAAATTAACGAAAATGGAATTATTAAAGACGTAGCAATAAAAATATTAAGACCAGATATTAAAAAAATTTTTAACGAAGAAGTAGATGCTTTGATGCTTTTTGCCTATATTATTGAATCATTAATCAAAAAAACCAAACGATTAAAGCTGGTTGAAGTGGTTTTTTTATTGAAAGAAATTACCAGTCTTGAGATGGATTTAAGATTTGAAGCCGCTGCAGCTAACGAATATGCAGAAAATACCAAAAATGATGCAGGTTTTGAAGTTCCTAAAATCTATTGGGATTATACTAGTGAAAATATTATGACACTTGATTGGATTGACGGTGTATCTATTAGAGAGACGGAAGAACTTGAGAAAAGGTCAATTGATACAAAAAAAATTGCCAGTGACATAATTCAACATTTCTTAAGACATGCAGTAAGAGATGGTTTTTTTCACGCGGATATGCATCAGGGGAATATTTTTGTAAATGAAAGTGGCCAAATTGTTCCTATAGATTTTGGTATTATGGGAAGGTTAGACAATGTAAGTAAAAGATTTTTAGCTGAAATTTTATTTGGTTTTATACAAAGAGATTATAAAAAAGTTGCAGAGGTACATCTTGCAGCAGGTTTAGTTCCAAATAACGTGCCTGTAAGTGATCTTGCTCAAGCACTTAGATCTATTGGAGAACCAATTTTTGGACACTCTATAAAAAATATTTCTGGCGGTAAGTTGCTAAAACAACTTTTCGATGTTACAGAAAAATTTAATATGCAAACTCAACCTCAGTTACTTATGCTGCAAAAAACTATGGTGGTAGTTGAAGGAGTTGCAAGAAGATTAAACCCAGAAACAAATATATGGGAGACATCAAAACCTGTTCTAGAAAAATGGTTAAAAGAAACTAAAGATCCTATAAATTCAATTAATGAAACATTAAAAGACTCTGTGGAAGTGTTAAAACGTCTTCCAAATTTACCTGAAGTAATGGATAAAGCAAACCAAGCACTTAATTATCTTGCAAGTGGTCAAATACCTCAAAATTCAAACTCGTATAATGAATTAAACACTAAAAAAGAAGAAATGAAGTCATTTAGAAACCAATCTATTATTGGCTTATTATCTCTTGTAATTTTAACTCTATTGGTATTTTAATTCTCTTCATGAAAAATAAAAAAATACTTCTAATCATTTGTGGTGGAATATCTGCTTACAAAAGCTTAGAAGTAATAAGGGGTTTAAAAAAAAAGGGCGTAAGTATTAAAACAATACTTACAAAAAGCGGTAAAAACTTTGTAACACCTCTGTCTATTTCATCACTTTCGCAAGAAAAAGTATACGAAGACATTTTCAGTGCAGAAAACGAAGCAGAAATGGATCATATTTCACTTTCTAGATGGGCAGATCTAATTTTAATTGTGCCTGCAACAGCAAATACGATCTCAAAATTAAGTTATGGTTTAACTGACGATCTAGCTTCCACAGTTGTTTTAGCATCAGATAAACAAGTATTTTTAGCGCCCGCTATGAATGTCAGAATGTGGGAACACAAATCAACAAAAGATAATTTATCAAAATTGAAAAGCTATGGTTATAAGATAATTGGACCTGAAATTGGAGATATGGCTTGTGGAGAGTATGGCAAAGGAAAAATGTCAGAACCTTCATATATATTAGGGACTTTAGAAAATTATTTTAAAAATATCGAAAAAAATAAAAAATTTAAGGCATTAGTCACAGCGGGACCCACTAAAGAGTTTATAGATCCAGTGAGATTCATAACTAATAAATCAAGTGGCAAACAAGGTTATGAGATTGCAAAATCATTCAGGGATAATGGTTTTGAAACTACGCTTATTTCTGGAGAAACAAATTTAGACCCTGTTGAAGGAGTAAAATTTATTTCTGTTAAAACTGCAGAAGAAATGTTTAGGGAGACTCTTAACAACTTACCAACAGATGTAGCTATTTTTAATGCAGCAGTAGCTGATTTTAAAGTTAAAGAGATTAATAGTGAAAAAATTAAAAAAAGTGAAAATTTAGATCTTAAATTAGAAAAAAATATTGATATTTTATCAAACATATCAAATCATAATTCACTAAGACCAAAAATTATAATTGGATTTGCAGCTGAAACCCAAAATCTTGAATTAAATTCAAAGAAAAAATTAGACCAAAAAAATTGTGATTGGATTATTGCAAATGATGTTTCTGATAAAACAATAGGTTTTGACTCTGATGATAATGAAGTTTCTATATTTTATAAAAATAAAGAAAGTGAAAAATTATTTAAAAAGAAAAAATCTTTAATAGCATCTGAGATAGTGGATAGAGTTATCTCTGAGCTTAATTAAGTAATGGTAAAAGTTTTATTCAAGAGACTTAACCAAAAAGCAAAACTTCCAAGTTATAAAACTGTTGGGTCCTCAGGTATGGATTTGATGGCATGTATAGATGAACCTATTACAATCAAACCAAATGAGTCGAAATTGGTACCAACAGGTATTGCAATTGCAATTCCTAAAGATACAGAGGTTCAAATTAGACCAAGATCAGGCCTTGCTGCAAAATCAAGTATTACCGTGCTAAATACACCAGGCACAATTGATAGTGATTATAGAGGAGAGCTAAAAATTATTTTATTTAACCATGGTAAAGATGAATTCATTGTAAATGACGAAGATAGAGTTGCTCAAATGGTTTTAATGCCTATTTTAAAAGTAGAAAGCGAAGAAACAAATGAATTACCAGATACGATTAGAGGGTCCGGAGGATTTGGATCGACTGGTAAATAGTAAATGTTTAGTAACAAAGACTTAGAGCGATATTCAAGACAAATTATTTTAAAAAAAGTTGGTATTTTAGGCCAAAAGAAAATCCAAAATGCTAAAATTCTAGTTGTTGGATGTGGCGGCTTAGGAACACCTGTGATTGATTTACTTTGTAGAGCAGGTATTGGTGCAATAGGTATGATGGATCATGATAAGGTGGGTATATCAAATTTACATCGACAAGTTATGTTCACTTCTGATGATGTTGGAAAATATAAAGTTAATATTTTAAAAAAAAAAATTAATAAAATAAATAAAAAGGTAAGAGTAAAAACTTATAGAGTTAAAGCAGAAGATAAAAATTTAGGGAAAATCCTTAAACGATATGATATTATTGTTGATGGTACGGATAATTTTAAAGCAAAATTTCTTTTAAATGAATTCTCAATAAAATATAAAAAAAAACTTATTATTGGAGCAATAAGTAAGTTTGAAGGACATATTTTTGCATTTGATTTTAGTTTAGAAAAAAGTCCATGTTTGAAATGTTTTTATCAAGGGGAACCACCAGAGGGAGTTTTAGATTGTGAAACTGACGGTATATTAGGACCAACAGCAGTTATTACCGGTAGCCTACAAGCTAATGAAGTTTTGAAATCAATTTTAATTGTTGGGAAAAATTTAAGTTCACATATTTTAATTATAGATTTATTAAATCTTAAATTTAGAAAAGTGTTATTTAAAAAAAGAAAGGGATGTATATGCGCAAATATTTAGTACTTTCATTTCTTTTTCTTTTACCAATTTCATCGACAGCTCAAGAAAATAATTATTTTCTCATGTTAAAAAATAAAAAAGTAAATGTAAGATATGGTCCAAGCCTGGATCATCCTGTTAAATATATTTATAGAAAAATTGATTTACCTGTAAAGGTAATTGATAAAAAAGAAAATTTTAGACGAATAATTGATTTTAAAAAAAATAGTGGTTGGATCCATATTTCTCAACTAAGACCTTCCCGCTCATTAATCACTACAAATGAAAAGATTCTTTTTAAAAACTCAACAAAATACTCAAAGCCACTCGCCAAATTAGGTCAAGGACGTCTACTAAAAGTCATAAAATGTCAGGAAAAATGGTGTAACATTAAAACTGGTGACTATTCGGGTTGGATTATAAAAGATAGTAATATTTGGGGTATAGTTAATTAAAGTCTGCTGAAAGAGCTTTAATATTGTCTTCTGAAAATTTAGTTGTATGTGAATATTCCTTATGATCAATACCAACTTCAATAATATTATTCAGATCTTTAAACATGTTAACCTGATCATCCGAAAAATTGAAATGTATAAATTGTACAGATGAAGCCTTTCCATCATCTGAAGTTCGATCTACATCCATCTCAGGGACAGCATATATTTTTTCATCATCAATTTTAATAAAAATATTTTTTTCTACTCCACCTAATTTTCCAAGAAACTCTGCTCTTATCACTGGATTGTCGATCTCAAACATTAAAGTTGCAACTAATTCTTTACCATTAGGAATGAGAGGATTATATGCAGCTAACTCATCAGCAATTTGCTCATCACCACCCTTTTCAATATAAAGCATTTCCTGAACTTGGGCTATCATTGTTTCATAACACTCAAAATAAAATGTTGCGTAAGGTCCTAGAAGAATCCTTCTATTCTTTTTAAATTCAACTAACTCTTTTCTCATTTGCCTTCTAACTTTTGTATAAGCATCTAAAGGCATAAGATCTTGTTTCGTAATTATTTTTTGTTCTTTTGACATTCTATAATCCATAACTTTTTGAGACTATTTCAATTGGATGCACAGCTTCATCACTTACAATATTTGTATCTTCAGCTAGCTGCTTAATATGTTTTCCAGCCAATGGACAGTCAGACGCCATATATTTATTATTTTTTCGTTTAACAGTGCTTGCGGTAGTTTTGCCCACCTTGTTTGCAATGTCATGAGTTCCTTTCATTATTCCAAAGGTTCCGCCATGCCCAGCACATCTTTCAACAACATCCAGTTTAATGTTAGGAATTAGTTTAAGCATGTCTCTTGCTTTGTTACCCATATTTTGAGCTCTTGCATGACAAGCATTATGAACAGTTACTCCACCGTCAATTTCTTTTAGGCCATCAACCAAACCCTCTTTGTTAGCAATATCCATAACATATTCGTCAATATCAAGAGTATTTTGAGCAAGTTTTTTGATTATTCCATCATTTGGCATTAACAAAGGCCATTCAAACTTCAACATTAATCCACAACTAGCTGTTAAAGTCACGACTTTGAAGCCCTTTTCAATATATTTATTTAATTCTCTTGAAACTAGTTGCGCTTGTTTTGTAACTTGATCTAAATCGGCTTGCTCTAGATAAGGCATTCCACAACAACCCGCATAAGAATGTTCTACCTCTACATTATTATGGTGTAAGACTTTTAAAGCAGCCTCTCCAGTTTTTTTCTTATTGAAATTAACAAAACATGTTGAATAAATAACTACTTTTCTCTCGTTATTTTTTTTTAAAATATTTTTTTTGAATTTCTCAAAATACTTTGAGAATGTTTCTTTGTTGTACCTTGGTAAAATCACTCTTTTATCTATACCAGTAAAAAATTCTAAAACTTTTCTAGCAAATTTATTTTTTACATCAGTAATCCAATTTATTAAAAAGTTAAAAATTATTCCTATTTTTGAATTTCTATCTATTTTAGTTAATTGATTTGCAGTTTTTGATATATCACCATTTTTTCTTTGAGCAGTCCTATATCTCAACATTAAATGAGGGAAATCTAAATCAAATTCATGAGGTGGTACATAAGGACATTTAGTCATAAAACACATATCACATAGAGTACAAGCATCAACAACTGGTTTAAACTTATCACTTGAAAGATCTGATACTTCGCCACCTTCTGTTTCGTCTATAAAATCAAACAACTTTGGAAAGCTATCACATAAATTAAAACATCTTCTACATCCATGACATATATCAAAGACCCTTCTCATCTCCTGATCAATTTTCACAGGGTTTATAAAATCTGGATCTCTAAATTTTAATGGATGTCTTGTAGGTGCTTGTGTACTACCTTCTTTGTTCATATGATTATATTATAGTGTTTGTGGACGAGAGGGGTTCGCCCACAAATTTTGTTTAAGAAATGCTTTCTAAAGTTTTTTGAAACTTTCCAGCATGAGATTTTTCAGCTTTTGCTAAAGTCTCAAACCAGTCAGCTATTTCATCAAAACCTTCATCTCTAGCTGTTTTAGCCATTCCAGGGTACATATCTGTATATTCATGTGTTTCACCTTGAATTGCAGACTCTAGATTTGCTTTTGTTTCACCGATTGGCTTACCAGTTGCTGGATCACCTACTTCTTCTAAATATTCTAGGTGGCCATGAGCATGTCCAGTTTCACCTTCTGCAGTTGATCTAAATACTGCTGCTACGTCGTTAAAGCCTTCAACATCCGCTTTTTGAGCAAAATAAAGATATCTTCTATTTGCTTGGCTTTCTCCAGCAAATGCTTCTTTTAAATTTTCCTCTGTTTTACTACCTTTTAATGACATGATTACTCCTACTATTAAAAACGATTCTAAAGTAGCTTATATATAGAGGAATTGTAATATGTCAACAGTTTAGAATAAATATAATGTATTATATAAACTATTGATATTATTTAATTATTTTTGAGATTGATTATCACTCACAATTTTAGCGACAACTTCTACTGATTTTATTTTTTTTCCTGAGATTGTTTTTTTTATATTAATTTCATCAACATCATCTTGATGAATGTCAATTAATCTATTTTCTTCTTCGTCAAAGAAATGGTGGTGATGAGTTACATTTGTATCATAATAACTTTGTGAGGCATTTAGTGGAATCTCTTTTAAGTAGCCCTTCTTAATAAATGCATGAACAGTATTGTAAACTGTTGCCAGTGAAACCTTAATATTTGCTTGATTTTCAATGATTTTTACTAATTCTTTTATTGTAAAATGAAAGGTCTGTTCGGCATCAAATAAGACTTCACAGATTTTTATTCTTTGTTTTGTGGGTCTAAGTCCTGATTTTCTTAATTTATCTATATATTGCTTAGCGTAAGCCATTATTAATTATAATTATTCTAAAGAATATCTATATTATAATGTCAGTAAATCAAGTAATAAGATTACAATTTTATGAAAAAGAGTTACTTTAATTATGATGAATTAATAAGTTGTGCAAATGGCAATCTTTTTGGCCCGGGTAATGCAAAATTACCATCCCCACCGATGCTAATGTTTGATAGAATTACTGAAATTGATGAAAGTAAAGGAGCTTTTAGCAAAGGATTGATGAAAGCTGAACTTGATATTAAAGATGATTTATGGTTTTTTGATTGTCATTTTAAAGAGGATCCAGTTATGCCAGGATGTTTAGGTCTAGATGCAATGTGGCAGTTGGTTGGTTTTTACTTAGGTTGGCTCGGAAACCCAGGTCGGGGAAGAGCTTTAGGAGTAAGCACAGTAAAATTTACTGGAGAAGTTTTAAAGAATGTCAAAATGGCAACATATATAATTGATATTAAAAGAATATTAATTAAAGGTGAAACAACTGTTGGCTTAGCAAATGGAATTCTTTTAGCGGATGACAAAAAAATTTACTCGGCTGATGGTCTTAAAGTAGGATTGTTTAAAAAATGAGAAGAGTAGTAATTACTGGTTTAGGAGTTGTTTCTTGTTTAGGTAATAATCAGGAAGAAGTTCATCAATCTTTACTAAATTCTAAATCAGGAATTTCTTTTTCTGAGGAATATAAAGAACATAATTTAAAAAGTCATATTCATGGAAAGCCAAATATAAAACTTGAAGATCATATAGATAGAAAAACAATTAGATTTATGGGTTCAGGATCCGCTTATAATTACATTGCAATGAAAGAGGCAATTGAAGACTCTGGATTAGAAGATAGTGAAGTAAGTAATTTCAAAACAGGGATTGTAATGGGTTCTGGAGGACCCTCAATAGAAAATGTTATTTTAGCAGCAGATAAAACTAGAGCTAAAACTCCAAAATTAATGGGACCATTTATAGTTCCAAGAACAATGGCGAGTACAGCTTCAGCTACACTTGCTGTGCCTTTTAAAATTAAAGGTACGAATTATACAATGAGTTCAGCTTGTGCAACTAGTGGTCACTGCATTGGAAATTCTATGGAATTAATTCAAATGGGAAAACAAGATATTGTTTTTGCTGGTGGAAGTGAGGAAATTCATTGGGCAATGACTGCAATGTTTGATGCAATGACTGCACTTTCATCAAAATATAATGATACCCCTGAAAAAGCTTCAAGGGCATATGATAAAACAAGAGATGGTTTTGTAATTGCAGGAGGTGCAGGGGTTCTAGTCCTTGAGGAGTACGAACATGCAAAAGTGAGGGGAGCTAAAATATACGCAGAATTAACTGGTTATGGAGCAACTTCAGATGGATACGATATGGTAGCCCCATCTGGCGAAGGGGCGGTTAGATGTATGAAAATGGCAATGTCCACTTCAAAAAATAAAATAGATTATATAAATACTCATGGAACATCCACACCTGTTGGAGATATTACAGAATTGAATGCAGTAAAAGATACTTTTGGAAATGAAATTCCAAAAATAAGTTCAACTAAATCTTTGTCAGGTCATCCATTAGGAGCTGCTTCAGTTCACGAAGCTATATATTGTTTAATTATGATGAAAAACAATTTTATTGCTGGATCAGCCAACATCAGTGAAATGGATGAAGAGGCTAAAAAATTTCCAATCGTTGCTAAAACAGAAACAGGGGCAACTTTAAATACAGTTATGTCTAATAGTTTTGGTTTTGGTGGAACAAATGCAACATTAATTTTTGAGAAAGTTTAATTGATGTCTTTAATGAAGGGAAAAAAAGGACTGATAATGGGTGTTGCCAACGAAAGATCCATAGCGTGGGGTATTTCGCAAAAACTTGCCGAGGCAGGTGCAGAATTAGCTTTTACTTATTTGGGTGATGCTCTCAAAAAAAGAGTGGTACCCTTAGCAGAAAAACTCAATTCAAATGTTACATTTAGTTGTGATGTCGAAAGAAAAGAGGAAGTAGTCAAACTATTTGAAGATATTAAATCCCAATGGGGTGAAATAGACTTTGTTGTTCATGCAATCGCATTTTCAGATAAATCTGAATTGTCCGGAGAATATTTAAATACTACTAGAGAAAATTTTCAAAGAAGCATGCTCATTTCGTGTTTTTCATTTACAGAAGTTGCAAGAGAAGCATCAAAAGTTATGAAAGAGGGTGGTAGCATGATCACTCTAAGTTATGAAGCTAATAAAGCTATTCCAAATTATAATGTTATGGGTGTATGCAAAGCAGCATTAGAGTCTAGTGTAAAATATTTAGCACGTGATCTAGGAGCTAAAGGAATAAGAGTTAATGCAATAAGCGCAGGTCCGATAAAAACTTTAGCAGCATCAGCAATTGGAGATGCTAAATTTTTATATAAATGGAATGCAGACCATTCGTTTTTAAAGAGAAACGTAGACAATTTAGATGTTGGGAACTCTGCATTATATCTTTTAAGTGATATGGCAGGTGGAGTAACTGGTGAAATTCACTATGTAGACGCTGGCTATAACAAAGTGGGAATGCCAGATCCTAAAAATATATCCTAAATTGATTTATATGCTTATATTAGTTTGGTTTGTTGTTTGTATAATTTTTTTTATTGTACAACTGATCCTTGAAGGTTCTGGTCATGCATTAGAAGTTTTTGCCCTATTGACTGCGATAGCTTTATTCTTGATAAATAAATTAGGAAAAAAAAATGTCAAATAGAATCAATTAATTGTGAGAAGAAATTTTTTAAAAATTGTAGCTACATCTTTATTGGGATTACTGATTTATCCTTTAAACTCTTTAGCTAACAACTTAGTTGGATTTAAAAAAAAATTGAAGAAAGATGAAAGTGAATACAATATAATCAACCCTGACCTCACTGAAGAGCAGAAAATAATAATGTTTGAAGAGGGAACTGAACGTGCAGGTACGAGTGAATTAAATTATGAGAAAAGAAAGGGATCATATCATTGTGCTAACTGTGGTGTGAAATTGTTTGACTCCACTGCAAAATTTGACAGTGGGACTGGTTGGCCCTCATTCACTGAGGCAATACCAGGAGTATTTGTAACAAAGGTTGATTATTCATTCGGCATGAAAAGAACAGAATATAGTTGTGCAAATTGCGGCGCTCATCATGGGCATGTATTTAATGATGGACCGGATGGTGGCAAAAGATATTGTAGCAATGGTCTTTGCTTATTATTCGTACCAGAAAGTTAAAAACTATATAACCGCTTGCTTAATAGATAGTTTTACTTTTCCTCGATCAAATCCAATAACCTTAACTTTTACTTCATCACCCTCTTTTACAACATCAGTGACTTTAGCAACTCTTTTATCTGCAAGCTCTGAAATGTGAACTAATCCGTCTTGTTTTCCTAAGAAATTTACAAAAGCACCAAATTCCATAATTTTCATAACTTTACCGTTATAAATCTTATTTAATTCAGCTTTAGCGGTAATATCTTTAATCATTTGCATCGCCACATTTCTAGACTCTTCATCTGGTGCTGCTACTGTAACTTCACCCTCATCGTTAACGTCAACTTTTGCTCCAGATTTTTCAACTATTTCTCTTATTGTTGCACCACCCTTACCAATTACTGCTGCGATATCTTTTTTATCAACTGTGATTTTTTCCATTTTTGGTGTGTGTTTACCAACATTATCTCTTGATTTAGAAAGAGCTTTATTCATTTCACCTAAGATATGAATTCTCCCGTCTTTTGCTTGATTTAAAGCCTGCTCCATAATCTCAAATGTAATTCCAGTTATCTTAATATCCATCTGTAAAGATGTGATGCCATCTTTAGTTCCAGCAACTTTAAAATCCATGTCTCCTAAATGGTCTTCATCGCCAAGAATATCTGATAAGACCGTAAAATCATCACCTTCTTTAATTAAACCCATTGCAATTCCAGCCACAGGTTCTTTGATAGGAACTCCTGCATCCATAAGAGCAAGTGAAGTTCCACAAACAGTTGCCATTGAAGATGAGCCATTAGATTCAGTTATTTCTGACACAATTCTAAACGTATATGGGAAACTTTCTTTTGGCGGAAGTGATGAATTAATTGCTCTCCATGCTAACTTACCATGACCAATCTCTCTTCTGCCTGTTCCAATTCTACCAGTTTCACCTACTGAAAATGGTGGAAAATTATAGTGCAACATAAATCTCTCTTTTTGAAGACCATCTAAACTCTCAATTCTTTGTTCATCATCTGATGTACCTAATGTAGTTGTGACGATTGCTTGAGTTTCTCCCCGAGTAAATAAGGCAGAGCCATGAACTCTAGGTAATATTCCCACTTCACACATGATTGGTCTTACATCTGCAAGACCTCGTCCATCAATACGATTTTTATTTTTTAGAATATCTGTTCTTACAATCGATTTCTCTAAGTTCTTAAGTTGAGAATTTACATCTAGATCGTTATAGTTCTCATTTTCCTCATAAAGCTTTTTAGCTTTTTCCGTTATTTCAGAAATTTGATTTGATCTATCCTGTTTATCTCTAGTAGAGAATGCTTTTTTGAGATCTTCAGTAAATTCTTCCTCTAATTTCTTTTTTATCTCAGAAAGATCTTTTTTTTCGACTATCCATTCCGGTTTTCTGCATTCTTTTGCAAGATCTTCAATCATTTCTATTACAGGGACAAAACCTTCATGCCCAAATTTTACAGCATTTAACATTTCTTCCTCAGTTAAACCATTTGCTTCCGACTCAACCATTAAAACAGCATCTTTAGTTCCCGCTACTACTAAATCTAATTTTGACTCCTCTAATTCCTTTTTTGATGGGTTAAGTACATACTTTCCTTTAATAAAGCCAACTCTAGAGGCACCTACAGGTCCCATGAAAGGCATTCCAGATATAGCTAAAGCTGCTGATGATGCTATGATAGACAAGATATCAGGTTCATTCTCCTTATCATAAGATATTACAGTTGGTAATAATTGTACTTCATTTTTAAATTCATCAGGAAATAAAGGTCTGATTGGTCTATCTATTAATCTTGAGATTAGTGTTTCACTTTCAGTTGGTCTTGCCTCTCTTTTGAAATAACCACCTGGTATCTTACCAGCTGCATAATATTTTTCTTGATAATTTACAGATAATGGGAAGTAATCCATATCAGGGTTTACTTTTTTTGCTCCAACGACTGTCGCTAAAACTACTGTTTCGCCACATTGAGCTATGATTGCTCCATCTGCTTGCCTTGCTATCTTTCCTGTCTCTAGACTAATTTTTTTTCCACTTACTTCTATTTCTTTTTTTACTACTTTGAACATTTATTTCCTTAAATTTAGTTTTGTTAATACTTGTTTATAAGACTCAACATTATTTTTTTTTAAATAGTCTAATAATTTTTTCCTTCTGTTAACTGCTCTTAGAAGACCAACTGAAGAATGTTTGTCTTTTTTAAATTGCTTTATATGTTTAGATAGATTCTCAATTTTTCCTGTTAATTGAGCAATTTGAACTTCCGAGGATCCAGTATCTTTTTCATGGACTTGAAGTTCTTTTATTTTTTCTTTCATATTTTTCCTTATTTATTTGTTTGTTTAATTAAATTTTCTATTTTTTCTGCGTAATCAAAAGAGTCATCTTTTACAAAGAAAAGTTTGGGCAAAAATTTCATGATAATTTTTTTTGACAAAACTTTTCTAATCATAAATGATGATATTTTTAATTTTTCTATAATTTCTTCTGTATTTTTTCCTCCTAAAGGCATTACAAATATTTTTGCTGTTTTTAGATCTGGAGACATTCTTACCTCAGTAACTGTAATCTCTTTAGTTGATAAATTTGGTATTTTTGCCTCATCTCTAATAAATAATATACCTAAAGCTTGCTTCACCATCTCTCCAACTCTTAATTGTCTTTGCGTGATAGGTTTACCGATATTCTTCATTTAAATACTTCTCTCTGTAATTGTTGCATTGTATACTTCTATAATATCTTTTTTTTGAAAATCAGCGAAATCTTTTAATGTTATTCCACATTCCAAACCAGCTGAAACCTGTTTAGTTTGATTTTTTTCTCTAAAAATAGAACCTATTTTTCCATTAAATATAATTGCACCATCTCTGATAACTCTTGCACTTGAATCTTGAGTAATTTCCCCCTCAACAACCTTGGATCCTGCAACTTTACCCACTTTTGAAACTTTAAATATTTCAAGTATTTCAGCACTACCAATTACCTTTTCTTCTACCTCTGGAGATAACAATCCACCCATTTTTCTTTTAATAAAATCTAAAACTTCATAAATAATATTAAAAGACGAAATTGAAATTTTTTCTAGTTCGGCTCGTTTTTTTGCTTCTTTACTTGGCTTCACATTGAATGCAATTATTACTGCATTTGAAGCTTTTGCTAACGTTATGTCCGTCTCTGTTACCATTCCTATATCTGAAAGAAGTATTTTTGGTTTTACTTCATCATGCTTGATTTGATCAATTGCATTTTTAATTGCCTCGGATGATCCGTGTACATCAGATTTAATTATAATATTTAAGTCCTGCGAAACCTGGTTTTGAAAAGCAGAGTCTTGAGTAACGAAATTAAGTGGAATTTTATCATCTTTTGACTCATGAACTCTTGCCTCACACAAAGATTTAGCTTCTTTCTCACTCGATAAAACTATAAAATCATCACCTGACTTAGATGCACCATTTATACCAATTATCTCAATAGGAGTAGCTGGTTCAGCTATTTCAATATTTTTACCATGGTCATTAATTATTGCTCTAATTTTTCCCCACTTTAAACCACTTACAAAATAATCTCCTTTTTTTAATGTACCAGTTGTAACAATAATATTTGCAATAGGTCCTCTTCCAATATCTATCTTCGACTCTAATACTATACCTTTAGCATTAGTTTCAAAATCAGTTTTTAAATCCAATAATTCAGCTTGTAAAAGGATTGACTCAATTAACTTATCTAAATTTTTTTTAGTTTTTGTTGATATTTCAACCATTAAAGTATCCCCAGACAAATCTTCTGATATCAATTCGTATTCTAGAAGTTGATTTTTAATTTTTTGAGGGTCTGCCTCTGGTAAATCGCATTTATTAATAGCTACAACTATCGGGACATTTGCTGCTTTTGCATGTTTGATTGACTCTACTGTTTGAGGTTTAACGCCATCATCTGCTGCGACCACTAACACAACTATATCTGTAAGTTTTGATCCTCTGGCTCTCATCTCAGTAAAAGCAGCATGACCAGGTGTATCAATAAATGTGATTTTATCATTTTTATGATTTATCTGATAAGCTCCAATATGCTGAGTTATTCCTCCAAATTCACCTGAAACTACATTAGCTTCTCTTAAAACATCCAAAACAGACGTTTTTCCGTGATCAACGTGCCCCATTACAGTAACAATTGGAGGTCTATTTTTTAAGTTTTCAGATGTTACCTCTTTAATTTTATTTATTATTTCCTCTGCTTTTTTTTCACGGATAGGGTTATGCCCAAATTCTTTTGCTAAATATTCTGCTGTATCAGCATCAATAGTATGATTAATAGTTACCGTTACACCCATACCCAGTAAGTGCTTTATAATACTGCTTGATTGCTCAGCCATTCTATTTGCAAGCTCTCTTATAGTTATTACTTCTGGAATATTAACCTCTCTTTTAACTTGTTTAAAATTTTCTCTATTTTCTGTTTGATTTAAATTTCTATTTTCTTTTTGTTTTGCTCTTTTCAATGAAGCAAGACTCCTACCTTTAGTTTCTGCATGATCGTCACTCAAAGCTCTAGAAATAGTCAACTTTAGTTCTCTTCTCTTCCCACCAATTTTGTTACTTTTATTATCTTTCGCGATTGATTCTCCTTTTAACCTTCTCGTTGCTCTTTGTTCGGCTAACTTTCGTTTTTCAAAATCGGATACAGGCGGAGTTGCTGGTCTATTATTATAAGATTTTGAGGGAATACTTTTATTTATAAGGAAATTATTATTATTTTGAGCAGGTCTCGAAGACAAAGACTTGCCTTGAAACTTTGAATTTTTTTTCTCAATTACTACTGTATTTTTTGATTTGGATTTAGCTTGTTCTATACTACTAAAAGTTTTTTTTGATGTACCTGATATTGATAACTTTAATTTTTTTTTCTCCATTTTCCATCTCTCAATCTTTGTAGACTTTTTCTCTAGCCGACATAATTAAATTATCGGCTTCATTTTTTGATAATGCAAAATCTTCCAAATATCCTTTAATTTTTACTCTTTCACCTTTTATAACATCATAAGTGCCTGTAAGCTCATCTGAAGCTAGATCAGCAAAGTCACTTAAGTTTAGAACTTTTTGTTCTCCCAAGGTTACTAGCATTCCTGGTGTTAGTCCTTCATGGTTAATCAAATCATTATCTAGTCCAAGATCTTTTATTCTATTTGATATTTCCTCTTGGTCTTTTTCATGAAACTCTTTTGCTCTTTCTATTAACTCTTTTGCTGTATCTTCCTCAATACCTTCAATTTTAGTTAAAGCATCAGGTTGACAATCTTTTATGTCGTCAATTGATGAAAAACCCTCAGCTACTAATAATTGTCCAAGAGTCTCGTCAAGTTCTAGATTTTTAACGATATTATCTGTTTTTTCTTTAAATTCCAATTGCCTTCTTTCTGAATCTTCTTGCTCCGTCATTATATTAATTTCATAATTTAATAATTTTGTTGCAAGTCTAACGTTTTGACCTCTTCGTCCAATCGCTTTGCTTAAATTCTCCTCTGTTAATATGACATCAAGTTTTTTTCCTTCGTTATCTACATTTACTTTTTGTACTTCGGCAGGTGAAAGTGCATTAGCTACTACTATTGCAGGGTCTTCAGACCAATTTACTATATCAATTTTTTCTCCTTGAAGCTCATTTACAACTGCTTGAACTCTACTTCCCCTCATTCCAACGCATGCTCCAACTGGATCGAGTGATGTATCTATAGCTTTAACACATATTTTTGCTCTGCTACCAGGATCTCTTGACGAAGATTTAATTTCAATTAGACCATCATATATTTCTGGAACTTCTTGAACAAACAATTTATCCATAAATTTTGGATGCGCCCTTGATAAAAATATTTGTTGACCTCTAGGCTCTCTTCTTACATCTAAACAATATGCTTTTACCCTATCACCAGCTTTGATATTTTCTCGAGGTATCATTTCATTTTTTTGTATTATTGCTTCTGTTCTTCCAAGATCAACTATCACATTTCCAAACTCAAGTCGTTTCACTATTCCACTTAAAATTGTATCTTTTTTATCGATAAAATCATTGAATTGTCGTTCTCTCTCTGCTTCTTTCACATTAAAACTAATTACTTGTTTTGCTGTTTGAGCTGCTATTCTTCCAAAGTCAAATGAGGGCAATGGTTGCAAAACTTCATCACCAATTTTTTTATCTTCGTTAAAATTATTAAGCTTTATCGCCTCATCAAGTGTGATCTCAGTATTTGAGTTTTCAGGTTTCTCAACAATTGTAAGTTTTCTAAAAATTCCTATTTCTCCATTGTCTCTGTTTATTTCTACTTTGATCTCATTATCAGAGCCAAATTTTGACTTAGCTGCTTTCGCGATACCGGTTTCCATTGATACAATGATTAATTCTTTATCAATTGATTTCTCTAAAGCCACTGCTTCTGCTATTCTTAATAACTCTAATTTATCAGCTCTTTTATTTAACATTTTTTTTATCCAAAAAAAAATGGGCCTCAGCCCATTTTGAAATTTCAACAATGTGCTTGAAATATAGTTATTTTTGTTAGCTTTTCAACAATATTTACTTATTAAAAACCACAGATTTATCAGTTTTTTCCCAAGAAAAAGACCCATCGTCCTCTGGTATTCTCCCAAAGTGTCCATAAGCAGCTGTTTTTTCATATATTGGTTTATTTAATCCTAGCATTTGTCTAATTCCTCTTGGACTTAAATCAAAGTTTTCTTTTATAAGTTTTTCTACATGTAAATTCTTTTCTTCATCATTATCAAATAAATCCACATAAATTGATAATGGTTTAGATACTCCAATAGCATAAGCTAATTGAATTAAACATTTATCAGCAATTTTAGATGCAACAACATTTTTAGCTAAATATCTTGATGCATAAGCTGCAGATCTATCAACTTTTGTTGGATCTTTTCCTGAAAATGCTCCTCCTCCATGTGGAGCAGCACCACCGTATGTATCTACGATAATTTTTCTACCTGTTAAGCCGCTGTCACCATCTGGACCGCCAATAACAAAGTTTCCGGTAGGATTAATATAAATTTCCTTTTCATCAAGGTTTCCTAATAAATTTTTAGGTATTGATCTTTCTATATAAGGCATACAAAGTTCTTTAACTTGTGCCAAGTTAACATCCTTTGAATGTTGTGTAGAAATAACAACTGATGTTACTGCTGCAGGAATACCATCTTTATATTCGATAGTAATCTGGCTTTTTGAGTCAGGTTCTATACCATTTAACTTTCCTGATTTTCTATCCTCAGCCATCAATCTTAGAATTTTATGAGAATAATGAATCGGAGCTGGCATCAATACATCTGTTTCATTGCATGCATAGCCAAACATAATTCCTTGATCTCCAGCACCTTCATCTTTATTTCCAGCAGAGTCTACTCCCATAGCAATATCAGCTGATTGAGAATGTAAATGTGTTTCAATTTTAGTTTGTTCTCTCCAAGAAAAACCATCTTGATCATAGCCAATGTCTTTAATACAATCTCTAACTTTTGAAATTAATTCATCTTGTTTAAGCTCTGGACCTCTTACTTCTCCGGCTAATACGACTTTATTTGTTGTTGTTAATGTTTCACAAGCAACTCTTGCTTCTGGCTCTGAAGATAAAAAACTATCCACAACCATATCTGAAATTCTATCACAGACTTTATCTGGGTGTCCTTCAGACACTGACTCACTAGTAAATAAAAAATTCTTTTTCATTAATTCCCCCGTTTTTTAAAAAAAAAAATTAAACTAATATAAATAAATAGAAAATAAAAGAAGATCTTATTACCGTAAGAACTAAAAATAGTCTTATTAGTCTTTTTAAAAGAGTTGAACATAATAAATCCCTTGTCGGTTGTTAAAATCTTCTTAAATACCTGTCCAGTTGGGTTAATAAATGCAGATACACCATTGTTTGAAGAACGAATTACAGGCTTACCTTCCTCTATGGATCTAAAAATTGAGTGAGAATAGTGTTGATAGGGACCAATAGAATTTCCAAACCATCCATCTTCAGAGATATTTATAATAAAATCATAATCATCCTTACTTTTATTTAAATTACCAGAATAGATAATCTCATAGCAAATAAGCGGAATAAAATTAAAACCGTTCAATCTTATTAGATCTCTTTTATTATCTGCAGAATAAGAGTGATAACCTTGAGTAATTTTTTTAAATCCCATTTGACTTAATGTTTTTTCAAATGGTAAAAACTCCCCAAAGGGTACTAATTTATTTTTGTGATACTCTCCTAAAATATTAAGCTCATTATCAAGTAATACAAGAGAATTATAAATTTTTTTATTTTCATAAATATTCATACCTAAAATAATTTTATGTTTAGCTGAAAAATTATTAAAAAACAGGTTTTTAAATTTCTTTAAATCCTCAAAATAAATAGTTGAGAGGATACCTTCAGGAAAAATAAATAATGTCTCATTGGATGAATTTGGTTCAGAAATATCAATTAATTCTAAAATTAATTCATTTGGATTTTCATTCTGAAAATACCTATTAATGTTAATTTTTGGTGAAATTATCTTTATAGTAAATCCTAAATCTTTCTTTTCAATTCTTTCATACTTTTTTAAATTTAAATGACCCCAAAAATAATTTGTTAAAATAAGTAATACTGAAAAGATTGATATACTTATTTTTATTTTTTTTGTGTAATTGAAAAATAAAATAGTTGGTATTAAAAATAATAAAATTATTATTGAATTAAACGCATAAGTTCCGATTATTGAAAGTAGTTGAACAAATTCTAAATAATTTACAAAACTAAAAGCGATTAAATTCCATGGGAAGCCTCCAAATATGAAGCTTCTAATGTATTCAAATATTGATAAAGAAGTAGTTAATATTAAAATTGATAAAAAATTTTTTTTTGGATTTGTTAAACAAAATATTAAAGTTGAAAGGCCATAAAATAATCCTAAAAATAACGGTAGTAAAACTAAAGCAAATGGTATTAGCGGTTTAAAAATATCTTCGAATGTAAGTGAATTGGTTATCCAATATAAATTGGATATAAAATAACCGAACCCAAATATCCATCCTATATTAAATGAGGAAACTTTATCTTTAGAGTAAAATAGCAGAGCCCATAAAAAAGCTGGATAAGAAAAAAAATTTATATAAAAAAAATTGTAGGGTGGGAGTCCAAAAGAAGATAATAAGCCTAGTGAAAAAATGAATGAGTATAATAAAATTTTATTTTTATATAATAATGTCAATTTACTCAATGAAAGTATTTCAATATTAATTTTTCTTTTTTTAGCATTTTTTTGTAATCTTTAATTTTTTCATGATCATACCCAATCAAATGCAAATATCCATGAATCCACATTTTATCAAACTCAAAAAAAAAGTTTGTATCTTTTGATCTATTTTTAATAATTTCATAACTAATTGCTATGTCACCTACGTATAGTTTATTCTTATTTTTAACTTTAATAGGAAAAGACAAAACATCGGTTGTTTTATTTTTTTTTCTAAATTTATTGTTCAATTTTTTCATCTCTTTATTATTAGTTAATAATATAGAGAATTCGTGGTTTTTTTTTTTAAAATATGGTGTATTCGATAATACTTTCAGTCTTTTCTTGATGTAATCACTGGGTTTTTTTATGATTTTTTTCCAGCTTAGGTGACCAGAAATTACATTGGCCTTTATCATTCTTTTATACTTTGATCAGAATACGCCTTAACAATTTTTGAAACAAGTGGATGCCTGACCACATCTTTGTGATCAAAATCTACAACTGAAATCTCTTTTAAATGTCCTAATAATTTTTTTGATCTACTTAGGCCGGAAAGAGATTTATTAGGTAAATCAATTTGAGATGGATCTCCATTGATTACTATCTTGGAGTTTTCTCCTATTCTGGTTAAAAACATTTTAATTTGGGTATCTGTTGCATTTTGTGCCTCATCAAGTATCGCAAATGAGTTTTTTAATGTTCTGCCCCGCATGAAAGCTAAAGGAGCTATTTCTATATCACCTACTTCAATTTTTTTTTGTATTTTTTCAAAATCTAATAAATCATACAAAGAATCATACAATGGTCTCAGATAAGGATCTACTTTTTCTCTCATATCGCCTGGCAAAAAACCAAGTCTTTCACCTGCTTCAACGGCAGGTCTTGATAAAATTATTCTTTCGATTTTTTTGTCTAACAACATTGTTAATGCTACAGCAACAGCTAAAAAAGTTTTTCCAGTTCCAGCTGGACCTGCTGAAATAATTATATCTGACTCTTTTAAAGCCCTTACATAATCTTTCTGTTTTTCAGATCGAGGAATTACAGATTTTTTTGGTGTTTTAATAATATATTCTATTTTTTTATCAGAATTATTTTTTTCGTTAATCATAAATTTATTTATTGAAGAAATTATATCTTTTTTTTCAATTGTTCCATTATTTAAATATTGTTCTGTCAAAAATTGAATAGCATTTTTAACAAGATTATTTTTTTCAGGATCACTCTTTACAAGTATAGAATTTCCTCTTGAATATAAGCTAGTTTCAGTTATTTTTTCTAGTTCTTTAAGATTATTATTAAACTCTCCTGCTACACCGAGTAACAAATCATTATTTTGAAATATTATACTTAATGAGTTATTTTCAGAATATACATATTTTAACTTAGAGATAATATTTTTTTTATCTAAATTACTCAATTCAGGCTGCTTTCATATTTTTATGTATTGAACCAAATAAAGAGTTCTGATTACTAGTTTGAATTTTTACCTTAACCAGCTTGCCAATTTGACTATCATCTGCTTCGAATATTACAGGTGAAATATACTTATTTCTTCCAAAATATTTGTTTTGTTTTTCCATTTTATTTTCAACAAGCACATCAATAATTTGACTTTCCATTGATTTGTTAATTTCTTTTTGATTATTAAACAATTTGTCCTGAATTAAAGTAAGTCTTTTTTTAGCAGTATTTTTTTCAATCATTTGTAATGTTGATGCTTTTGTTCCAGGTCTTGGACTAAAAATAAATGAAAAAGAATTAATAAATTTGATTTTTTTTATTAGGTCATATGTTTCTTCAAAATCTTTTTTAGTTTCGCCTGGATAACCAATAATAAAATCACTTGAAAACTCTATATCTTCATTAATTTTTTTTAATCTTTCATAAGTATTCAAATAATCCTCTACAGTATGTTTTCTGTTCATTAATTCTAACATCCTATTTGATCCACTTTGGATAGGTAGATGAACAAATGGCATTAATTTTTTACTAGATGAATAACAATCAATTAAGTCATCAGTCATATCTCTTGGGTGTGAGGTTGTATATCTTATTCTTTTTAACTCTGAATATTGATTTAAATAATTAATTAAATGAGAAAGTCTATACTCTTTAGAATTTTCTAAATATGAATATGCATTAACATTCTGACCTAACAAAATAATTTCTTTTACTCCATTTTCTATTAACTGTTCTGCTTCAGATATTATTTTATCAAATGGTCTGGAGTATTCTGGACCTCTTGTAAAAGGTACTACACAAAAATTGCAAAACTTATCACATCCCTCTTGAATCGTAAGAAAAGCAGATATTTGACTATCCTCATTTTTTATTTGATCAAAGTATCCAAATTTTGAAATAGTGTCAAATTCAGTTTCCTCTTGCTTTAAATTTGTAATATGTTTTTTTAATACATCATTTACTTTATGGTATGATTGTGGTCCAAGAATAATATCTATGTATGGTTCTCTCTTAACCATTTCTTCATTTTCAGCTTGAGCAACACACCCCGCTACAACCATAATTGGTTTTTTTTTATCTCTATATAGTTTTTTTACTCTTCCAATTTCATGGTACACTTTATCTTTTGCTTTATCACGTATATGACATGTATTTAAAATGTAACAATCTGCTCTTGTCTGATCATCAGTTTTGGTAAACCCTAATTTTTTGACAGAGTCATATATTCTGTTAGAGTCATACTCGTTCATTTGACATCCAAAAGTTTTGATGAAAATTTTCTTTTCTAACATTTTTAGATTAGAATAATGAAAAGTTTAGCATTTATTTTTTTTTTACTCCGTATAACTCTAATTTATGATCCACAAGTTTATATCCATATTTTTCTGCAACTTTTTTTTGTAATTTTTCTATTTCTTCATCCACAAATTCGATAATCTCTCCAGATTTAATATCAATTAGGTGATCATGATGACTTTCAACTATTGTTTCATATCTTGCTTTTCCACCCTTAAAATCATGTTTAGTAAGTATTCCAGACTCTTCAAAAAGCTTAACTGTTCTATAAACAGTAGCAATACTTATTTTAGAGTCTAATTTAGAAACTCTTTTATACAATTCATCAACATCAGGGTGATCAGACTCTCCATAAACCTCTTTTGACTCAGAGAGAACCCTAGCAATAATCTTTCTCTGATCAGTAAGTTTTACACCCTTTTTTTGGCAGATTTGTTCTATAGTTTCAGTCATAATTTATTCTAACTCGAATATATAGGTTTTATCAAACTTTTAATTGATAAATTTTTTTTATATAATTTTATCAAGTATTTGTAATTTTTATCAACTAAATCATCAGATTTGAAACCAATTACATAAGCTTTACTTGTTAAAGATATTCCTTTTGCTATTGATAAGGAAATTCTGAGAGAAGTAAATTTTCCTGGTCCCAAATTCACATAAATTCTATCTAAATCACTTATTTTTATTTTTTTTTTGTTTAAAAAATTCTTAATTAGTTCCATGAAGTTGTCAAAGTTTTCTCTACTGTTTATATATCTCGTGGTATATGATTGTTTCTCAGTAACAATGGCAAAAACAATATTTTCATTTGCAGCATCAATAATTAAATTAATCATTTTTTTTCTTTTTTTTTTAAATGCTAATGCCGAAACTGTAAACAAAAAATATAATCATAATGAAAAAGGTATTTTGGCTCTAATGTACCACAGATTTGAAGAGAATAAATATCCCTCAACAAATATAAAAATTAATGATTTCAAAGAACATTTAAATACTATTAAAAAAAATAATATAGATTTTTTAAATCCAAAAAATTTTGACTATGAATTTAATAAAATTAGTGAAAAAAAAAAAATTTTACTAACCATTGATGATGCATTCACCTCTTTCTACTTAAATGCATGGCCAATTCTTAAAAAGGAAAAAATTCCATTTATTTTATTTGTATCTACTGAGACTGTAGGCAAAAAAGGTTATATGAGTTGGGATGAAATTATAAGGATTTCACAACATGAATTTGTAACTATAGGAAATCATTCTCACTCTCATGAATATTTAATAAAATATAAATTTGATGATTTTAAAAAAGATATTGATCAGTCTATTAAAATTTTTGAAAACAAGCTTAATTATAACCCTATTTTTTTTTCATATCCCTTTGGGGAATATAGCCTTGTTCAGAAAAAATATATTTCAAATAAATTTGATTATGCTTTTGGACAACATTCAGGTGTTATAGATTTGAATAAAGATAAATATGAACTTCCGAGATTTCCAATAAATGAAAAGTATGGAGATCTTGAAAGGTTTGAATTTATAATTAAACTTTTACCAATTCAATATAAAACGCTTTTACCAGCTGATAAACTCTTATCTGAATCTAATAACCCACCTTCCATAATAATTGAGTTTTTTGAAGAACAAAAAAATATAAATTTAATCAATTGTTTTTCAAATGAAGGTGGTGATTGGAAGGACTCTAAATTAAAAATTACTAACAATAAGATTGAAATTGTTTTATCAGAAAAATTTTTACCAAGAAGAGGAAGGATTAATTGTTCTTTAAAAGATAAAGATAGCTGGCGATGGTTTGGTACACAGTTTACGCTTAATTAAATCAAATTTTTCATTTTTAGACTTGTTGGTAAAATCTCAACATCATCAAAATCTTTTAGATTGTTTTGATTAATTATTTTTTTTAGGATTTCTGTATATTCTTTTCCAGTTTCTGCGTATTTTTCTAAAAAGTTTACAAGTTTTAAACTATCTAGTTTTTCATCATTATCCCTTTGAATTGCTCGCTCAATTCTGAATTTCTTGTAACTTGTATGGGTATTTAAATTTCTTTGATATGCTCTTACTGATGCTTTTAATATTTTAAACCTTGCAACTTTATGTTTCTCACCTTTTTCAATACCCAAAGGTTTGATACCATCACCTGACCAAGTCCATTGACCAAATAAAGCATTTCCTTCTTGCGCAAATCTTGAGCTTCCCCAGCCAGTTTCCTTAGCTGCCTGTGCAATTGCAAGTGAAACTGGAATTTCATCCATTCTTATTTTAAGTTTTGATAAATCATTATTATTTATGCCATACTGTTTAAATTTTAGATTAAGCCAAGCTTTATCAAGTTTTGTTGTATTATTTTTATTTAGGATTTCAAAAAGTTTTTTTCTATCAAACCTAATTTTAAGATTTTCCTCAATAATCAAAGGCAATACTATCTGAATAAATAAGTTTTTTCTTTTCTTTGAACTTTCAATATTTTTAAGTTCTTTTGGAAGTCTGGTAAGTTGGTTTCCTATATTTACTAATTTTGTTTCTTTGACTTTATTAAGATTATATCCATTATCTTTAAACAATTCTTCAATAGTTGATGCACTTAAACGCTGTGGGTCATTATTCTCCTCATTTTTTCCAAAAACTTCTATATCTTCAAAAATATTCCAACTTAATTTACCTTTAATTGAATTATTTAAAGTTTTATTTTTTTTTTGTTTATCTAAAATTTCATCAAAATTTTGTTTTGATGAATTTAAAACTACCTCATTTGATTTAAAACTTTCTTTAATAAAGTTAATTGAACTTGGCAAAATTGAGAAAAAAGATATTAAAAAAAAACTTACCAGCAAAGTTTTAAAAAAATTTAAATCACTGTCATTTAATTTTATAATCTTTTTTTTTTTCATGATTAATTGAAAGTTTCTTTATAATTGATATTATTGATTTATACAGCTAAAACTTCTTTAACCTCAGGAATATAATGACAAAGTAGATTTTGTACCCCCTGTTTTAAAGTTAAAGTTGAAGATGGGCATCCAGAACAGCTTCCCTTTAATACAACTGTAACTTTTCCATCTTTAAATTCTTTGAATGTTATATCACCCCCATCTCGTGCAACAGCTGGTCTAATTTTAGTTTCTAAAATCTTAATTATCTTTTGTTCAATTTCTCCATAATCTTTGGAGTTATCAAAATCTTTTTTTTTATTTATTATGAATTCATTTCCCTGATCAAAATACTCATTTAAATAAGATATTACTATATGTTTTATATTTTCCCATTTCTCTCCGTGAGATTTATTTACTGAAATAAAATCCTCACTTAAAAAAATTCCTGTTACACCATTTATAGAAAGGATATGCTTTAATATTGGAATTTCTGTTTGGTTTTCATTCAAAAACTCATAGGGACCATCATTAGATACTTTTTTGCCTAACAAAAATTTTAAAGAATTCGGATTTGGTGTCTCTTGTGTTTGTATGTACATAATCTTTATATAATTATATTTTTTAAAATTTAAAGATTTCTAAAAACCAATTATTTTCTTCATTTCTTTTATCTTTTGTCCCGCAATCTCCTCTGCTTTACTTGCACCATCCAATAGAATCTTATCCAAATATTTTTTATCATTAGTTAACTTTTTTATCTCGTTTGTTATAGGAGAAATTTTATTTGATAAAATTTCAGCTAATTGGACCTTTAAATCTAAAAAATTTTTGCCTCCAAATTCATTTAAGGTTTTATCCAAAGTTTGATTTGAAATACTAGAATAAATTCCGAGAAGATTTTGAGCTTCAGGTCTATCTTTTAATTTTATTTCTTCGTTTGGAATAGGATAAGAATCTGTTTTTGCTTTTTTAATTTTATTAACAATTTCGTCTTTGGAGTCTGTCAGATTAATTCTACTAAGATCTGATGGGTCTGATTTACTCATTTTTTTTGAACCATCTTTTAAACTCATTATTCTTGAAAATTTTTTTTTAATTAATGGTTCTGGAACTTTTAAAAAATCCTCACAATTAAAATCCTTGTTAAATTTTTGAGCTATATCTCTTGTTAGTTCTAAATGTTGCTTCTGATCTTCCCCAACAGGAACATGGGTTGCATCATAGAGTAATATATCACTAGCCATTAAAATAGGATAAATATAAAGCCCAACAGATGCTTTTTCCTTATCTTTTCCAGCTTTTTCTTTAAACTGTGTCATTCTATTCAACCAACCCATTGGAGCCATACAACTTAACATCCAGGATCCTTCAGCATGTGCATGAACTTCAGATTGATTAAAAATAATACTTTTGCTTGTGTCAATTCCGCTTGCAATAAAAGTTGCAGCTGTTTCACGAATGTTATTCTTTAGTTCATGTTTGTCCTGCTTAACAGTAATTGCATGCAAATCTACAACGCAGAATATACACTGATTTTCATTGTCGTCATTTAATTCAACAAAGTTTTTAATAGCTCCTAGATAGTTACCTAAATGAAGGTTCCCTGTAGGCTGAACGCCTGAAAATATTATTTTGGACATTATTCAATACTTTAAATTAATATCTGAAATTTTAAAGGCTTTTATAATAATTGAGACCCCAACGTATGAAATGAAAGTAAATAAAACAATCAAAATAATATATAAAAATTTCAAGCTATTTCCATAGTCCAAATTAGATGATAGGAAATTTAACAAAAAATAGAAAATAGAAATAGCTATAATATTCGAAAAAATAATTTTTAACATTTGTTCAGGAAAATTTGTACTTAATTTAAAGTAGTTTTTATTAATTACAAAAATCAATAAAATAATCCCATTAAACCATGAGGAGATTGTTGTGGCTATTGGTATTATTATAAAACCAACTTTTGAAAAAAATATTAAACTTATTAATATATTTAAGATTACTGAAATAACTGAATACTTAAATGGAGTTTTAGTATCGTTTCTTGCAAATAAAAAAGTTGAAAATATTTTAATCAACGAGAATGCAGGAAGTCCAAAAGAGAAATAAAACAAAGCTTTTGCAGAGTTATATACACTTTGTTGATCAAATGAGCCATATCCAAATAACGAGGATGTTATTTGTTCTGAACCAACTATAAGAGCTAATGTTGCTGGAAAGCTTAGAAATAAACTGAGCTCTAGAGCTTTATTCTGAAGTTCGATGGTTTTAAAATGATCATTTTTTTTAATATGTCGACTTAAATTTGGAAGTATTACAGTTCCTATTGCAATCCCTGCTATTGCTAAGTTTATCTGATAAATTCTATCTGCATAGTATAAATAAGAAACTGCACTTGCCTGATAGGAAGCAATAATTGTTCCTACTAATATATTTATTTGAGTTACACCAGACGAAAAAATACTTGGTAAAAGCTTACTAAAAAAAATTTTAACTTTTTCGTTAATTTTAAATTTAAAGCTAATATCTATTTTGAAATATTTTTTTACAAATATTGATAAGAAGATAAATTGAATTAGACCAGCAATAGAAACTGTATAAGATAAATAATAGACTAAATTGTTATTATAATCATCAGAAAACAACAAACAAATTATCAATAATATATTAAGAATTATCGGAGCTGCTGCTGCTGCTGCAAATTTATTATGAGAGTTTAGTATTGCTGAAAAAAAAGAAGCCAGACTAATAAAAAATAAAAACGGAAAAGTAATTCTGGTTAAGTTTATGGCAATATTTAATTTTTCTGGGTCATTTGAAAACCCTGGGGCAATAATTTTTATAAATGATGGCATAAAAATTTCGATTATTAGGATTGTAAAAAACAAGACTAAAAATAATAAGTTAAAAATTGTGTTTGCAAATGAGTTTGCATTTTTTTTTCCCTTAATTAATTCTGAAGAATATGAAGGAACAAAAGCTGCATTAAAGGTTCCTTCAGAAAATAATCTTCTAAATGTATTTGGAATTCTAAAGGCTACAAAGAAAGCATCCGCTAGTGGACCTGATCCAAGATATATTGCTATGAAAAAATCTCTTACGTAACCAAGAACTCTACTTAATAAAACAAATATGCTAAATGTGCTTGTTGACTTAATAAGATTCATAAATCATATTAGTCTTAAATTTAGCTTATTAGTATAAGTAATTTAAGAAATGAAAAAAAATAAAATTGAACATTACTCAGATAAAGAAGCACTTGAGTTTCATAATTTAAACAAATCTGGAAAGATTGAGATAAATTCATCAAAACCAATGACTTCAAAAAGAGATTTAGCCTTAGCTTATTCACCTGGAGTGGCAGCACCAGTCAAGGAAATTTATAAAAATTCTGAACTAGCTTACGATTATACAACTAAAGGAAATTTAGTTGCAGTTATAAGTAATGGATCCGCTATTTTAGGACTAGGTAATTTAGGAGCTATTGCCTCAAAACCTGTGATGGAAGGTAAGGCAGTTCTGTTTAAAAGATTCGCAGATATAGATGCTATTGATTTGGAGATTGACAGTAAAGATCCTAAGGAAATTGTTAACAGTATAAAAAACTTTGCTGTTAGTTTTGGGGGTATTAATCTTGAAGATATCGCTGCTCCAGAATGTTTTATAATTGAGGAAGAATTAAAAGAAATACTTGATATTCCAGTATTTCATGATGATCAACATGGAACAGCAATCATTACATCTGCTGCATTAATTAATTCAATTCACATTACAAAAAAAAAAATTTCTAATATTAAAGTTGTTGTAAATGGTGCAGGAGCATCAGCAATGGCATGCTCAGATTTGTTTATTAAATTAGGCGTAAAAAAAGAAAATATAACCATGATAGATAGTAAGGGTGTGATTAGCTCTAATAGAAAAGGATTGAATAAGTGGAAACTAAAATATGCAAAAAAAACAAAAAACATAAATTTGAATGATGCGTTAAAAAATGCAGATGTTTTTTTAGGTCTGTCGTCAGCTGGTATATTAAAAAAAGAAATGGTTAAACTAATGGCAAAAAATCCAATTATATTTGCCTGTGCTAATCCAGATCCAGAAATATTACCAGAGGATGTCTATAAAGTAAGAAAAGATGCTATTATAGCAACTGGTAGATCAGATTATCCCAATCAAGTAAATAATTTAATTGGTTTTCCATATATATTCAGAGGTGCTCTTGATGTAAGAGCAAAAACAATAAATGAGGAAATGAAAATGGCTGCTGCAAATGCAATTGCAAAATTAGCTAGAGAAAGAGTTCCTGATGAAGTTGCGGCAGCAATGGGTGGAGATCGACCAAAATATGGAAAAGATTATATTATACCCTCTACATTTGATCCAAGACTTATAAGTGTAATTCCAGTGGCCGTGGCAAAAGCTGCTATGAAAACTGATGTAGCGAGAAAAAAAATTGAAAATTTTAGTACATACTCTGATCAATTAAAACAAAGGTTAGATCCCTCAGTAACTATACTACAAGGAATTAATTCTAAAATTAAGAAAAATCAGAAAAAAGTTGTGTTTGCAGATGGAGAGGATGAAAATACTTTAAAAGCTGCAATTGCATTTAAAAATAGTGGTTTAGGAACTCCTATAATTGTTGCAAAAGAAAACATTGTTAAGCAAAGGTTAAAAGAAATTGGTTATGGAGAAAATTTGAATATTAAAATTGTTAATTCAACCGATAAAAAAATGAGAGATAAATACACAAAATTTCTCTTTAAAAAAATGCATAGAGATCAAGGTTTACTTGAAAGAGATTGTGATAGGATGATTAGAAATGACAGGGTTATTTGGGCGTCATGCATGGTTGAATGTGGAGATGCAGATGCAATGGTAACAGGTAATACTAGAAGATATTCTCAATCACTTGAAAGGATAAAAAAAGTTATACCTGCTCGTAAAGGAGAAATAATGTTTGGCTTAAACATGGTGGTAAGAAAAGGAAAAACAGTATTTATAGGAGATACATCAGTTAACGAATATCCTTCATCTGAGGAATTAGCTAATATAGCAATCTCATCTGCAAGAGTTGTGAGATTGTTTGGAATTGATCCTAAAGTTGCTTTTTTATCTCATTCAACATTTGGTCAACCAATAACTAGCAGAACAAAACATATTAGAGAGGCTGTAGAAATATTAAAAGATAGAAAAGTAGATTTTAAATTTGATGGGGATATGCAACCAGATGTGGCACTTGATGACGAATATTCTGATTTATATCCATTTTCAGAAATAGTAGGTAAGGCAAATATTTTAATCATGCCTGGTCAACATAGCGCTGCAATTTCCTATAAAATTATGAAGGCGTTAGGGGACGCAAAAGTAATTGGTCCATTATTAATAGGTCTTGCTCAACCAATCGAAATAGCTCCTTTGAGATCATCTACATCTGAAATTTTGAACTTAGCCTCGGTAGCCGCATATTCAGCAGGAGTAATTGATTATAAAAAAATTTGAATAAAAGTTAATTTTTTACAACTCTTAAATCATCAACTAAGAAAATACTGGTGATTACATCTTCTACGTCCAATATTTGTTTTGCTTCCTTAGTCACCTCGTTTCTTTCAATATCATTTTGAGCTATGCCATAAATATAAATCTTTTTTTTATAAGTATCGATATTATAGTTTACAGATTTGATTTTTTTACTACTAATTAAAGCTGCTCTTAATTGAGAGGTTATTAGTATATCTTTTGCGGATCTTTTGAAGTTGAATTCTTCTTTTATCCTTAAATCATTGTTAACAGACCTTGCACCTTTAATTTCCCAAGCTAATTTTGTGATTTTTAGTTTATCTTCTACTGAATTTACTTTCCCTGTTAGGAAAATTCTTCCATCAAGAATTTTCGTTTTAACTGAAATAATATAACTTTTATCTGTTGAAAGTAATTTTGCTCTTAAATTTTGTTGCATAATTGAATCATCTATCTGTGTTCCAAAAGTTCTTGGATCTAAAGCAATTGAAACACCAGTACCTAAAACCCCTGTTGAGGAATAACCAACACAACTTGAAAGAATTACAAAACTTATCAAAAATAAAATTTTTCTAATTCTCATTTTTAATTTCTATACAATATTTATAAATAACTTTTTTAGAAATTTTTCTATCTTCTGAAATTTTTTTTACAATATCCTTAATAGACATTTTTTTTATTAATTTATTTATTTTTTTTTTATCTGATTCTTCAAGTTCTTTAAAACTTAATCTTTCTTTTTTCATCTCAGAAATAACAACGGTTATTTCACCTTTTCTAGAAAAATTAATTTTTGATAGTTCATTTACCTGTACTCTAATGTATTCCTCGTGATATTTGCTAATTTCCCTACAAATTAGTATTTCTCTATCTGAAAAGAATTCTTTAATATCATTAATTCTCTTGCTGAGTTTATTAGGTGATATAAAAAATGCAATTGAACATTCAAGACTTGATAAATCCTGAAATAGTTTTCTAATTTGATTTTGTTTTTCAGGTAGAAATCCACAAAAATAATAATTATCAGAAAATCCACTTATTGATATTGCTGCACTTACTGCAGATGGACCAGGAATTGGAAAAACATCAATTCCATTTTTAACACATTCTTTTACAAGTATTCTTCCAGGGTCTGAAAGAGCTGGTGTTCCAGCATCAGAAACTAATGATACTATTTTACTACTTTTAAGAAGATCTAATACGAATTTTAAATTTTTACTTTCATTAAATTTATGATTAGAAATAATTTTTTTCTTTATTTCGAATTTTTTTAGAATATTGTTCGAGACTCTTGTATCCTCACATAAAATTAAATCCGATTTTCTAAGGGTTTCAATTGCTCTAAATGAAATATCACCCATATTTCCTATCGGTGTAGCAACACAATATAGCCCAGGTTTAAATTTATTATTATTTAAATTCATTTAAATTATTTATTTAATTATATTATTAAAACTAAAATGAAAACTTTTATTAAATTACTTTTATATGGAATTATAATAATCCTCACTTTAAATAAAAGTGCTCACTCAAAAGAAAAAATTAAAATTGGATTGATCGTTCCTCTAAGTGGAGAGAATTCTGCAATTGGTGAAAAAATCATCAAATCAATTAGAATGGCAGTCAATAAGATTGATGATGAAAAAATAGAGATTCTCCCAAGGGATACAAAATCAAATCCTATTAATGCATTAAAAGTTTCTAAAGAATTATATCAAGAAGGTGTAAGAATTATTATAGGACCAGTTTTTAACGAAAGTAACAGATATTTGGATGACTTGAAGGATGTTACTTTTATCTCATTCACTAATAAATTAATTGGTAATCCTAAAAACGTCATAAGCGCAGGAGTTAACGCAATTTCGCAAATACAAACTATAAAAAAATTTAATCAAAAGAATCGTCTCTTAGAAAGTATTTTTTTAGTTCCAAGGTCAGAGTATAAGAACGAAATAGAAATTGCAGTTAAAAAAACGAAGATAGAACATAAAGATATTTTTTATTACGATAGAGAACCAACTAAACTTACAAAACAAATTGAGGATCTAACAAAATATCAAATAAGAAAAAATAACCTACAAGATGAAATAAAAAGGATAGAAAATTTATCATTTAAAGATAAAGATAAAAAAATTCAAAACCTAAAAAAAAGAGATACCTTGGGAAATATTGGCTTTGACTCAGTTGTAATAGCTGATTTTGATGAAAATTTAAAAAGCGTAGCTACATCATTACTGTATACAGATGTTTCCTCAAAAAGAATTAAATACATTACCTTAAACCAATGGTTTGATAATTCCCTTTTGAAAGATACTTCTCTTCATCCAATATATTTTCCATCCGTAAATAAAAAAAATTATGAAACATTTTTAAATGATTTTAAGAATAGTTATGAACAGGATGGTGATCAACTATCGTTTTTAAGTTACGATTTGATTGGCTTAGTTTATTTTTTAATTTTAGAAAATAATTTTAAGATTTCAAAAAACATATTTTATAAAAAAAATAAATTTAAAGGAAAAATAGGAATTTTTGAAATTAATAAAAATGTTATTACGCATCAATTAAATTTCTATAGTGTTGAAGATAATCAATTCAAAAAAATTTTTTAATTTTTTTAAATGCATTAAAGCGATGATCAATTTTATATTTTTTTTGAGGTTCTAGTTCACCAAAAGTTAATCTTTTTCCTTTTGGTATGAAAATCGGATCATAGCCAAAACCATTTTTTCCTTTTTTTATATTAGAGATACGACCTTCAATTTTACCAACTTTACTAACAAATTTTCCATTTGGCCAAAATATTGTCAGGACACAGATAAATCTAGCTGTAATTTTTTTCTTTTTCCAATTTTTGTCCTTCTTATGAATTTCTCGGTATACTTTTTTAATGGCTAAATCAAAATTTCTTTTTTTCCCAGCCCAGTCCGCTGAATATACTCCTGGTTTTTTATTTAAAATATCAATCTCAATTCCAGAGTCATCAGACATGCAAATTTTTTTAGTTTTTTTTGAAAAATATTTTGCTTTAAGTAGTGAATTTTCATAAAATGAGGTCCCTGTCTCCACTGGACTAGGAATTTTGAAGTCTAAATTAGAATACAATTTTAAATTTTTAGGCAATAGATCTGCAATTTCCTTAAGTTTTCCTTTGTTATTTGAGCCAATAAATATTTCTTTAATTTTTTTTTTGGACATCTGGAAATTATGTATTTTCTTACCATATAAACGTATATGGACAAGGAAGAAAACAAAGATAATACTTCAGGTCTAGAAACTGAGAATGATGACCAGTCATCAGAAAAAGTTGTTGAAGATCAAAAAGTTAGTAAAGATGGTGGAGAACAAGAAAAAGAAGAAAAACTAACACCAGAAGAAGAGTTAGAAGCACTAAAAGATAAGCTTGCAAGAACTTTTGCAGAAATGGAAAACCAAAGAAGAAGATTTGAGAAAGAAAAAGACGATGCCTATGAATATGGAGGATATTCATTTGCTAAAGAAGCTCTGAACTTGTTAGATAACCTTGAGAGATCAAAAGTTGCTTTAGAGAATGACGAAAAATTAAAAAATACTGATGCACTTAAAAAAATTGTGGAACATTTAAATATTATTAATAATGATATGCTTTCAATATTTAAGAAAAATAACATCGAACCAATTAAATCAATTAATGAGAAACTAGATCCAAACCTACATCAAGCAATGATGGAAGTTGAAGATAGCACAAAGGAACCTGGCACAATAGTTCAGGAAATTCAAAAAGGGTTTATGATGAAAGACAGATTATTAAGACCATCCTTAGTTGGAGTTTCAAAGAAAAAAACTGGGGAAAGTGAAAATGAGGACCAGAAAGATGAAAAAAACAAGTAAAAACAACCAAAATTTAAATATTAAAGACGGTTGTAGTATAAAAATTAACACTTATATGACCGAAAGGAATTAATATTATGAGTAAAGTTATAGGTATAGATCTTGGAACTACAAACTCTTGTGTTGCCGTAATGGAGGGTACACAGGCTAAAGTATTAGAAAATGCTGAAGGTGCTAGAACAACTCCTTCAGTTGTAGCATTTTCAGATAATGATGAAAAATTAATAGGTCAACCTGCAAAAAGACAAGCAGTAACAAATCCTGAAAATACAATTTTTGCAGTAAAAAGATTGATTGGAAGAAATTTTGATGATCCTTCTGTAAAAAAGGATGTTGAAACTGCTCCTTTTAAAATTGTCAATTCTGACAAGGGAGATGCATGGATTGAAGCTAAAGGTAATAAATATTCGCCATCCCAGATTTCTGCATTCACACTTCAAAAAATGAAAGAAACAGCAGAGAAATATTTAGGGCAAGAAGTTTCACAAGCTGTAATTACTGTACCAGCTTACTTTAATGATGCCCAAAGACAAGCTACTAAAGATGCTGGAAAAATTGCAGGCTTAGAAGTTTTAAGAATTATTAACGAGCCAACAGCGGCCTCTCTTGCTTATGGATTAGACAAAAAAACAAATAAAAAAATTGCTGTTTATGACTTAGGTGGAGGTACTTTTGATGTCTCTATACTTGAACTTGGTGATGGCGTGTTTGAAGTTAAATCAACAAACGGTGACACTTTTTTAGGTGGTGAAGATTTTGATAACACAATTGTTGAATATTTATTATCTGAATTTAAAAAAGAAAATGGTATTGATCTAAAATCTGACAAATTAGCTTTACAGAGGCTAAAGGAGTCTGCTGAAAAAGCAAAAATTGAACTATCTTCAGCTGCACAAACAGAGATAAATTTACCATTTATAACTGCGGATAAAACTGGTCCAAAACATATAAATATGAAAATGACAAGAGCAAAACTTGAGGCTCTTGTAGAAGACCTTATTTCTAGAACGATCCCACCATGTGAAACAGCTCTTAAAGATGCCGGTTTAAATGCGAGTGAAATTGATGAAGTAATACTAGTTGGTGGAATGACAAGAATGCCTAAGGTCATCGAAGAAGTTAAGAACTTCTTTGGAAAGGAACCAAATAAATCTGTGAATCCTGACGAAGTTGTTGCAATGGGAGCAGCTATTCAAGCAGGGGTATTACAAGGTGACGTAAAAGATGTTCTTTTACTTGATGTTACACCACTGTCTCTTGGAATTGAAACATTAGGTGGAGTTTCAACTAAACTAATAGAAAAAAATACAACAATACCAACCAAAAAAAGCCAAGTTTTCTCTACAGCAGAAGATAACCAGCCTGCGGTCTCGATAAGAGTTTTACAGGGTGAAAGGGATATGGCATCAGATAATAAGGTTTTAGGTAATTTTGAACTAGTAGGTATTGCCCCAGCACCTAGAGGTGTTCCTCAAATTGAAGTTACTTTTGATATTGATGCAAACGGTATTGTGAATGTATCTGCAAAAGACAAAGGAACCGGTAAGGAACAAAAAATTCAAATTCAGGCATCAGGAGGTTTAAGTGAAGATGAAATAAATCAGATGGTCAAAGATGCTGAAACAAATAAAGAAGCTGATAAAAAGAAAAGAGAAGCAGTTGATGCCAGAAATCAAGCTGATACTTTGCTTCATTCTACAGAAAAAAATTTAAAAGAACATGGCAGTAAAGTTTCTGATGCGGATAAAAAAGCTATCGAGGATGCATCAGCAAATGTTAGAAATGCATTAAAAGGAACTGATGTAGAGGAGATTAAAAAGAAGACCCAAGATTTGGTTCAAGCTTCTATGAAACTTGGAGAAGCTATTTACAAATCACAACAAAGTACTAAACCTGGTGAAGCACCTAAAGATGCAAAAGATGAAGGGAAAAAAGACGATAATGTTGTTGATGCAGACTTTGAAGAAGTAAAAGACGATAAAGAAAAGAGCGCCTAAACTATCAACCATTTGTCTATAACTAGTTATGGCAAAAAGAGATTACTATGATGTATTAGGTGTTGAAAAAAGTGCTAGTCCTGACCAAATTAAAGCAGCCTACAGAAAACAAGCAGTAAAATATCATCCTGATAAAAACAAAGGTGACAAAGGAGCTGAGGAAAAATTTAAAGAAGCCTCAGAAGCATACCACGTTTTATCAAATTCAGAGAGAAAACAAAACTACGATAATTTTGGACACGCAGCTTTTGAGAATGGCGGAGGTGGCAGAGGAGGATTTGGAAACTTTGACTTTTCCAGCTCCTTTTCAGATATTTTTGAGGATTTTTTTGGAGAAGGATTCGGTGGAGGAGGAAGAAGATCAAGAAGATCTAATAACAGAGGATCTGATTTAAGATATGATCTCTCAATAACCTTAGAAGAAGCTTATACTGGAAAAAAACAGGATATTAAATTTTCAACTTCTGATAAATGTGATGTTTGTAACGGATCAGGTTCAAAACCAGGCTATAGTGCAAGCACGTGTTCAATGTGTGGAGGACATGGACAAATACGATCAAGCCAGGGGTTTTTTACTGTACAACAAACTTGCCCTCAGTGTGCAGGTTCTGGTGAACAAATAACTCACCCATGTACAAACTGTGGTGGCACAGGTAAAAAACAAACAAGTAAGAGACTATCTGTGACTATTCCTAAGGGAGTAGACGATGGAACTAGAATTAGATTATCTGGTAAAGGAGAAGCTGGATCAAGAGGAGCAAGTAATGGTGATCTTTATTTATTTATTAATGTTGAGTCACACGAACTTTTTAAAAGATCAGAAGTAAATTTATTTTTTGAATTTCCTATATCATTTACAGATGCAGCATTAGGAACAACAATCGAAATACCTACAATAGATGGAGGCAAAGCAAAAATAAAAATTCCAGACGGAACTCAAAGTGGAAAACAATTTAGATTGAAAGGCAAAGGGATGCCATTTATGAGAAGAGGAGACTATGGAGATTTATACGTCCAAGTTAACACAGAGGTACCAGTATCCTTAAATAAAGAACAAAAAGAATTACTTGAAAAATTTAGAAAAATTGAAAATGATAGATCAAATCCAAGTATAAAAAGATTTTTTCAAAAAGCTAAAAATTTCTGGAAAAATTAAATGAAAAAAAAAATTAAATATATTATTTTTGGCATTGTTTATGTTTTGGCGATTTTAATATTAGGTGCTTATTTTTACAAAGAAGGTATCGGTATAATCTAAATTAATAATTCAAAAACATGTAAGTTTAAGTTTAAGAAGATAATTAATCTCTTGCCATTTTAATAAAAATATCACCCATACCACCTTGAACCTGTTCTAAAGGTGCATTATTTCTTAATTGACAATAAGCTCCGGTATATTCATCTTTATCAATAGCCGCAATACTCTGTTCATTACATTTTGATGAATTATGTAATAGACCAATAACAAGTCTATTATCTATTGAAACAACTTGATTATTGTCAAGAACTTCACCATTACAGAAATAATTTCTATTTACTTCTCGAGGAAAATCTTTTTTTCCACACGGGTTTTTAATAGTTAAAACAGTAAATTCTTTTTCTCCATCAGAGAATTTATGTTTCATATTTTTAACTTGAGAATATTTCATTAAATCACATGAGCATGGAAAACAACATTTATGATAAAAACCGCAAATTTTTTCACCATTTTCTACACTTTTTAAATAGACAAAATCTGGTCTACTGTTTGGAGATATTAATGAACCAGAGACTGCACAGTATAGTTTATTATATTCTATAAAATCTTGATAAGTGATTTCTTTATCCAAAATATGTTTGAAAAATTTCGGGCCGGCAGCATTCCTATTTTGATCAGGAAATATTTTGATCCAATCTTTTACAAGGTCCTCATAGTAATTAAAGTCTTTTGAGTACGAAGGTTTTAAAAAACAAGAAAAAGTTATTAATAAAAATATAAACAAAGTTTTTAAAAGTTTAATTTTTTTGAAAAATATATCGAGTATTTCTCTCATATTATTTTTGTCTAATTTCTATTATTTTGTTAAGTTCATTTACATTAAATGTCTCTAGTAATCCATTTGTCCAAACAACATCTATAGATATATTTTTTTCGCCTTCTCTTATACCATAATGAGCTACAGGCTCCATTTGACATAAATACCCTGAGCCAGCATCTATAGTTTTAGCATGTTTTCTCAAATTAGAATTTAATATGACTGTAGCTCCTCTAGCAGGAGCCCCAAATTTATTTAATGGTTTTATCCTTAAATAATTAAAATCTTTTTTAATATCAGCTTTGTACATCGTTAATGGTTGCATTCCAGACTCACCATGAGCAATCAACAATTCTAGAATTCCATCATCATCTATGTCTGCAACTGCTGCACCTGTTCCAAGACCATTTGCTTCATAAGCATTTTTAATATTAATTTCTTCAAAAAATCCATTTTCTTTTATTTTGAATAGTTTATTTGGTTCACCAATGTTATTCATAAATATCTCATCGTAACCATCATTATCAAAGTCTGCCGATATTACAGTTCTGATTCTAGTTGGGATATTGTAAGTTGGAGTAGCAATATCTCTAAATTTGTTGTCTTCTAAAACGAAGGCCCTATGATAACCATTCCAATTAGATGTAACTATATCTAGTCTTCCTCTATAAAATATATCAGTTAAAGTTGTGCCTCTTCCATTTTCGTATTGATCGTCCACTTTATAATCTTCGGCAATGTCCTGAAAATATCCATCAGAGTTGTAATATAAAAAGTTTTTACCTCTCTCATTTGCAGCAAATATGTCAGTTTTTCCTGACAAAATATTTCCTGCAACCACTGCTCTTCCTCCAGTTATTTTGTTGATTTTAAGCTGTTCTGCTAAATCTAGAATTTGTCCAGAACGGAGTTCATAAAATCTAGTAGGTCCTCCATAATTCGCAACATAAATGCCATATTTTCCATCACCATTTCTATCAACACAAACAACTGATCGTCCAGCGGTTAAATTCAGGTTCTTTTTATTGATATCTTTTTCAAACAAATCTACAAAGCTATCGCTATTATTATCAATCAATCTATCTGAATATTTTTTTTCTCCACTATAAGTGTCAGTGTTTAAAAAATAAATTTCTTCAAAACCATCTTGATCTATATCACAAGCAGCTACACCAATTGTTTTTCTTTTAGCATCATCAAATATTTCATTTTTATTAATGTTTACTATTTTACCATTTTGATAAGTCAGAGCTAAATTCGAAAATCCAAATCCAGTAACCACAAATTCATATTTGCTGTCTTGGTTAACATCTGTAACGGAAATACCATAACTAAGTCTAAAGTCATTATCTTCAATTTGAGATGTAATATCTTTAAAAAAGTCTGCTTTAGAATGATTGTGAGACACAAAAAAAAATAAAACCAGAAAAAATTTTAATAGGTATTTAATAACCATAATTGTTGTATATTAATTAAAAAATATATTAAAATAAATTAATGAGCAAAGTAAAATTAGCGATATCTGGTTGCATGGGACGAATGGGCCAGCAACTAGTGAAATCTTCTAGAACTGATAAAAATTTTAAATTAACCACACTTACAGAAAACAGATTAATAGAAAAAAAAATTGCTGGGATAAAACCTAGTTTGAATCATGAAAATTCTTTTAAAAATGTTGATTTAATAATCGATTTTACAATTCCTAAATGTACTTTTGAAATTCTTAAAATAGCATCAAAGCTAAAAAAAAGAGTGGTTATTGGCACAACCGGTTTCTCTAAAATGGAAGAACTGCAAATTAAAAAATTTTCAAAAAAAATTCCTATTTTAAAAGCTGGCAATATGAGTTTAGGCATAAATCTATTGATGTATTTAACTGAAATTGCCTCTAAATCATTAGGTAATAATTTTTTAAGTAAAGTGTATGAGGTACATCATAAGCATAAAATAGACCATCCATCTGGAACAGCGTTGATGCTGGGTAAAGGTATAGCTGTAGGTAAAAATAAGGATTTTTACAATTTGATTGGAAAAAAGTATCTAAACAAAAAAAGTTTTCCTTATGGGAAAAAAATTAATTTTAACTCAATACGTAAAGGTAAAACGGTAGGTGAACACGAGGTAAAGTTTTCTAGTGGTAAAGAAATTATCACACTAAATCATGAGGCATTTGATAGAGCTTTATATAGTGAGGGAGCTTTAACAGCTGGAAAATGGTTAATGAAAAAAAAGCCAGGTTTGTATTCGATGCGTGATGTTTTAAATTTTAAATGAGTGAAGAGCAAAGAGCAAAAATTGTTCTTAAGATATTAAATAAAATTTATCCAAAAACACCTATACCTCTCAAACACAGAAATATGTTTACTTTATTGGTTTCTGTTCTTTTATCTGCGCAATGTACAGACGTAAATGTTAACAATGTTACAAAAAATATATATCCAAAATATAATAAGCCAGAACATTTTGTTAAGCTTGGAAGAAAAAAAATTGAAAAACTGATAAGAAGTATTGGTATTTTTAGAATTAAAGCAAAAAGTGTTTATAACTTATCAAAAACCTTAGTGAAAAAATATAATGGAAAAGTTCCTAAAACATTTGAGCAACTTGAGGAGTTGCCAGGTGTTGGACACAAAACAGCTAGTGTTGTTATGTCTCAAGGATTTGGGTATCCTGCTTTCCCAATAGATACACATATACATAGACTTGCTCAAAGGTGGGGTTTGACAAATGGAAAAAATGTTATTCAAACAGAGAAAGATTTAAAAAGGCTTTTTCCAAAAAAATATTGGAATAAGTTACATCTTCAAATAATTTATTATGGAAGAGAATACTGTAAGGCAAGAGAATGCTATGGTTTATCTTGTAAAATCTGTACTAGTTGTTATCCTAAGAGAAAAAAACCACTTATAACAAAGAAAGCATAATCGATGAAAATATTGGGAATTGGAAATGCAATAGTAGATGTAATTTGCAAAGTAGAGGAAGATTTTATTACTAAAAATAATTTAACAAAAAGCACTATGAAATTGATTTTTGATGACAAAGAGTTCAAGGAATTATTATCAAATCTTAAGATAGA
>CACKHK010000011.1 GCA_902599955.1 uncultured Pelagibacteraceae bacterium
AAAACTTCACGCATCATTCCGTAATCATCTTGTTCATTTTTTTTAATCTTAATATTAAATTTCCTATATCTTTTTTTTATAAAACCTTCCTCACCATATGTTATTAGTGCGCCTACACTATTAGTCCCTTGAATATGACTGTTGTCATAAACTTCAACTAAATTAATATTATTTTCTAAATCAAATTTTTTAGATACTTTATCAAATAGCTCTTTATTATTTTGACTTTCGTAAATTTTTCTATTTAAGCTGTCTTTTGCATTTTTGAGTGCCTGATTTACAACTTTTAGTTTAGATCCTTTTTTTGCTACTGATATATTAATTTCTTTATTTTCTTTTTGTGACAGTGTTTTTTCAATCAAAGCTTTTTCTTTAATATCCTCACTTAAAATTATTGAACTTGGAACACTTTTGTTTTCATAGAATTGAGATACAAAAGAGTTTAAGATTTCTTTTATGTTATCATCTGGATCATGTTTAGGAAAAAAAGCTTGATTGCCCCAGTTTTGTTTTGACCTGTAGAAAAAAACCTGAATACACGCTTTTCCAGATTCTTTGTAGCCAGCTATTACATCAGCCTCTACTAAATTCGCTTCATTAATTCTTTGTGATGACTGAATAATATTTAAAGACTTTATTCTATCTCTTAATATTGCAGCTTTTTCAAAATCTAAATCTTCACTAGCTCTTTCCATTTGATTGGATAAATTTTTTTGAATTTTTCTAGATTTGCCTGATACAAATTCAATAGCATTATCTACAGATAGTCTATATTCGTCCTCTTCAATATATCCAACACATGGTCCAGAACATCTCTTAATTTGATAGAGGATACATGGTCTTTCTCTTTTTTTAAAAACTGTATCATCACAAACTCTAAGCTGAAAAATTTTTTGTATCATTTTGATGGTCCAGTTTGCTGATCCTGCCGAAGCAAATGGTCCAAAATAAAAACCTTCTTTGGTTTTTTTTCCTCTATGTCGCCTAATCTGGGGCCATTTATCTTGATTTCCGATAAAAATAAATGGAAATGATTTGTCGTCTCTAAGTAGAATATTAAATCTTGGTTTATACTTTTTAATTAAGTTTGCTTCTAAAAGTAGCGCCTCACTCTCATTTGACGTACTGGTAATCTCAATTCTAGTTGTTTGAGATAACATTCTTTCAGTTCTGATAATATGATTTTTCTCTGACACATAACTCTTTAATCTATTTGGTAAGTTTTTTGCCTTGCCTACGTAAAGTATTTCATTTTTAGAATTTAACATTCTATATACCCCGGGAAGTTTAGGTATAAGTGGTAACTCTTTTTTTATCGCCTCTTTACCGATATCAGAGCTTATCATAGCTTCTTTTTTTTGAAATTTGAATACCAACGGATGAACAATCTTTCATGATTTCTAATTTTTCAATTTGAAGACTTATTTTATCAATTCTTTTGTCTTTGAATAGTTCATCGAATACATCTTCCGCTAATGTTTCAAGAAAATTATAATGTTTATTTTTGATTAGTTTTTTTATCAATTTCACAATTTTTGCATAATTTACGATTGATTTAATATCTTTGTCGTTAGAGGGTTTTTTATCTTCATAATTTACCTCTAAATTAAATTTTACCTTCTGGGGAGCTTTTTTTTCAAAATCAAAATACCCAAGTTTTAAGTCAAGAATAAGCTCCTTAATAAGCACCTTCTTTTCATAATTAAATAGTGCTTTACTTTTTTCAATTTTAACAATTTTTAGATTGCTTTTTTTCACTCTTTTCCTCCCATTATATCTGGGGTTTGCCAGTTTAAGTTTTGACCACTATCTATTGCTAACACTTGTCCAGTAATAGATATATTTTTTATAAAAAAGTCAACAGCATTACATATCTGCTCAACATCTACCTGTCTTTTTAATGGAGTTGCCATGTACTGTTTTTTGAAATGTTTCTCACTTTGCCTCTTATTTTTGATTGTAGGGCCAGGCGCAATACCATTTACTCTTATTTTTGGAGCTAAACTCATTGCACTAGTCTTGGTCAAAGTATAAAGACCAGTTTTACTAATAGTATAAGAAAAAAAGTATGGTGTTAATTTAAATACTCTTTGATCAATTATGTTTATAATATTATTATTTTTTGCTCTTATATTTTCAGCAAATTCTTTTGATAGAAGAGCAGGTGTTCTTAAATTAGTTCTTAAGTGATGCCCCCAACTTTCAGTAGTAAAATTCTCTAATTTGTCATTTTCAAAAAGTGATGCGTTGTTTATTAGACAGTCAAAATATTTAAGTTTATTTTTTGCAAACTTAACAATTTTGTTAACATCTTTTTCTACACTTAGATCTCCTTTTACTAAATAAACCTTTGTACCATTTTGTGATAATTCTTTTTTAAGGATTTCTGCTTTTGTTTTTGATTTATTGAAGTGAATAACTATTTCAACCCCCTTGCCAGATAGTTTTTTAGCAATAGCAGCACCAATTCTAGTGGCTCCGCCTGTAATAATTATTTTATTTGCTTCCATTTCTTTTTACCTTTTTGAGCCCTAGTACCTGGCATACCCATTGTAGATCTCCCTTTGGGGTATATTTTGTTCTTTAAATTATATTGTTTCACTTTAGGATTAAGTGTAACTTCTAACTCTGTACTTTCAAGCTTTCTAATTTCATCTCTAATTTTAGCAGCTTCCTCAAATTCTAGATTTGTGGCAGACTCTTTCATTTTCTTATTAAGCGCTTTGATATGTTTCTTTAAATTACCACCGACATTTGCACCTGTCCCAATTGTTACATAATCTTTTTCATAGACGCTTTCTAGTACATCACTTATTTCTTTTTTGACAGTGGAAGCGCTAATTTTATTCTTTTTATTATATTCAAGTTGAATATTTCTTCTTCTTTCAGTTTCTTTTATTGCCTTTTTTATACTTTTTGTCTCTTTGTCAGCGTACAAAATAACTTTTCCATCTAAATTTCTTGCGGCTCTTCCTATTGTTTGAATTAAAGATGTTTCAGATCGTAAAAATCCTTCTTTGTCAGCATCTAGTATTCCAACTAATGCACATTCAGGAATATCAAGTCCTTCCCTTAATAGGTTTATGCCAACTAAAACATCAAACACACCTAACCTCAAATCTCTCATAATTTCTATTCTCTCAAGGGTATCTATGTCTGAGTGTAAATATCGAACTTTTATACCATTTTCATGGAGGTATTCTGTCAGATCTTCAGCCATTTTTTTAGTTAATGTCGTAACTAATACTCTATAATTTTTTTCGATAGTCTTTTTACATTCATGCATTAAATCATCGACTTGATTTTTAGCAGGTTTAATTTCAACCGGCGGGTCTATTAGTCCAGTAGGTCTTATAACCTGATCTATAAATTTTCCTTTTGTTTGTTCTAACTCCCATGGACCAGGTGTAGCTGAAACAAAGACTGTTTGAGTTCTCATCATATCCCATTCCTCAAATTTTAGTGGTCTATTATCCATACATGATGGAAGTCTAAAGCCATACTCTGCTAATGTACTTTTTCTTGATCTGTCCCCTTTAAACATCCCATTTAATTGAGGTACCGTAACGTGACACTCGTCAACAAATATTAATGTATTATCTGGAAAATATTCAAACAATGTAGGAGGTGGTTCTCCGGGTTTCCTTCCCGATAAAAATCTTGAATAGTTTTCAATACCAGCACACGAACCAGTTGCCTCTATCATTTCAAGATCAAATTTTGTCCTCTCTTCTAACCTTTGTGCCTCAAGCAATTTATTTTGTTCTTTATGTTTTTTAAGTGTTATCTCCAACTCTTTTCTAATATTAATTACCGCTTGTTCAATAGTTGGCTTGGGGGTTATATAGTGACTGTTTGCATAAACCTTTACTAAATTTAATTCTCTCACAAGATCACCTGTTAAGGGATCAAATTCCTCAATTTTTTCCAACTTATCTCCAAATAAGCTAAGTCTCCAAGCCCTATCCTCTAAGTGAGAAGGAAAAATTTCTAAATATTCGCCTCTAGCCCGAAATGTACCTCTATAAAAATTTTGATCATTTCTTTTATATTGAAGAGCAATTAAAGATTTGATTATTTGTTCTCTATTATAATCATAATTTTTTTGAAGAGTTAAAGTCATTTTACTGTAAGCTTCAACTGATCCTAGTCCATAAATACAAGATACACTTGCAACAATTAATACATCATCTCTTTCTAAGAGTGATCTGGTAGCAGAGTGTCTCATTCTATCTATTTGTTCATTTATAGATGCTTCCTTTTCTATGTATGTGTCTGATCTTGGTACATATGCTTCTGGGGTATAATAATCATAATAGGACACAAAATATTCAACAGCATTATCTGGGAAAAACCCTTTCATCTCCCCGTAGAGTTGGGCAGCAAGTGTTTTATTTGGAGCAAGTATTAGGGCAGGCCTATTTGTTTCTTCAATTACTTTAGCCATAGTGAAGGTTTTACCTGATCCCGTAACACCTAATAATACTTGATTAAACTCATTCTTCTTAGCGCCATTTACCAAATTTTTAATAGCTTCTGGTTGGTCACCAGCTGGTTTAAAATCAGATTTGATTTTAAATTTCTTTCCACCTTCAAGTTTTCCACTAATTTTTGGATTTTTACTTTGAATATCTGTAATTAAATCTTGATAAGTATTTTCCATATATTAAATAAAGTAATAGAATATAAAGAATTTTCAATGAGCATAATATCTAACAGTCTTAAAAGAATTAAACCATCACCTACCATTGCAGTTACGCAGAAAGCAAGAGAATTGAAAGCTGCTGGCAAAGATGTAATTGCTCTAGGTGCAGGTGAACCTGATTTTGACACGCCTAATAATATAAAAAAGGCAGCAGTTAATGCGATTAGAATAGGGGATACTAAATATACGCCAGTTGATGGAACACCCGCAATTAAAAATGCAGTAATTAAAAAGTTTAAAAGAGAAAATAACTTAACTTATACCTCAGACCAGATAACAGTAGGTACTGGTGGAAAACAAGTTTTATATAATGCTTTTGTAGCAACATTAAATAAAGGTGATGAGGTTATTATTCCAGCTCCGTTTTGGGTATCGTATCCAGACATGGTTTTACTTGCTGGTGGTAAACCAAAATTTATTAAATGTGGAGAAGAAGATGGTTTTAAATTAACTCCACCAAAACTTAAAAAAGCAATAACGAGAAAAACAAAATGGATAATTTTAAATTCTCCTTCAAATCCAACTGGTGCAGCTTACACAAAAAAAGAAATTATTAATTTAGGAAAGATATTATTAAAAAATAAAAATATTTTAATCTTGAGTGATGATATTTATGAGCATGTAAAATTTGATAATTTTAAATTTTTTACAATAGCGCAGATAAAAAAGCTTAAAGATAGAACACTTACAATGAATGGTGTAAGTAAAGCATATGCTATGACTGGTTGGAGAATTGGTTATGCAGCTGGTCCTAAAAATATTATAGCTGCTATAAGAAAAATCCAGTCACAATCGACCTCTAATCCATCATCTATAAGTCAGGCAGCTGCTGTTGAAGCTTTGAATGGAACTCAGAGTTTTATTAAAAAAAGAGCTAAATCTTTTAGTGACAGAAGAAATTTTGTTGTGAATTATTTAAATAGTATTCCAGGGATTACTTGCTTAATGCCAAAAGGTGCGTTTTATGTATTTCCAAGTTGTAAAGGTTTAATTGGAAAAAAAACAAAAATAAAAAATGACACAGATTTTGTGCAAAAACTTCTAGAAAAACAAAATGTTGCTGTTGTACAAGGTTCTGCATTTGGTCTCGATGGTTATTTTAGAATTTCATATGCAACATCAATGAAAAAATTAAAGATTGCTATGCAAAGGATTAAGCTTTTTTGCGAAAGTTTAGGCTAAATTTAGTCTAATTACTGATTTTGCTGCATCAACAACTGAAACCTCTGGATCTATAAATTTCATTTGAAGAATCTCCTCAGCATATTTTGTATCTGTTTCCATTTTAAGACCTAGGTCAGGAACTAAATTTTTTGCACTTGAATCTACATAACTTATAAGTTTAACCATAAAATTAGGTAATTCCCTCTTAGGAAGTTTCTTGAAATGACTTGGAATATTTTTAGCCATTATTTTTGACAATTCGAGAATTGATCTAGTTCCAGATCCAACAATTAATCTTCTACCTTCAGCCTTTTTATTATTTAATGATAAAATATGTGCTTTGGCTATATCTTTAACATGGGATATCATCACTGAAAATTTTGGAGCAGCAGGATATTTGCCTTGCAGTAATTGTTTTATATATTCCATTGATGTACAACTTTTCTCGTTCAAAAAATCTCCCAAAACAAAACCAGGATTAATACAAGTAAGTTTATTTTTGATACCTTTGCTTTCCATAAGTTCCCAAGCAGCTTTTTCAGCTCTAGTTTTAGATACAAAATAATCTGTAGTTTTGTTCCATTCTAAGTCAGTCCAATCATTTTCATCAAATGTATAAGGGTTTGTTCGGTTTGGTTTTCTATACATACAAACAATAGAAGATGTTTTTACAATATGTTTTACCTTTGCATTTATTCCTGCATTTAAAACTCTCAAAGTCCCATCTCTTGCAGCTGGGGTAAGTGACTCTCTATCATTTGAAACTTTTAATGGGAAAGGAGAAGCGACATGAACAATGTATTTACAACCTTCAGCGGCTTTATCCCACCCATCATCTTTTAATAAATCTAATTCTACAAAGGATAGGTTTTCTGTTGAAGCATTATTTTCCTCAATCGTTTTTTTTGTTATTTCAATTGAATTAATATCTCTAACTGTTCCTAACACCTTATAACCAGAATTTAATAATTCTATGGCAACATGTTTTGCAATAAATCCACTGATGCCAGTTAGTAAAACTTTTTCACTCATGTAATTGTAAAATTATTTTGATTTTCTTTTTTTCTCTAAGCCAAAAACAGGAGAATTTCTGAATCTGAGCACAAGTATAGCAATTGCAATTAGTACAATTGCTCCAGCTTCATACAGCAATACTTCTGGATTTATTGATTTTCCTTGCAATATAATAAATCTAGCAAGTGCTGTTATAGCAATAAACAATGGTAGTGTTATTTGAATGGATTGACTTTCCCAAAATACTCTAACCATGGCTAAAACTTCTAAGTATAGAAAAAGTAACAGCAAATCAGCTAAAGTGACTTTTTGAACTTCAATCATTTGATATATTTCTATACCGAATGCAATAACAGTAGCCCCAAGAATTATAACTAAAGCTAATAATTGAATTTGTTTTACAATATTCTCCATAAAATTATTTTATAAATGATATTTTATTAATTTGCAGCTAAATATTTTTCTGCCTCTAATGCCGCCATACAGCCCATTCCTGCTGCAGTTACTGCCTGCCTATAAATTTTATCTTTCACATCTCCAGCTGCGTAAACTCCTGGAATATTAGTCTCAGTAGAATCGCTTTTAGTAATTAAATAACCTGTGCTATCCATTTCCAGCTGATCTTTAAATAAAGATGTAGCAGGATCATGTCCGATAGCTATAAATAATCCATCTATTTTTAAATCTGATGTTTCATTCGTTTTAACATTTTTAATTTTTAATCCTTTTACATTTTTTGGCTCATCATCACCTATTACCTCTTCAACAACAGAGTCCCAAATAATCTCAATTTTTTTATTTTCCATTAATTTTTTTTGTAAAAGTTTTTCAGCTCTTAGTTCATCTCGTCTATGAATTAATTGTACTTTTGATGCAAATTTTGTAAGAAACATAGCTTCTTCTACTGCAGCATTTCCCCCACCAACAACTGCAACTGTTTTATCTTTGAAAAAAAAGCCATCACATGTCGCACAAGCTGATACTCCAAATCCCTTAAATTTTTGTTCAGATTCAATGTTCAGCCATCTTGCTTGTGCTCCAGTTGAAATAATAATTGAGTCAGCAGTATATTTTTGTCCTCCATCACCAATTGCCTCAAACGGTTTAGATTTTAAATTTACTGATTGAATATGATCTTCAACTAAATCGGTTCCGACTGCTTTTGCCTGCTCTCTCATTTGTTCCATTAGCCAAGGTCCTTGAATAACATCTGCAAATCCAGGATAATTCTCAACATCAGTAGTTATAGTTAGTTGTCCACCTGGTTGCATACCAGCAACTAGCATTGGTTTAAGCATAGCTCTTGCAGCATAAACAGCCGCAGTGTAACCGGCTGGCCCAGATCCAATTATTAACACTTTTGTATGTTTAGTTGGTTTTTCACTCATACAAGTCTATATAGTAAATAATGAGCAAATTAAAAGGTATATTATTGACTGAGGGTATGCACGGCATGCTTAGCCAAGTAGAAGGTTTAGCTAAAGCTCTTGATCTTGATTTTACTCACCATAAGGTTGAACTTAAAAGTTTATGGAGTTTAATTCCACCAAAATTTACGCCAATTTCTCAAAATGTTTACAAAAAAATAAACTATTCAGATTTTGATATAATAATTTCTTGTGGAAGAAAAAGTATAATTCCATCAATTCATTTAAAAAGTATCTCCAACAAAAAAGTTTTTAATATTCATATACAAGATCCAAAAATAAACTTTGATTATTTTGATTTTATCGTAGCACCCGAACATGATGGAATTAATGGTTCAAATATAATTAATACGAAAGGTGCAATTCATTATCTTACAAAAGACGAAATAGAGAAAAATAAGGATTACTTAAGCTCATTTATAAGAAAAGATAACAGAAAGATTTGGTGCTTAATTATGGGGGGACCAACCAAATACTATGATTATTCAACAAAAAACATGAAACATATTTTTTCAATTTTCTATAAGCTTTTAAAGAAAAAAGATTTTCAACTTGTAGTAATTCCATCAATGAGGACACCGTTAAATACCATTCATTATGCAAAAGAATTTTTTGGTGAAAATCATACAGTTATAATGAATGTAGATAAAAAAGCCTACTTATCTGCCTTAGCTCTTTCAGAAAATATCATTGTTACATGTGACTCTAGTTCAATGATTTCTGAGGCTGCTTTAACAGGAAAACCTATTTATATTGCAAATATTTTGCCTAAAAAAAATGATTTTCGGTTCCAAAGATTTCGAAATTTGTTTAGAGATTTAAATATAACTAGAAATCTTGGAGAAGATGTCGAAAATTGGACCTACCAAAGTCTTGATGAAACTAATAGGGTAGCAAAAATTATAAAAGAAAAAATTAATTATTAATGTTATTTTTAAACTCAATACTAAACGACTCAAAAAAATTTGGTATTCCATTTGAGCATTGGGAATTAAATAAACCTCTAACAGATGATCAAATAAATGAAATAATTGGAGCAGATATATCTGACCCCGCAAAACATAACCTTAATTATGATGGAACCAGAGCTATTGATGGAGGTGAGGGAAAATTTAGAGAAGGAATTTCAGATGGTGGAAAAGCTTTAAAATTTCGATGTTTTGTGACTCATGAAAATGCTAGAGAATTTCCAGCACTTACAAATTTAATTAAAGAACTTCAAAGCAAAGAAACACATACAAAAATTTCTGAATTAATCAATAAAGATTTGTCTAATTCTTATGTACGAGTTGAGGTTATATGTGATCGAGAGGGTTTTTGGCTGAAACCACATTGTGATATTAAGGAAAAACTTATGTCATGTTTATTATTCGTTAACAAACACAATGAAAGTGAGGAACTTGGTACAGATTTTTATGATAGTGATTTAAAGCTAATTAAAACATTGCCTTATAAAGATAATTATGGATATTTTTTTTCTAGCGGACCTAACACCTGGCATGGAATGGAAAAAAAAGAAATAATTAAAGAGAGAAGGTGTTTACAAGTAAATTATGTGACTTTTAAAACTGATTGGAAAGTGGAAAGTTAACCTTCCCAATCAAATCTAGGAAATGTATCAAATACTTTGAAAATTCCCTCAGACCAGGTGTTGCATACTTTAGAATAATCTTCATCATCTAAACTTAAACATTTTAATGAAGCTAATTTATTTTCGTCTTTTTTGTAAATTGCAAAATCAATGGGAGGACCTACGGTTAAGTCACTTTTTAATGTAGAGTCCATAGAAATTAGTGCACACCTTGATGCATCTCCAATTGAAACATCTGGTTTAATAACTCTATCAAGTATTGGTTTGCCATACTTAACCTCACCAATCACGAGATAAGGTTTACTATCTGCTGGTCTTATATAGTTTCCTTGAGGATATATAAGGTATAGCTCTGGCTTTTGTCCTTTTATTTGGCCACCTATTATAAAAGTTGAACCTAAAAGAACATCATCTGTATTTATTCCTTGAGGAGATGAGTGTTTTATATTTAGACTTCCCACATAAGATGCAATTTGTTCAAAGTCTTTACATGTATTTAAATTAAGTATTCCCGATGAGCTTTTTAAATCCTTCTCTACAGATTTGTAAACAGCTTGTGATGTTCCTAAATTACCAGATGTTACCATTACGATTGTTCTATCACCAACATCATGAGTAAACATTTTTGAATAAATATTTACATTATCTAAACCTGCATTAGTTCTCGAGTCTGATGCGAAGACTAACCCTTCATTTGTTTTTATTCCAATACAGTATGTCATGAGCGATTTTTATTTAAAAATGACATAATTATCAAATATTTTATGTCATAGCAGCTATTTGTATTTAGCAGTTGTTTTGCAATTCTTTTTATCAAAAATTGTCTAATGTCTGTTTCTCTATGGAAAAATTATGACTCAAAATCTGCATATGATGGATATTTGACAGAAGAAAATAAAATTAGAAAACATGCTAGAATAATGACTGGCATATTAGAAAGACATGGAACAAAAAAACTTCAGGAAATTGAAAAAAATTGTCAAAGCACAATAAGTGCTAGAGGCATTAATTTTAGAGTTTATGCAGCAAATAATAGAGCAGAGGAAAAAAAATGGCCGTTAGATATCATACCAAGAATTATTCCAAAGTCTCAATGGAATAAAATATCAAGAGGATTAATTCAAAGAGTAAAAGCATTAAATTTATTTATAGATGATGTTTATAATAAAAAAAAAATTTTTAAGGACAAGGTTGTTCCAAAAGAATTAATATTTAACTCACCTTATTATTTAAAAGAATGTGAAGGTTTTTCTCCTAAGTATAAAGCTTGGGCAAATATATCGGGAATTGATTTAATAAGAAATATTAATGGAGAATATCTAGTTCTTGAAGATAATTTACGTGTCCCATCTGGCGTATCTTATATGTTGGAAAATAGAATGGTAATGAGGGACGTATTTCCAGAATTATTTACCCGATATAAAGTTTCCTCAATCCACCAGTATTCTAATAAACTTTACCAAAGTATGATTGAGTGTATACCAAAAAAAACTGATAATCCTCACATGGTTGTTTTGACACCAGGTATTTACAATTCAGCCTACTTTGAACATTCGTTTTTAGCTCAACAAATGGGAATAGCTTTGGTAGAGGGTAAAGATTTATTTGTTGAAAATGATTTTGTTTATATGAAAACAGTTAAAGGAAAATTAAAAGTTGATTGTATATACAGAAGATTAGATGATACTTTTCTTGATCCAAAAGTATTTAACAAAGAATCACTCATCGGAGTTCCTGGTTTATTTAAATGTTGGAAAAAGGGAAATGTTGGAATTATTAACGCTCTTGGAACTGGAGTTGCAGATGATAAGGCTGTTTATTCTTATGTTAATAAAATGATTGTCTATTATTTAGGTGAGCAACCTAAACTTAACCAAGTAGAAACATTTTTGTGTGAAAACAAAGTTCACAGGCAACATGTAATAGAAAATATAGCTAAGCTTGTTGTTAAACCAGCAAATGCCTCAGGTGGATATGGAATAATGATTGGTCCTAAGGCACCAAAAAAAGAGCGAGATGAGATGGTAAGAAAAATTAAAAAAAATCCTCGAGACTTTGTAGCTCAACCTTTGGAAATATTATCAACAATACCAACTATTTGTGAAAACGGTATTGAGCCAAGACATTTAGATTTAAGGCCTTTTATATTAACTGGAAAAACTTCTTATGTTACAACTGGTGGTCTTACAAGAGTTGCATTGAGAAAAGGAAGTACCATAGTAAATAGTTCTCAAGGAGGTGGGTCTAAAGATACAATGGTTGTAGATGCTTAGTTTTCTTGAAGAGCTTTAACTTTAAGTTTTTTCGTCTTTAGAGCATTGATTGCTTCTAAAAATGAATATGCAGTAGACATATTCGTGCAATAAGGAATTTTATTAGCTAAAGTCCCTCTTCTTAGTGCTCTTGCATCACTAATTCTATTTTCACTATTTCCGCCACCAGTATTAATTACCAATGAGATTTTTTTTGAATTAAGTACATCTACTATATGAGGTTTACCACTACTCACTTTATTAATTTTTCTGCATTTCATACCATTCTTTATTAAAATATCTGCAGTTCCTTTAGTTCCCGATAGAGTAAATCCAAGTTTTAATAATCTTTGTGCAACGCCAATTATTTCTTGCTTATGAGAGTCTTTAACTGATAAAAATGCTAAACCTTTTGTAGGTAATGAATTTGCTGCAGCTATTTGACTTTTGGCTATTGCCATACCAAAGTCATCATCAAACCCCATCACTTCTCCAGTAGATTTCATTTCTGGTCCAAGCAATAGATCGCTATCAGGAAATTTATTGAATGGAAATACTGCTTCTTTGACTGCAAATTTTTTATTGGTTTTATATTTTAATTTGTACTTTGAAAGTTTTTCTCCTGCCATTATTCTAGATGCAATTTTAGCTAGTGGGACGCCATTAGCTTTTGAGACGAATGGAACTGTTCTACTTGCTCTTGGGTTTACTTCTATCACAAATATTTCATCATTTTTTATTGCAAATTGAATATTTAAAAGTCCTTTAACTTTTAGTGCTAATGCTAATTTTCTAGTTTGGATTTTAATTTCTTTTAAAAGGTTATATTTGATTGATACTGGAGGTAAGCAACATGCTGAATCCCCAGAGTGAACTCCTGCCTCTTCAATGTGTTGCATTATACCTGCAACATAAACATCTTTACCATCAGAGATAGCATCTACATCAACTTCCATGGCATGATCTATAAATTTATCAATCAAAATTGGATTTTGTTCTGAAGCTTTAAATGCTTCATTAATAAATTTTTTAAGTTGGCTTTTATCATGAACTATCTCCATTGCTCGTCCACCCAAAACGTATGAAGGTCTAACAACAACTGGAAGACCAATGTTTTCAATTATTTTAATTGCTTGATCAAACTTGTTAGCAATACCACTTTTTGCTTGTTTTAAATTCAGTTTGTTTAACAGATCTCTGAAACGATCTCTATCCTCTGCTAAATCTATTGAACCATATTGAGTACCAAGTATTGGTAATTTGTTTTCATGCAAAAATTTTGCTAATTTAATTGGGGTTTGACCTCCAAATTGAGCAATAACTCCAATCAAATTTCCTTTTGATTTTTCTTTTAGAATAATATTTTGAACATATTCCTCTATAAGAGGCTCAAAGTATAATCTGTCACTTGTATCATAATCTGTCGAAACAGTTTCAGGATTGCAATTTACCATAATTGTTTCAAATCCAGCTTCTTTTAATGAAAAGCTTGCCTGACAACAGCAATAATCAAATTCTATTCCTTGACCAATTCTATTTGGACCTCCTCCAAGAATAATTATTTTTTTTTTATTACTAGGATCAGCCTCACACTCAGTATTCAATGCAAAATTTCTCTGATACGTCGAATACATATACGGAGTAAAAGATTTAAATTCTGCTGCGCAAGTGTCTACTTTTTTAAATACAGGCAAAACTTTAAGAGCAACTCTTTTAGATCTAACTATTTTCTCTTTTATTCCTGTAAGTTTTGACAATTTTTTATCTGAAAAACCAATGGATTTAATTCTATTAAACTCGTTGTATGATTTTGGAATTCCTTTCTTAATTATATTTTTTTCTTCATCAACAAGATCTTTGATTTGATTTAAGAACCAAGGATCAACTTTTGATAGTTTATATATTGTGTTTAATGGAATATTTTTCCTAAAAGCTTCACCAATTAATAGTAGTCTATTTGGAATGCTAACTTTTAAATTTTTTAAGATCTCTTTTTTTGAAAAATTAAAAAAATTATCTAATCCAGATAATCCAGTTTCTAGAGAAACCAAAGCTTTTTGTAGGGATTCTTTAAAGTTTCTACCAATTGCCATTGCCTCACCAACCGATCTCATTGAAGTTCCAAGTACAGCCTTGGTGTCAGAAAATTTCTCAAATGTAAATCTAGGTATTTTTGTAACCACATAATCAATTGTTGGTTCAAATGAAGCCGGCGTTACTTTTGTTATTTCATTTTTTAATTCGTCAAGGGTATACCCAACTGCAAGTTTAGCGGCTACTTTTGCGATTGGAAAACCTGTCGCTTTAGAGGCAAGAGCAGAGGATCTCGATACCCTAGGGTTCATCTCAATTATAACCATTCTTCCATTTTTAGGATTAATGGCAAATTGAACATTTGATCCTCCGGTCTCAACACCTATTTTTCGAAGACAAGCTATAGATGCATTTCTCATTACTTGATACTCTTTATCAGTAAGTGTCAATGCTGGAGCTACCGTTATTGAGTCTCCAGTATGTATTCCCATTGGATCTACATTTTCTATAGAACATATGATTATACAGTTGTCATTTTTATCTCTCACAACCTCCATTTCAAACTCTTTCCACCCTTCTAAAGACTCCTCTATTAAAACTTGATTTTGAGGTGACTCATTCATTCCATTTCTTACAAGTTTAAAGAATTCTTTTTTACTTTTTGCAATACCTCCGCCTAATCCACCCAAAGTGAATGAAGGTCTTATAATTGCAGGTAAACCAATTTCTCTTAAACATCTTGAGGCATCTTTAAAATTATTTATGATCCTCGATTTGGGTAAATCTAAACCAATGTCAGACATATTTTTTCTAAATTTTTTTCGGTCCTCAGCGTTTTCAATTGCTTTTGATTTTGCTCCAATTAGTTCAATTTTATATTTTTTAAGTAGACCAGCTTTTTCGGCACTTATTGCTAAATTTAAAGCTGTCTGGCCGCCCATAGTAGGAAGAATTGCATCAGGCTTTTCTTTTTTAATCACTTCTTCAAGAACTGGAATTGTAATAGGCTCAATGTAAGTTTTATCAGCAACTCCAGGATCTGTCATAATGGTTGCAGGATTTGAATTTATTAATACTACCTCAAAACCTTCATCTTTAAGTGCCTTGCATGCTTGTGTACCAGAGTAATCAAATTCACATGCTTGCCCAATTATTATTGGGCCTGCACCTATGACCAATATTTTCTTAATATCTTTTCTTTTTGGCATATTTTTTTACATCTTGAATAAAACTTTTGAATAAATATTGACTATCTTGTGGGCCAGGATTTGCTTCTGGGTGATATTGAACTGAAAAAACTGGTCTATGTTTTAATCTTATTCCCTCAATAGTGTTATCAAAAAGTGACTTGTGGGTTATTTGAATTTTGTTAGATAAGCTTTTTTCTATTACGACGAAACCATGATTTTGGCTTGTAATCTCAACTTTGTCGTTAATTAAATTTTTTACTGGATGATTTGCTCCCCTATGGCCTAACTTCATTTTTTTTGTTTTGGCATTTAATGCTAAAGCTAAAATTTGATGGCCCAAGCAGATCCCAAAGATTGGATAATTCCACTTTATTAAATTTTGTACAGTTTTAATTGCATATTTACCAGTTGCTGCCGGGTCACCTGGACCATTTGACAAAAAAATTCCATCGGGTTTTAATTTTGAAATCTCCTCAGCGGTTGTTTTACAAGAAACTACTTTTACATCACAATTATAATCAGAAAAATATCTTAAAATATTTTTTTTAATTCCATAATCAATTGCAACAATCTTAAATATTTTTTTGGTATTTTTTTTATATCCAGTCTCTTTTCTCCAGGTTTTAAAACCTTTCCATGAATAAGTTTTTTTTGTTGATACTTCTTTTGCAAGATCCAGACCATCTAGACCGGGCCATTTGATTGAGTAATTAATTAATTTTTTTATATTAAATTTACCTGTTTTGTTATTTGAGATTGTTCCTTTTGGAGCACCTTTATCTCTTATAAAATTTGTTAAACTTCTTGTATCCAGTCCAGTTAAACCAACTATTTTATTTTCTTTAAGCCATTCATCCAATGTTCTTAAAGCCCTGTAATTCGAGGGAGAAGTAATCTCAGAATTAAATATAGCACCCTTTGCCCAAACTTTGTCAGACTCCAGATCCTCATTGTTAGTTCCAACATTTCCAATATGAGGGAATGTAAAGTTGATAATTTGTCCAGCATATGAAGGGTCAGATATTATTTCCTGATATCCTGTCAAAGAAGTATTAAAACAAACCTCTCCGGTTGCTGTACCTTGATATCCAAGACCAATACCCTTGAAGAATATCTTATTATCTAGAACTAAAATACCTGTTGGAAATTGATGTTTAATTGCAATTTTATTTTTTTGTTTTTTGTTCAATTACAACTCATGAGTTAAAGGTCTATACAATAAAACCTTTTTTTGCGCAACATATGTAATGTATATTTTGTAAAAAAACTTTTTTTCTTTTTGAAGAATTTTTTTCATGCGTTAAAATTAAACTATGAGTTTGAGAGAAAAAATTGAAACAGACTATAAAAGCGCTTTAAAGGCGAAAGATAAAAATAAAATATCAACTTATAGGTTAATTTTATCAGGAATTAAGGATTTAGATATCAACAATAGATCTCAAGCAGAGAAAAAAGAAACTAATGATGAAGATATAAAAAAGCTTTTAAAGAAAATGATAAAGCAAAGATCCGAATCAATAGAAATGTATAAAAAAAATAATAGAATAGATCTACAAGAAGTAGAGGAGAAAGAAGTGGAGGAAATTAGTCAATATTTACCACAACAACTTAGCGATGATGATACTAAAAAGCTATGTTCTGAGATTATCAGTTCTACCGGAGCGAGTTCAATAAAAGACATGGGAAAAGTGATGGGTGTTTTAAAAAAAAATAATGCTGATAATATTGATTTCTCTAAAGCTGGGGCAATTATTAAAGAGCTACTAAACCAAAAATGAAGTATCCAAAAGAGTATTTAGACGAAATAAAAACAAGACTAAAAGTTTCAACAGTTGTATCTAAAACTGTTAATTTAAAAAAAAGAGGCAAAGAATACATTGGCTTGTCTCCCTTCAAAACTGAGAAAACCCCTTCTTTCACAGTAAATGATGAAAAGGAGTTTTATCATTGTTTTAGCACTGCGGAACATGGAAATATATTTGATTTTGTGATGAAAACACAAAATTTAAAATTTGGGGAAGCTGTGAGATCACTCGCAAATCTTGCAGGAATGAGACCCTATACTTTTTCAAAAGAAGATGAAATTAGAGAAAAAAAATGGAATAACTACAAGTCTATATTTAATAAATATGTAAATCATTACCATAATGAACTATTAAAAAATTCAAATTCGACCGAGGCCAAGGATTACCTAAAAAACAGAGGATTGACTAAAGAAGAAGTTCAAAAATTTAAAATTGGATTTGATACTAATGACTTTAATTTTCAAGAAAATATATTTAGGGAATACAACGAAAATGAAATCAAGGAAACTGGTTTATTTTATTTTGATGAAAATAAAAAAAAATATATATCAAGATTTAGAGATAGGGTATTATTTCCGATTAAAAATATTTCTGGTGATCCTATAGCTGTTGGAGGAAGAGTTTTAAAAGATAGTAAGTATTTAGCAAAGTATATTAATTCTCCTGAAACTCTCTTTTTTAAAAAAGGTTCAAATCTATTTAATTTAGATTTTGCACGCAAACTATCAAATAATCTAAATAGTATTTTTTTGGTTGAAGGCTACATGGATGTGATCGGATTAAGTAAAAATAAAATAGATAATGTTGTTGCTAATTTGGGTACATCTTTAACAAATAGACAAATTCTAACTTTAAATCAGTTTTTTGATGAAATTGTTATATGCTTTGATGGAGATGATAGTGGATATAAAGCAGCCTTGAGAGCAGCAGAAAATTCTTTAATTGAATTAAAACCAGAAAAAAAAATCTCTTTTTTGTTTTTGCCAGACAATCATGACCCAGATAGTTTTGTAGATGAAAAAGGGAAAGAATTTTTTTTAGAGTTCTCTAAAAGTAATTCAGTTTCTATACATAAATTTATATATAATCATTATTTTGAAAATATGGATGATAGTCCATCTTCTAAAGCTATTTTTGAAAAAAGGTTAAGATCTATTTCATCGACTATTAAAGATGAATTCATAAGAAAATATGTGCTTGAATATTTTTTAGATAAAATTTCTGAATTGTCTCCTAATACAAACTTTAAATACAAAAAAAATTACACCAAAATTACCAAATCACTTAAATCAACACAAAATTATTATAATGAAACTAAGTCTTTAAAAGCTATTGATCTAAAAGAGTTTTCATTTTTATATATATTGTTAAAAAAGCCAGAGCTAATCAAAGATAATTTTCATTTAATTGAAAATGTTAAATTATTCAGCAATGAAAATAAATTACTTTTAAGTGAAATTTTATCTCAATCAAATAATTTTGCAATTACTGATATTGAAAATATAAATATTGATAAAAGTTTAATAGAAAGAGTTTTAAAATATGCTTCTATTAAACACATAATGGTAAAAAACTTTAATGATAATGAAAAAATACTTGAAATTCTATCTGAGCTTATAAGGGATTTAAAAAATTATGAGCTTGAAATCAGAATAGAGGAATTAGAATCAAGATTTTCTGAGGATTTGAGTGAAGTAACATTTAATGAGCTAAAAGAGCTTAAAAAACTGCAGAAAATCAATTAAATAATAATCAAAATCCCATAGATTTTTTTCATTTAAGTATTATATACATCCTGAACTTTTTTATTGTGGAACGTATAATTACAAAATCATTTGCAAGATTAATGGGCAGAGGTGTCCATAGAGGTTTTATCACTTACGAAGAACTAAATAAATCTTTAGGAAAAAGAAATTTATCTAACGAAAATTTGGAACAAGCTTTCATACATATTCTTGATGAAAAGATAATACTAGTAGAAAAAAAAGCAGATTTTAAAGTTTTAAGAAAAAAAGATAATGGCTCAAAGGAAGAAGGTAAGTCTGTAGAGAAAAGTGATGATCCTATCAGAATGTATCTCAGAGAAATGGGGGGAGTTGAACTACTTTCAAGAGAAGGTGAAATTGCTATTGCTAAAAGAATAGAGGCAGGAAAAGACGTTATGTTAAATGCTTTATCACAAAGTCCAATCACTGCACAGCAATTCTTTGAGTGGAATACAAAACTTCAAAATGACGAGATATTAGTTAGAGAAATAATAGATATAGATACTAATTATATGGAAGACGAAGATACTGGTCAAAGTGCAAAACAAAAAAAATCAGATGATGGTGCTGATGATCAGAATAACCAAGAATCTACTAATTCAGATGATGATGAATTTAATCCAACTCTTGCTGCAATGGAAACCGAAATTAAGCCTAAAGTTTTGCACACAGTTAATAATTTAACAAAAGAGTATAATAAACTTATAAAATATCAGAAAGAAAAATTAGATTGTTTACTTAATTCAAAACAGTTTTCACCCTCAAAAGAAAAAAATTATAATAAAATTGTTGAGAATATTTTAGAAAATATAAAAACTCTCCAATTATCTCCCTCAGTCCTAGAGGAATTAGTTCAAAAACATTATGTAGAAAATCGAAAAATAATTTCGCTTGAGGGTAATTTATTAAGATTAGCTTTAAGTGAAAAAATATCTAGAGAGGAATTTGTAAAATTTTATGTTGGAAATGAAATTAATCCTAGCCTAAAAATATTTTTAGATACAAATGATGTTTGGAAAAAATTTTTTCAAAAACATAAAGTAGAATTTAGAAATATACGAGATAGGCTCGTTGAGATAAGTAATAAACTCGGTATTTCAGTTACCGATTACAAAATAATGGTAAGCAGAATACAAAAAGGGGAAAAAGAGTCTAGGATAGCAAAAAAAGAAATGGTTGAGGCTAATCTTAGATTAGTTATATCAATCGCTAAAAAATATACTAATAGAGGTTTACAATTTTTAGATTTAATTCAAGAGGGCAATATCGGATTAATGAAAGCTGTTGACAAATTTGAATATAGAAGAGGGTATAAATTTTCAACCTATGCAACATGGTGGATCAGGCAGGCTATAACGAGATCAATTGCTGACCAAGCTAGAACAATTAGAATCCCAGTTCACATGATTGAAACAATTAACAAAATTGTAAGAACGCAACGCTTAATTTTAAGCGAATATGGTAGAGAGGCTACGCCTGAGGAACTTGCAAAAAAATTAAGAATGCCTCTTGAAAAGGTAAGAAAAGTATTAAAAATATCTAAAGAACCTGTGTCATTAGAAAAACCTGTAGGAGATGAAGAAGATAGTAGTTTAGGTGATTTTATAGAAGATACAAAAGCTCTTGCGCCTTTAGAGCAAGCAATTAAATCAAACTTAAGTGAGGCTACTACAAAAATTTTATCTACTTTAACTCCTAGAGAAGAAAGAGTTCTTAGAATGAGATTTGGTGTTGGTATGAATACAGACCATACTCTTGAAGAAGTGGGATTACAATTTTCAGTCACTAGAGAAAGAATTCGTCAGATTGAGGCAAAGGCACTAAGAAAACTAAAGCACCCAAGCAGATCAAAACAGTTAAAGAGTTTCTTAGAAAGCTAAGGGCCGTTAGCTCAATAGTAGAGTACTGCATTGACATTGCAGGGGTAGTTGGAGCGTAACCAACACGGCCCACCACAAATATTATCTACAATTGATAAGTATGAAAAAATGATATATTCAATTATAGATTTTGGGCCTGTAGCTCAGTTGGTTAGAGCAGTACACTCATAATGTATTGGTCCCAGGTTCGAGTCCTGGCGGGCCCACCAATTATTTAATAATAAATTCCTCCAAAGACTTAAAAAGATAATCAATGTCTTCACCATTATTTTGCATAATAGATTTAAATTCTTCCTTTTGTGTTCTTGCCAAACTTAATCCCTCTACAATAAGATCTCTAATTAAAGGTCTTTCAGGATTTTTTGTATAAATTCTCCAATCAATTTTTACTTCTGGATTTTTTGATGTTTCTTCTAATACAGTACTAACAATGGTATATTTTTCATTAATTTTTTTTTCTGACACAACACTTATTTTTGGATCTGAATAATCCACTAGTCTGCTAGAAAAGCTTTTAAGAAAATAACTTTTAAATAGTTTCCTGTATTTTATTTTTTGGTCATCATTAAGAGTTTTACGATAACTTCCTAAAGTGTACATTCCAATACCATCAATATCTACATTTAATTCTGCAATATTGTTTAACCTTATTATTTTAGACTCTACAGGATCCGAACTTGACAATATAATTGATGCTTTATTTACCAGTTCATTTATTAATTCGCTAGGCTCTTTTGCATTTGAAGGGTTTAATAACAATAAAATAAAAAAAAAAATATAAAAAAACTTTAATTTGATCATTCAATAATTATTGAGTATCTATTTCTTCCCAATCATCATCGTTCATAGTCTCAGTAGTTTCACTTGAATTTAGAATTTTTCTTTTTCTATCTTGTAAGTATAAACTTCTTACAGATGCATATAAGTCCATAGAATTTTTTTCAAGACTATCGAATGCTTCTAAATTTTTAGCTCTAAAATCTACACCTGCCGTTAACCTAGAGTAATAATAATCAGAATTTTCAAAATATTTTGTATCATTGGCTATAGTAACATTGTACCACGCATCACCACCACCAAAATTAACTAAAGAACCCAAAGTATCTCTGACAGTTGTTGGCCCAAGAACCGGCAAAACGAAATAACATCCCTCTTTAACTCCCCAAGTTCCAAGAGTTTGACCATAATCCTCTTTGTCTAATTTATTTAGTCCATAGTATGAAGCTACATCAAATATTCCAGCAATGCCAAGAGTTGTATTAATAGAAAATCTTAAGGTATTAATTCCAGCTTCTTTAAACTGACCTTGCAATATATTATTTGGAATAGTTACAACATTACTTAAATTGTTTAAGGCATTACTTGTACCTGATCTAATGGGTTTTGGTAAGTATCTATACCCTTTAGCTACTGGTTTAAAAAAAATTTTGTCTAATCCTTGGTTAAAAGCAAACACACCTCTATTTATAGTTTCAAAGCAATCTTTCACTTCTGCATTCTGATTTTTAGATTTGCTATTAATTTCTATAGTGCCGTCTGAACCAGCAAAAACACTTAATGTTAATACATTAAAAATTACTGAAATAATAAATAGTTTTAAAATCTTTTTCATTAGAGACGTTTATATTATATCTTTTACTTATTTAAAGATTTAAATGTTTTAAATAATGCAGAAAAATGTTCAAAAAATGACTACTAATTATTCACCAAATTTTGATCTTAAAAAAAGAGATAAAAATAAAATAAAATACTTAATATTTCATTACACAGGAATGACAAATGACAGATCAGCTATTAAAAAATTAACAAGTTTTAATTCTAATGTGAGTTGTCATTACTATGTAACAGCATCAGGCAAAGTAATTCAAATGGTTCCTGATTTATATGTAGCTTGGCACGCAGGTATATCAAGTTGGAGAAAAAATGTTTCTTTAAATAAATATTCAATAGGTATAGAAATCTCCAATCCAGGTCATGAGCATGGTTATAGAAAATTTAATGAAAATCAGATAAAAACATTAATTAAGATTTCAAAAAGAATAATTAAAAAATATAAAATTAATAAAAAAAATATTTTAGGTCATTCAGATATAGCCCCTTCAAGAAAAAAAGATCCTGGAGAAAAATTCCCATGGAAATTTCTTCACAAAAATAAAATTGGAATTTGGCATAATTTGAATTCAAAAAACATTAAAAATTTAAGAGGAAAAACATCAGGGTTATATTTAGATAATTTTAAAAATTTTTTAAAAAAAATTGGATATAGAATTGAATATTCTAATAGTAGACAATTAAAAAGACTAACTCAAATTTTTCAAATGAGATTTAGACCTGAGTTAATTGATGGGAAATGTGATTTAGAATGTTATGAAATAGCAAAATCCCTTAAAAATCTTAAGTAATAAATAATTGAATTTTATAAAAAAATTTATAATCTTCGTTTGCCAGATAAAAGACTTATCGCTTTAATTTATTAAAGAGGAAAGTCCGGGCTCTACAAAGACACAGTGCCAGTTAATGGCTGGCGGGGGCGACCCTAGGGATAGTGCCACAGAAAATAAACCGCCTTATCAAGGCAAGGGTGAAAAGGTGTGGTAAGAGCACACCGGCTATGTTGGTAACAGCTAGCGCATGGAAAACCCCACTGAGAGCAAGACTGAGTAGAGATGACAAAGTTAGAAATAACAAAAAGCAGTCTTTGGCTAGTCATCTGGGTTAGTTGCTTGAGCCTTAAAGTGATTTAAGGCCTAGAGAAATGATAAGTTTAAATGACAGAACCCGGCTTATATTTTATCTGGCAAAAATATAATTTTAAAATTCTTAATTCAGACTAAATTTAATTATTATTTTTAGTCCTTTCATTCTCGAAATTTAGAACAAATCAAGAATACTCAAATATGATTTTAAGTATTGACGATTTTATTTAAAACCCATAATATCCCACTATATCCCAAATATGGATTTTATGGATTATGTTTTTATCTACTTACGAAAACAAATTAGACAAAAAAGGAAGGGTGTCCGTGCCTGCTAGTTTCAGAAGCTATCTTTCAAACATGGGATATAACGGAGTCGTATGTTTTCCATCTTTTAACAATCAATCAATTGAGGCTTGGCCGCAAGACAGAATTGAAAAAATTTCAAACGCAATAGATACATTAAATCCATTTGAGGATAAGAAAGATTATTTTGCTACCTCAATATTATCAGAAAGTATTAATTTACAATTTGATAGTGAAGGAAGAATTCTTATTACAGAAAAACTATTAAAACATGCGAAAATAAAAAATAGTATGTTGTTTGTTGGCCAGGGAAAAACATTTCAAATATGGGAACCAACAACTTTCGAAAAATTTAGGGTCACTGCTAGAAAAAAATCAAACATTAACAGGGCTAACCTTAAATGGGAGCAAAAACTTAATAACTAAACGGGGGATAAATGACAATTAATTTTAAAGCACCAGATATAAAAGAACTGAAACCAAGAATTCTAGTTTTAGGTATTGGAGGAGCTGGAGGAAACGCTATCAATGGAATGATAGAAGCAGGCTTACAAGGAGTTGAGTTTATAGCTGTGAATACTGACGCTCAAGACTTGAGACTAAGTCATGCTCAAACAAAAATTCAAATGGGCTTGAATTTAACAAAAGGTCTAGGTGCAGGTGCAAAATTAGATATTGGTGAAGCCGCAGCAGATGAGTCTTTGAATGAAATAGTAAATGTTCTTCAAGGTGCAAATATGGTTTTCATAACTGCAGGAATGGGCGGTGGAACCGGAACTGGCGCTGCACATGTTATCGCCCGAGCTGCTAAGGAATTAAATATACTCACAATTGGAGTAGTTACTTTACCTTTTTTATATGAGGGTCCATCTAGGATGAGAAAAGCAAATCAAGGTCTCGAAGAATTGAGAAAACATGTAGATACTATAATAGTAGTTCCAAATCAAAATTTATTTAAAATAGCTAGCGAACAAACTACATTTGAGGAGTCTTTTGAGCTTTCAAATGATGTTTTACTTCACGGAGTTCAAAGCATAACAGATTTAATGGTAAGACCCGGTTTGATAAATTTAGATTTTGCTGATGTTGAAACTGTTATGAGTTCAATGGGTAAAGCAATGATGGGAACTGGCCAAGCTGAAGGTGAGGGAAGAGCGGTTAAAGCTGCGGAGATGGCTATAAATAATCCATTGATAGATGACTACACTCTAAAAGGAGCAAAAGGATTGCTTGTAAATATTACTGGTGGAAAAGACCTTAAGCTTTTTGAGGTCGATGAAGCTGTTAATAAAGTAAGAGCAGAGGTAGATCCAGATGCAGAACTTATAATTGGTGCAATAACCGACGAAAGTTTAGATGGATTAATGAGAGTTTCGATTGTTGCTACATCTTTAGATGGTCAGCAACCAGAGCCAAAATCAGTTATTAATATGGTTCACAGAATACAAAATAGAAACCCTGGTTATTCTGATTTCTCTAATCAGGCCTCTAGTCAATCATTCAGTTTTTCTAATCAAAGTAGCTCGATAATGACAAATGGTGCAAATGCACTGAAAATTGATGAAGATGTGAAAGCTGAAACTGAAAGTCAAGAGGCATCCACAACAAATTCTTCTGAGGAAATTGCAAGTTCAGCAATTGTTGAGGAGAAAGTTAACTCTGTTGAAGATCAAATATCTAAAGCTTCTGAACAATTGATTGAAACACAAGAAATTGAAACTTCTCCGTCAAATGGACTGGAAAACTTTAATTTTGATGAGGAAACACCCGAACTATTTAATTCTGATGGAGAAACTGAAGATCAAACTTCTTTAACACCAGAAATAAGTGAAACAAAAGAAGAAGAAGATGATTTAGAAATTCCAGCATTTTTGAGAAGACAAAAAAATTAATGGTCTTCAAAAAAATAAATGAATGCCACCATAAATCTGGAAAACAAACATTTTCCAGTTCTGCTAAATGAATTAATTAGCATTATTTCCCCTCTTTATGGTGGCACATTTATCGACTGTACTTTTGGACAAGGCGGATACTCAAAAAAAATTTTAGAAAATAAAGAAAATAATATAATCGCAATTGATCGAGACAAAGATGTTTTGACTACTGCATCAAAATTCGAGAAAAAATATAGCAATAGATTTAAATTTTATAATATTAAATTTTCTAAATTAAATAAAATAAAACTAAAAAATAATGATCTAAGAGGTATAATTTTTGATTTAGGATACTCTATTAACCAGATAAAAAATTCTAAAAGAGGATTATCGTTTAACAATAAAGGTAAACTTAATATGAGAATGGGAATAAATGATTTTTCAGCGAACGATTTTATATCTAGCATGGATGAAAATAGTCTTTCAAAAGTTTTTAAAATATTTGGTGGCGAAAGATATTCAAAAAAAATTGCTAGAGAAATTGTCAAAATAAGAAAATCTAAAACTATTAAAACAGAGGATTTGGTACAAATTATAGATAGTGTAAAAAAATACCAAAAAACAAAAATTCATAATTCAACCAAAATTTTTCAAGCATTAAGAATTTTAGTGAATAAAGAAATTAGCGAATTAATAAACGCTTTGATAAATTCATTTCACTTAATTCCTATTGGCGGTGTAATTGCTGTAGTTACTTTTCATTCAATAGAGGATAAAATTGTTAAATTTTTTTTTAAACACTATTCTGAGGAAAGAAATTCTTCTAGATATATGCCAAACAAAGAAGAATCAAAAAAATGTTTTAAATTAATTAATAAAAAACCAATTTTACCTAGCTTTAAAGAAGTAAACCAAAATCCACCATCAAGGTCTGCTAAACTTAGGTATGCAATAAAAATAAACCAAGAATGTAATTTTAATGATTTTATGGAAAAATTTAAATATCTGACTGATGTTGAGGAGTTAAGATAATTTAATGAAAAAAATATTTTTTTTTACTCCAATAATAATTCTCATTTTTGCTACAACATTAACAAAAAACTCAACAAAAAAACTTGATAAAAAAATTTTTGAAATGAACGAAAATATAAGGATTTTGGAGGATCGTTATGAGTTAACTTTACTTGATTATAATATCCTCACCTCACCAGAAAAATTAATCGAGTATCAACAATTTTATTTTGAGGAAAAATTCATACAAAAAAAAATAGAAAATTTGAACACAATTACAATTGTAAATGATAAATTAAAAATAGAGAAAATGGTTAATATTGATGAGTGAATTAAACCAAAATTCTCAAAATTCAGACAAATTTAATGATAGCTTTTCCTTTAAAGAAAATAAGTCATATTTGAAAATATCCTTTGAGAGAATTACGTTTATTTTTTTTGTATTTTTTATTTTGGCAGTAATTTTTTCGTCAAAAGTAATATTGCTTAGTATCAAAAAAATTCCAGAAATTCAAAAAATTACAAAAAAAGAGAATTTTAGATCTAGCATTTTGGATAAAGATGGAAATATTTTGGCCAAAAGTGTTCCAATTATCAATTTAGGCATAAATCCCAATTTAGTAATAAACAAAGAAAAATTATTAATTTCTCTAAAATTAATATTTCCAAACAAAAATTTTCAAAAAGAAATGTATGGAAAAAAATTCTTTTATGTAAAAAAAAAAATTAGTCCAAAAAAACTTCAACAAGTTCTACTTTTGGGGGATAAGTCATTTATTCAAGAAGATAGTATAGCAAGAGTTTATCCTAATGGGGATTTGTTCAGCCACGTAATTGGACAAATTGATAATGATAATAATGGTATATCAGGAATTGAAAAAACTTTTGATTATGAACTAACAACCTCAAGAGAACCTTTAAAATTAACACTTGATAAAGATTTACAATATTTGATTAAAGATGAGTTATCTAAATCTAGCGATATATTTCAAAATGTTGGAAGTGCTGCAATTTTAATGGATATAAATAATGGCAATATTTTATCAATGATTTCACTTCCTGACTTTGACCTTAACAAAAGAGAAAAGATAACTGATATAAAATATATCAATAGAGCAACAAAAGGTGTTTATGAATTTGGATCTGTTTTTAAAACTTTTACATTAGCTGCAGGCTTAGAATACAATGTTGTAGAACCAGATACAGAATTTAAAGACCTTAAAAAAAGGATTACATGTGCAGGAAATTCTATATCTGAATATGATGATAAAATACCACCAGATTTAACTGCAGAAGAGATTTTAATTAGATCAGGAAATATTGGTTCTGTAAGAATAGCTGAAAAAGTTGGAATAGAAAATTATAATGAGTTTTTAAAAAAAATTGGAATTATATCTAATTTAGAATTTGATATTCAGGAGGTGGGATCAACCCAAATAGGAAGATGGGGTAAATGTAAACTTGCGACAGTTGCATTTGGTCATGGGATAGCTACAACTTTATTACAACTTTCTAAAGCTTATTCTATTATTAGTAATGGAGGATACGATATAACTCCAACATTAATTAAGAAAGACAGTTTAAAAAGACAAAGGATACTCAATGACAATTTATCAGAAACAATTAACCCTATTCTTAGGAAGATTGTATCAACAAAAGAAGGAACTGCAGGTTTTGCAAATGTAAAAGGTTATGAAGTAGGAGGAAAAACTGGTACAGCGGATCAACCTTCTGAGGGTGGCTACTCTAAAAAAAAAGTTAATACTTTTACTTCAGTTTTTCCTACATCAGATCCAAAATTTGTATTAGCCGTGATGCTAGATGAGCCAAAAGCAAATAGAGAATTTGTCTATCATTATAGAGATGATAGATATCCCTACAAAGGTAACTGGAGAAATACAGCAGGTTGGACTACTGTTTGGGTAACAGGTCAGATAATTGATAAAATTGGGCCAATTTTAGCCACAAAATATTAAGAGCGTAAAACATGTTATTGAAAGACTACTTTCCAAATTTAAATAAAAAATATCAAAAAGTTAGTTTTAAAGGGATAGCGTTTAATTCTAGGAAAATCAAAAAGGGATATATTTTTTTTGCATTTAAAGGAAATAATACAGATGGAAATTTGTTTATTAAGGATGCAATTAAAAATGGATCAAAAATAATAATTTCTGATAAATTAAAAAAAAATGGTTGGAAAAATAATATTTTATTTTTGAATTTTAAAGACCCTAGAAAACTACTAGCTCTATTTAGTTCAAGAATTTTTAATAAAAAACCAAATAACTTGATAGCAGTCACTGGAACAAATGGAAAATCTTCAATAGCAAATTTTTATTTCCAAATTGCAAGGTTAAATAAAGTAAAGGCAGCCTCAATTGGAACATTAGGAATTAACGGTTTAAAAATAAAAAAAAATTTTTCAAATACTACTTTTGATCCAATTGAAATAAATAATATTTTACAAAAATTAAAACAAAAAAAAATTAATAATGTTATTTTGGAAGCGTCAAGCCATGGATTAAATCAGAATAGATTGTATGGATTAAAATTCGATGTTGGTATATTTACAAATTTATCAAGAGATCATTTAGATTACCACAAAACATTTCAAAATTATTTGAATTCAAAGTTAATATTATTTAGAAAATTGATGAAAAAAAATTCATGTGCTATTTACGATAACGAGTTAAAACTTGCTTCAAATTTAAACAAAATTACAAAATCAAATAATATCAAAAAATTTACAATAGGAAGAGCTAATTCAAGTTTAGAAATTCTAGAACATCAATTTTTAAAAGATGAACAGAAAGTAATATTTAAATTTAATAATAAGAAATATTCCTTTTCAACAAAATTAATTGGAAGAGTACAAATTAAAAATTTACTAATGGCTATTATGGCAGCAATAAATAGTAAAATATCTTTAGAAAAAATCTTAAAAATCACTAAAAAAATTAAACCAGTAAACGGCAGATTAGAAAAAATTGGAAGACTTAACAATAATGGAATTGTCATTCTTGATTATGCACATACACCTGATGCTTTAGAAACCTGCATAAAAGATATCAAGGAACAATTTAAATTAAGAAAAATTAATTTAGTATTCGGATGTGGAGGTGATAGAGACAAACCCAAAAGAAAAATAATGGGTAGAATTGCCAATAAATATTGTAACAAAATATATTTAACAGATGACAATCCAAGAAATGAAGATCCAAAAATAATAAGAAGAGATGTAAAATCTACCATTTTAAAAAATAAATTATTAGAGATCCCTTCAAGAGAAAAAGCAATAAAATCTGCAATTATGGATATTAAATCAAACGAGGTAGTTATTATTGCAGGAAAAGGGCATGAGATCTACCAAGAATATGCTTTTAAAAAGTACTTTTCAGATAAGAATTTTATCCAACAATATATTAAAGAGAGAAATAAAACTTCAAATAAGAATTGGAAGTCTAATATTATTTCAGAAGTCACAAAAAAAAAAATTGAAAAAAATATAAAGATTAATGAAGCTTCAATTGATTCAAGAAAAATAAAAAAAAATAATATTTTCTTTGGCATAAAAGGAAAAAATTTTGATGGTAATAAATTTGCTGACAAAGCTTTACGAAACGGGGCATCAATCTCAATCATTGAAGGTAAATTAAAGAATAAAATCAAAAATAAATTATATGTTAAAAATTCTTTAAAAATATTTTCTGAAAGTGCTAAATTAGTAAGAATATCATCCAGTATTTCCTCTGTAGCAATCACGGGATCTGCGGGCAAAACTTCCTTAAAAGAGATGCTAGGTCAAATGATAAGTAAATTATGTCAAACATCTTATTCAAAAAGATCTTTTAATAATAAATATGGGGTCCCAATTTCTTTATTTAATATAAATGAGGGAGATAAAATAGGTATCTTCGAAGTAGGGATGAATAAAAAAGGGGAAATTGATCTTCTAACTAAAAATATATTACCTAACATTGGAGTAATTACAAACATATCTTATGCTCACATTGAAAATTTTAAAAATTTAAAGAGTATAGCCCAAGCAAAATCAGAAATAATAAATAATATAGTAGAAAATGGAACAATCATATTGAATGCTGATGATCAGTTTTTTAATTTTTTTAAATCAAAAGCTAAAAAAAAAAAGTTAAGAATAATTTCTTTTGGAATAAAAAATAAGTCGAATTTAAGTTTAATTAAAATAAAAAATGAAAAAAAAAATTGTATTCTTTTCATAAATTACAATAATTCAAAATTAATATTTTCAATTAAAAAGAATTTAGAAAATTATATTTATAATATTTTATCAACTTTAGCTGTAATTTCAGTTTTCTTCGATTTGCATGAACTAAATAAATCTTTTTTCAATGACTATAAATTTCCACAGGGAAGAGGAGATATAAAATTAATTAATTTAAAAGAAAAAAAAATCAATTTAATTGATGAGAGTTATAATTCTAATCCCTTATCTCTAAAATTCGCTTTAAATAAACTAAATAATTTAAATGCTTATTCAAAAAGAAAATTAATTTTATTAGGAGATATGTTAGAACTTGGTAAACATTCTAAAAAATTTCATAGGAAAGCTGCTAAATTTATTAATCATACTGAAATTGATAAAGTTTATGTTTATGGCAAAGATGTAATCGAAACATTTAACAAAATTAGACCACAAAAAAGAGGAAAAATATTAAATTCAAAAGAGGATATATTAAATTTTATGATAAAAGACGTTAAGAATGGCGAATATCTAATGATCAAAGGTTCAAATTCAACTGGATTAAATAGAATAAGTCAAAACTTGAAAAAAGGGAAACTAAATGCTTTTTAGTCTTTTTTCGAGCTTAGTCGAAATTTTTAGTTTTCTAAATGTTTTTAAATATTTGACTGTACGAACAGGTCTATCAATGTTTACTTCGATGACAGTAGTTTTTCTAGTTGGGGGACCATTAATCAATTATTTTTCTTCACATCAAATTCATGATCCAATTAGAGAAGATGGACCGAGCGAGCATATAGTCAAAAAAATAGGAACTCCCACTATGGGAGGTTTAATGATACTACTTGGTATTTTCTCAGGAGTATTATTGTGGGGTGATTTGTCAAATCCTTACAATTGGTTCTTAATATATATAGCAGGATCTTTTGGATTACTTGGGGCATATGATGACTTTCAAAAAATAAAAAAAAATAATTCAAATGGTATTTCATCAAAATTAAAAATTATAATTCAGATCGTTTTAGCATTAGGTGGAATTTATCTTCTTTATCTTTTTGGCGGATCAAATGAACTTGAAAATTTATATTTTCCATTTTTTAAAAATTTAGTAATAAACTTGGGCTGGTTTTTTATTCCATTTTATTTATTTGTTATTGTAGGTTCATCTAATGCTGTTAACTTGACTGATGGACTGGATGGTTTAGCTACAGTTCCTGTCATATTAGTTGCAGCATGTTTTGCTTTTATTAGTTATGTTACAGGAAATATAGTTTTCTCAGAATATTTAAAAATTGTTTATATTGATGGTGTAGGAGAGGCATCTATTTTCTGTGGAGCAATCATAGGATCTTGTCTCGGGTTCTTATGGTTTAATGCACCACCAGCAAAGATTTTTATGGGTGACACAGGCTCTTTAGCTTTAGGAGGTTCACTGGGAGCAGTTGGAATTATTACTAAACATGAAATTGTTCTTGCAATTACGGGTGGTCTATTTGTCTTAGAGGCAGTTTCGGTAATTGCACAAGTGATATCATTTAAACTAACCGGTAGAAGAATATTTAAAATGGCACCAATTCACCATCATTTTGAAAAAAAAGGTTGGCCTGAATCAACTGTGGTAATTAGATTTTGGATCATTTCAATTATTCTGGCGATGATAGGTCTTGCAACTTTAAAATTAAGATAATGAATGAAAGAAAGATTAATTTTAAAAACAAAAAAATTTTAATTTATGGTTTTGGAAAATCTGGTATTTCTTGTTTTAATTTTTTAAAAGGCAATAATACCTGTACAATATATGACGATAACACAAAAAATATTCCAACTAGGTTTAAAAAAAAATTAATTAATGTTAAGAAATTATTAAATATAAGTTTTGATTTCATTGTTTTAAGTCCAGGAATAGATATCAATAAATGTAGAATTTCTGCTTATTTGAGCAGAAATAGGCCTAAAATTATCACAGAACTTGATATATTTGAAATCAGTTATCCAAAAATAAATAAAATAACAATCACTGGAACAAATGGTAAATCGACCACTTCAAAACTTTTACATGATCTTCTAAAAAATAATAAAATGGATGTAAGATTAACCGGCAATATTGGCTATCCAATTTTAATGGAAAAAAAAATAAAAAAAAATACAATATTTGTAATTGAGGCGTCTTCATATCAACTTGAATATAGTCAGTATTTTAAGTCAAAATATTCTGTTATACTTAATCTAAATCCAGATCATCTAGAAAGACATGGAACCTTCAAAAATTATGTAAATGCAAAATTTAAAATCGTAAAATTGCAAACTAAAAATGACTACACTTTTATAGACAGCGAAAATAAAATTCTTAATGAATTAGTAAAAAAACGAAAAATAAAATCTAAAGTTATAAAAATAGATTACTTTAAATATAAAAAATATTTTAAACTAATAGATAATATTTATTTTAAAAATTCTAGTAATAGAAAAAATCTTAGTTTTATTTTCAATATTGCTAAGGTCTTAAAGATAAATTTTAAAACAGTAATAAATACGGCTAATAAATTTAAAGGATTAGATTTTAGACAACAAATAATATATCAATCTAGAAAATTATTAATCATTAACGACTCAAAATCTACAAGTTTTTCTTCTTCAGTGCCATTGCTAGAAAGTTATAAAAATATTTATTGGATTTTGGGAGGACTTGCCAAAAAAGGTGATAAATTTAAATTAAATAAAAAGTATTCCTCAAATATTAAAGCTTTTGTTTATGGTAAAGATAGAAATCTTTTGATTAATTCTTTACCAGGTAAAATTTTTTGTCAAAGCTCTCTAACACTTAAAAAAATTTTAAAAAATTTAAAAAATAATATTAAAAATGACGATAGCAAAAAAGTAATCCTTTTTAGTCCTTCCGCTGCATCTTTTGATCAATTTAAAAACTTTGAGGAAAGAGGAAAATTTTTTAATAAAAATATTAAATATATAATTAAAGAAGTAAGAAAATGAGTAATTATTTAGATAGCTTTTATCATTGGTGGAAAAATATAGATAAATTTCTGTTATTTTTAATTTTAGGATTATTTTTATTAGGTCTTTTTTTTTCATTGGTCTCTACTTCTCTAATAGCTTCAGATAAATTAGATACAAAATCATATTATTTTTTTTTTAAACATTCTGTTTATATAACTCTGGCTATTTTAATTTTGATACTTTTCTCATTCTTGAATCAAAAAATCTTAACAAAATTTTCGTTTATTTTATTTTTGGTTACGTTTTTAAGTTTATTATTAGTTCCTTTTATTGGTATTGAAGTAAAAGGATCAAAAAGATGGTTAGATTTGTTTTTTTTACCAAGGTTTCAACCTGTTGAAATTATAAAGCCATTTTTTATAGTGACATTATCTTTAATGCTAACTATTCAAAGTAGAAGACTATATTTTAAATATTTTTTAAGCATTCTATTTCTTCTTCCAATTTTAATGTTGCTAGTTTATCAACCTGACATTGGACAAACACTTTTAATAACAATGATCTGGCTAGCTCTAATTTTTGTATCTGGCATTAATATTTTTATATTTTTTATATTTTTTATATTGGCAGGTTCTATTGTGAGTTATCTAGTGATTTTTGTTCCTAAGTTCGAATATATAAAAATTAGACTTTTAGCGTTTTTAGACTCAAATTCTGGCAATAATTATCAAGCAGAAAAAGCGAGTGATGCAATTATAAATGGGGGTTTTTTTGGCAAAGGTATTGGCGAAGGTACTTTGAACTCAAGAGTTCCTGAAGCTCATACAGATTATATAGTATCTGTTATATCGGAAGAGTTTGGAGCAATTATTGTTATTGGTATTCTATTTTTGTATCTAATTTTTTCTTATAAAGTTATCCAAAAAATAAATTTATTAAATGAAGATACTTATAAATTAATTTTGATTGGTTGTATCTCTTTAATATTATTACAAACTTTTATACATGTGGGTGTTAACATAAGAATACTTCCAACAACAGGCATGACACTTCCATTCTTAAGTTATGGTGGATCATCAATTGTTAGTACAGCAATTGTCTCAGGTATAATTTTAAATTTAACAAAAAGAAAATTAAATTAACTTAATGAAAAAAATACTTATTACAACTGGTGGATCAGGTGGTCATGTGATTCCTTCGCTAAGTTTATATGACTCTCTAAAAGATGATTTTGAAGTACATATTGTAACAGATGTTAGAGGATCTAAGTATATTAATAGTAGTTACAATTTTTCATTAATTGATGTACCAAACATACTATCAAATTTATTTTTAATTCCATACAATTTAATAAAATTTTTTTTTTCAATATTTAAATCTTATAGATATCTAAAAATAAATAATTTTAATATTTTAATTAGCACAGGTGGATATATGTCTATACCTTTGTCTTTGGCGTCATATTTAATGAAAATCAAAATTTTCGTTTTTGAACCCAACTCTATTTTAGGAAGAGCAAATAAATTAACCTTAAGCTTTGCAAAAAAAATTATTTGTTACGATAAAAATTTAAAAAAAATTCCTGAAAAACATCTAAAAAAAATATATTTAATCAAGCCATTGCTTAGAAAAGAAATCTATGAATATCAAAAAAATGTAAAAAAAACTCTTGAGGATCAAAAAAAAATTTTAATTATAGGAGGAAGTCAAGGTGCAAAATTTTTTGATGATTTTATTTCAAAGATGATAATAAAACTATCTACAACTCAAAATATAAAAGTTTTACAGCAGATAACTGATCAAAAATCGAGAGAAAATCTAAAAAATCTATATATAAAAAATCAAATAGATCACGAATTATTTGATTTTGATGATAAATTATTAATAAAAGCTGTAAATTATGATTTAGCTATTACCCGTTCTGGCGCATCAGTAGTTTCAGAATTAAGTTATCTGAATATTCCATTTGTGGCAATTCCATTTCCGTATGCTAAAGATAATCATCAATACTATAATGCAGATTTTTACAAAAAAAAAAATTGCTGTTGGTTAATTATGCAAAAAGATATTAATGAAAATAATTTTACAAACTTGCTAAATAATATATTTGAAAATCAAAATGAATACTTTTCAAAAAAAAATAATTTAATTCAATTAACCAAAGAAGATACTTGGGAAAAAAATAAAGTTAAGCTTACTAAACTAATAAATGAAAATTGATTTAGGAAAAAACGAACTTATTCACTTTGTCGGTATTGGCGGTATAGGTATGAGTGGTTTAGCATTAATTATGAATGGTTTAGGTTATAAAGTTCAAGGCAGCGATATTGCTTATAATAAAAATATTGAGAGACTAAATGATAAAAAAATTAAAATATTTTTAAATCATAAAAGAGAAAATATAAAAAAAACTACTGTTCTGGTTATTTCATCTGCAATCAAAAAAAGTAATCCTGAAATCCAGGAAGCAATAAAAAAAAATTTACCAATTTATACAAGAGGAGATATGTTGGGTCATATAGTTTCTTTCATGAGAAATATCGTTGTTACTGGCTCACATGGAAAAACTACAACAACATCTTTAGTATCAAATATATTTTCGACTGGTAAATTAGATCCAACTATTATTAATGGTGGTGTTTTAAATTCTTTTGGTAATTCTGCTAAATTAGGAAAGAGTAATTGGTGTGTGACAGAATCTGATGAGTCAGACGGTAGTTTTTTAAAAATACCTTTTGTTTATTCTATTGTAACAAACTTAGATTATGAGCATTTAGACTATTATAAAAATATATCAAATCTAAAAAAAAGTTTTTTAGAATTTATAGAAAAAATACCTTCTGTTGGTAAAGGTTTTATTTGTAATGATGATAGAAATCTTAAAGATGTTCTTAATAAATCAAAAAATAAAAATTTTTATACTTATGGCAAAGATAAAACATCAAATTTTCAAATAATAAATATTAAACAAAACTTTAAAATATCAAGCTTTGATGTGAAAATAAATATTCCAAGTAAAAAAAAAATTATTAAAAACATTAAAGTTCCAATGATTGGAATACATAATATAAGAAATGCAGCTGCTGCTGCAGCATTGACTTTTACAATTGGTCTACCTGAAAAATATATAAAATTGGGTCTTTTTAGTTTCAAAGGTGTTCAAAGGAGATTTACTCACTTGTTTGACTATTTTAAAGTAAGTTTTTATGATGATTATGCACATCATCCAACTGAAATAAGTTCAGTATTAAGTGGAGTAAAGAGTGTGTACAAAAATAAAGAAATTGTATGTGTTTTTCAACCTCACAGAATTTCACGAGTAAAAAATTTAAAATATGAGTTTTCCAAGTGCTTTAAAATGGCAGATACTGTTTTATTGTGCCCAATTTATACTGCTAATGAAAAAATAAAACTAAATTTTACCTATAATTCTTTTGCAAAACTAATAATAAAAAACTCTAAAGTTAGATTAATAAAACTTGATGATGAACTTCATTTAAAAAGATTTGTAAAACAGTACGCATTTGGTGAAAAAATATTTATAGGAATGGGTGCAGGATCAATATCTAACTGGATGAAAAATTTAAAAAATATTTTTTAATGGAAATTGAAGATATAAAAAAATCTGCAATATTTATAGATGGAAATATCTTTTTCGATCAAAGTATTAAAAATCTAAATTGGTTTAATATAGGTGGAAAAACAAGAATTTTTTTTAAACCAAATTCTTTAAAAGGTTTAATAGAATATCTTAAATTATATGATTTACGTGGGAAAATATTTATTTTAGGAAATGGTTCTAATGTGTTGTTTGATGATGAAACCTATCAAGGAACTATCATTAAGTTAGGAAAAAATTTTTCCAAGATTTCTTTGTTAAACAAAACTACAATTATTGCTGGAACTGCTGTTTCCCAAAAAAAAGTTTCACAATTTGCGAGGGATAACAATATTTCTGGGTTAGAATTTATGTCATGCATACCAGGGTCTATTGGCGGTGGTATAAGAATGAATTCTGGCTGTTTTAAAAAAGAATTTAAAGATGTTCTTGTTTCAATCCAGTTAGTAGATTTTCAGGGACTTGTAAAAAGTATACCTGTAAATAAAATCAATTTTAATTATAGGTCAATTGAGTTATCGAAAGACTTAATTTTTTTGAGTGCCACTTTTAAAGGAAAGGAAAAAGATAGTTTAGAAATAAATAAATATATGAATGAATTAATAAAAAAAAAGGAAATGGCTCAACCAACGAAAATAAAGACTAGCGGAAGTACTTTTAAAAACCCAATAAATCAAACTAATAAAAAAGTATGGGAATTAATTAGATCAAGTATCTCTATCGAGAAAAGTTACGGGGATGCATTTATTTCTGAAAAACATGCAAACTTTTTTGTCAATAAAAAAAATGCAAAATCTAAGGATATGAAATCGTTAATTAATTTTGTAAAAGAAAAAGTTGAGAAAAATACAGGTGTAAAATTAGAATTAGAAATTGTAGTAGTTGAATAGTGAAAAAGATATTAACTTTAGCTGGTGGATATTCAAATGAAAGAGAGATTAGTTTAGTAACAGCAAAAAGCGTTATTAAGGAATTAAAAAAAGATAGAAAATATAATATTTTATTAATTGAACCTGATGGAAATTTTGTAAAAAAATTAAGAAAATTCAAACCAGATTTGGTTTTAAATCTTTTACATGGCAGATATGGAGAGGATGGCTATATTCAAACGATTCTTGAATCTGAAAGAATAAAATATACTCATTCAGGTGTACTTTCTTCATCGCTTGCAATTGATAAAGAAATATCAAAAAAAATATTCATTAAAAATAAAATTCTGACACCCGCATATATTAAATTTATTTTTAAAAATAATATCAATCTTAAAAATATAACAAAAAAAGTTGATCAAAAATTGAAATTTCCGGTAGTTTTAAAGCCAATTAATGAAGGCTCTAGTGTAGGAGTATATATCACTAATAAAAATAATTTTATTTCTAACTTATATAAATTAGAAAAATTTAAAGAAATTTTAATTGAAAAATATATTCCTGGAAGAGAAATTCAGGCAGCAATTTTAGGTAATAAAAAACTTGGAATTATAGAGTTAAAACCAAAAAGAAAATTTTACGACTATAAAGCAAAGTATAATGCAAGTGCTAAAACAGAACATATTATTCCAGTTAATATAAGTAATGAAAAATTTAAGAAAGTTAACTCTATAGCTTTGAAAGCACATAAACTATTAAAATGTAGAGGTGTATCCAGGTCTGATTTTAGATTTTATAATAACAAATTTTATTTATTGGAACTAAATACTCAACCTGGAATGACTTCACTCTCTTTGGTGCCAGAAATTGCAAATCACCAAAAAATTAGTTTTAAAAAACTTATAGAGGAAATAATGAAAGATGCTTCAATCAATAAGTAAATATAGATTATAT
>CACKHK010000012.1 GCA_902599955.1 uncultured Pelagibacteraceae bacterium
AACAAAAAAATTGAAGTAAATAAAAAAAGCAAAAAACCTTTGTGTATTATAATTGGACCCGAAGGAGATTTTTCTGAGAAGGAAAGAGAGGATATTTTAAATTTTAAAGATGTAAAATCAGTTAAAATCAATGACAATATATTGAGGTCAGAGACAGCAGTTATATCTTCAATATCAATTCTTAATTATATCTTAAATCTATAAATATTTATTTATCAATTTGATAGATTTTTTAATGTCGTCTCTGTGAGAAATCTTGGCAATATATTTTCCATCTTTTAAAAGTATCACAGGTGAACTATGATCAATATTATAATCACCATTTTCAAAAAATATTTTTTGGCTAATTATTCCCCAAGATTGTGAAAGTAAAAAAATTTCGCCTGGATCTCCAGTAATTCCAACAAATTTATTATCAAAATTGCTAAGATAATCTTTTACTACTTCAGGAGTATCTCTTTTAGGATCAACGCTAATAAAAAATACTTTTATATTTTTTTTTTTATTTTTCTTAATTCTATTCATAACTATATCCATTTTATTTAATGTCATTGGACATATGTCAGGACAATTTGTAAAACCAAAAAAAATTGCAGTCAAAGGTCCGTTAAAGGACTCTTGAGTTATTATATTATTGTTCATATCTTTAAGCTCAAAATCTGAGCCCTTGAATGCTGCGACTGATTGATCTTTTTGTTCTTTCATTGATAAAAAGACAGGAAGCATTAAAAATAAGAATATAGTTAAGCATCCTGTTAATACTGCAATGGAGGTTTTTAATTTCATTATTGTAAAATTATATATTCGGACTATATAAATAATATGTCTTTGATAAAGAAATTATTTGGCGCATTAACTGAGAAACCTTGGGAACAAAACCAAGCAGTTATAGACAGTGGCCACTCAGGCAAAACATTTGAAATATCAAATCAAATGTCAGCGGTAATAATTATATTTGGAGTGAGCACAACTTTATTTAGTTTAATTTTCACTGGTTACCTTTACTCACTTCCACCTGAACAGGACACGACTTTTATTCTTAAAGCAAATTTACTTTGGATAAATACATTAGTTTTAATTTTAGTAACAATATTTTTTAATAAGATAAGTAAAGATTTAAAAAATGGAATTACAAGTTCAATTAAAAAGAATTTAATTTATGTTGGTGGACTAAGTTATATATTTTTATTCCTTCAATTAGCTCTATGGTATCAATTAATGCAAACTGGAAATTTTGTTTCAACTAATACTTATTTCTCATCTTATTACTTCTTCACTGCGTTGCATGGTATACATTTGTTAGGAGGACTTTTTTTCTGGGGTAAAGTAAGTTCAAGAATTTTTAAATCAGAGGAGAGTGAATACAAAAAAGAAGAAAAAAGTATTAACGCACTTTCGTTATACTGGTTATTTTTATTTATTGTTTGGTTAGTTTTTTTTACAATAATGTTTGCGTACAATGATACTGTAATTGAATTTTGTAAATCTTTGATTGCTTAGATTAATTCTAAAGAAATAAAACTAACACAGATCCAAACACTGCAATAATTATTAAAAGAATATTCACTGATCTTAGATACTTCTTTGTTTCAGGTTTGGCTTCTCCTTTTGAAAATCTTCCAGCTCCTAAAGAAATTACAAAATAGAAAGCTAAAACTAAGACAAGTATAGTTATTAAAATACCTAATTTATCAAACATAAATATATTGATTATATTAGTATAATTAATATGTTTTATGACATTTTGTCATAGGTATTTATAAAATTATTATTCTATACAGGCACTATGCATGCAGGAATTATATTTTTACTAGTCATCATAGGATCGATACTATTTCATATCTTTACCCCTTGGTATTGGACAGACATAGCATCAAATTGGAAAGGAATGGATGATACAATCACACTTACGTTCTGGGTAGGTGGAGGAGTTTTTGTTGCGGTTTGTCTATTCATGATCTATTGCGTGTTTAGATACCAACATAAAGAAGATAGAAGAGCAGAATATAAACCTGAAGATAAAAAATTAGAAAAAATTTTAACTTGGGCAACGACATTGGGAGTTGCTGCTCTGTTGGCGCCCGGACTTATAATATGGAATCAATATGTAAATGTTCCAAAGAATGCAATTGAAGTTGATGTAATGGCATGGCAGTGGGGATGGCAATACAGGTTACCAGGTAAAGATGGAAAATTAGGAACAACTCAAGTCAGGAACATTGCAGATAATAATCCGTTTGGTATCAATCCAGATGATCCATTTGGTAAAGATGACATAATGGTCGAAAGTGATGTAATAAATTTAGAAAATAACAGACCTGTAAAAATTTTATTGAGATCTGTAGATGTACTTCATAACTGGTATGTACCTCAGTTCAGAGCAAAAATGGATGCAGTGCCTGGAACAGTAACTTTTTATTGGTTTGAACCTAACAAAGTTGGAGAATATGAAGTTTTATGTGCAGAGTATTGTGGAGTTGGACACTATGCTATGAGAGGTGGTGTTGAAGTTCAGGATAAAGCTGATTACGAAGCTTGGTTAGGAGAACAAGAAACTTTCGAACAATTATCTGCTAGATATGAAAAATTAAACGTAGATGGGAACAAATTAGCTAAAAAATAACAATTTAATAATTAAAAAAAATATATATATAAAGGATAAAAAATATGTCAGACGAATACGATAATAATAAATCTTATCAAGCACAATCATCAGAGGTAATGGATGGTTCAACAGGTTCAGTGAATCCTGACATAGATTATGTAAGACCTTCAGAAGTTGGTGAACAAGAATTATATCATCCTCATAGCTTTATTGAGAAATGGGTATTTTGCCAAGATGCAAAAGTAATTGGTGTTCAATATTTCTTAACAGCAGTATTTACAGGAGTTGTAGGATTAATTTTATCTTGGTTAATGAGACTTCAGCTAGGTTTTCCTGAGTTAGCTGGTTTCATGACTGCAGAACATTATTATCAATTCGTGACCATGCATGGAATGATAATGGTAGTTTATTTTTTAACCGCTCTATTCCTTGGAGGCTTTGGTAACTATTTAATACCGTTAATGGTTGGAGCAAGAGATATGGTTTTTCCATATGTGAACATGTTAAGTTTTTGGATGTTCTTTGTTGCTGTTGCAGTTTTGATGGCAAGTTTCTTTGTGCCAGGTGGTCCAACTGGAGCTGGTTGGACTTTATATCCTCCTCAAACAATTTTAGAGGGTACTCCTGGAGCAGGTATGGGAATTTTATTAATGCTTATTTCTTTATCTCTTTTCGTGATTGGATTTACAATGGGTGGATTAAATTACATGATCACAATTCTTCAAGCTAGAACTAGAGGAATGACATTAATGAGAATGCCTCTTACAGTCTGGGGTATATTTACAGCTACAGTGCTTGCAATGTTAGCATTTCCAGCATTATTGGTAAGTGCAATAATGATGACTTTAGATAAGGTTTTACAAACTAGTTTTTTCATGCCAACAATATTAAAGGCTGGTGAAGTTCTAGAATATGGTGGTGGAAGCCCAATTCTTTTCCAGCACTTGTTTTGGTTCTTTGGACACCCTGAGGTTTATATTGTTGCGCTTCCTGCATTTGGAATAGTTTCAGATTTAATTTCTGTTCATGCTAGAAAAAATATTTTTGGATACAGAATGATGGTGTGGGCAATTGTTGGAATTGGAGCATTAAGTTTCTTTGTTTGGGCACACCACATGTATGTGAGCGGAATGAATCCTTGGTTTGGTTTCTTCTTTGCAACAACTACATTAATTATTGCGGTTCCAACAGCCATGAAGGTTTATAACTGGATACTAACTTTATGGAGAGGAAATATAAGAATTAACGTAGTTATGTTGTGGTGTTTAGGTTTTATAGTAACATTTGTTAATGGTGGAATTACTGGAATATTTTTAGGAAACGTATCAGTTGATGTTCCATTATCAGATACTTATTTCGTGATAGCGCACTTCCACATGGTAATGGGTATTGCACCGTTAATGGTAATTATGGGTGCAGTTTATCACTGGTTCCCATTAGTTGCTGGAAAAATGTTAGACGAAGGTCTTGGAAAATGGCATTTCTGGATTACTTTCTTAGGCGCTTACTCCATTTACTTCCCAATGCACTATTTAGGATTTATTGGAGTTCCAAGAAGATATTTTGAAATGTATGATAGTCCATATATGACATCAGCAGTAGGAATGAATGAATTTATTAGTATTGCAGCATTCATAGTTGGCGCTGCACAATTTATTTTAATTTTAAATATAATTAAAACATTAAAAACAGGTAAAAAGGCTGAGCAAAATCCTTGGAAAGCCAACTCACTAGAATGGTACACTTCTACTGTTCCACCAGAACATGGTAATTTCGGTGACAGACTTCCGGTTGTGCATAGATGGCCATATGACTTTAGTGTTCCAGGAGCTAAGGAAGATTATATTCCACAAACTACTGCTCCGAGTGAAGTAATACATACAGAAGTAGAAAAAACATAAGAGAAATAAATGTCTGAACCAAAAATAGACGGCTTCGAACTTAAACCAGGGTTTAAGGGAATGGCGTCTGACACAGCGTCAGACCAAACAATGTTCAAAGGTGTACATTGGGGTAAAGCCATGATGTGGATCTTTCTGTTAAGTGATACTTTTGTTTTTAGTTGTTTTTTAATTTCATACATGAAAGGAAGAGGATCAACTCCTGTCGAGTGGCCAAATCCTAGTGAAGTATTTGCACTAGAGGCATTTGGTGTACCTGTTCCGCTATTACTGATTGCTCTTATGACCTTTGTCTTGATTACCAGTAGTGGAACAATGGCTATTGCTGTTAAATATGGATACGAAAAAAACAGAAAAATGTGTGGATGGCTATTATTGGCGACTGCGCTCGGTGGTTTAACTTTTGTTGGAATGCAGGCTTATGAGTGGTCAAAATTAATTCATGAAGGTGTGAGACCTTGGGAAAATCCATTTGGAGCTGCTCAATTTGGATCATTTTTCTTTATGATAACTGGTTTTCACGGATTCCACGTATCTATCGGAGTAATCTTTTTATTTATATATACTTATAAAGTGTTTGCTGGCCACTATGAAAAAGGCAAAAAAGGATGGTTCACAAAATTAAAGGGCGATTATGTAGAAATTGAGATCTTAGGTCTTTATTGGCACTTTGTAGATCTTGTATGGGTTTTTATTTTTGCATTCTTTTACTTGTGGTAAAATAAATTATGGAAAATACAAATAATATTGAAAAAACAGACAAAAAAGAAGAAGCTTCCACACATAAAATTGGAATTTATCTTTGGATTTGGACTTTGTTATTCGTACTCAGTTTTTTTTCTTACATGGTCGACTGGTATCAATTCCAAGGAATGCTAAGATGGTCATTAATATTATTTTTCATGTTCCTAAAAGCCGGGCTAATAATGGCATTTTTCATGCACCTGTTTTGGGAAAGATATGCATTGGTAAATGTTCTTTTATGGCCAATGACGGCTATAGCTTGCTTCATATTTTTAATGGCAGCTGAATTTCAGTATACATTATTTTCAAGATTATTTTATTTTGTAGTTGGAGGTGGAGCTTAAAATGGATGCATACGGATATTTAGCTTTCTTCTTAATTTTATTTGTTTTCTTTATTTATATTGTTTGGTTTGGCTATTCAGTTAAATTAGAAAATCAGAAAGAACAGGGAGATAAAGTCTCTATAAATCCTTATGATCAAATACCTTTGCGTAGAAGATTAATTGATAAGAAAAACAGCAAAGTAGGAATTTTTGATCTTGGAAATCATATCTTAATAGCGGGTGTTATATTACTTGTAATATTTGTTTCACTGAATGTTGAGTAGTAGTGACCACAAATACAATTAAAAAAAAATCAGTTTCAATAAGTTTTTTATCGTATTTTAAATATCTTTTATTATTAATGAAGCCAAGAGTAATGTCTTTGGTTATTTTTACTTGTGCCGTTGGTTTATTAACGGCTCCAGTTTCGGTTTCTTTTCTAAATTCAATAATTGCAATTTTTTTTGTTACTATGGGTGCAGGTGCTGCGGGTGCTCTAAATATGTGGTATGAGGCTGACCTTGATAAATTAATGACAAGAACTTGTCTCAGACCAATTCCTACTGGAAAAGTAAACAGGGAACATGCTCTTTTATTTGGTACATTGCTATCAGTTATTTCTGTAGCCGGACTTTATTATTTTTCAAATTTAACATCAGCTATACTATTATCTATAACAATAGCATTTTACGTATTTGTTTATACAATTTGGTTAAAAAGAAAAACACCACAAAACATTGTTATTGGAGGAGCATCTGGAGCATTGCCTCCAGTTATTGGCTGGACAATAGCCACTAACTCGCTCACATTTGAACCAATAACATTTTTCTTAATAATATTTTTTTGGACCCCATCTCATTTTTGGGCTCTTAGCCTTTATAAAGCAGATGACTATCAAAAAGCTAAAATCCCGATGTTGCCGATTACTAACGGAATTGAGGAGACAAAGAAGAACATTTTTGTTTACTCGTTAGTAATGTTACCAATAGTAATTTTGCCTTATTATATCGGGTTTGTTGGTGAAACATTTTTAATCGTATCTCTATTACTGACATTTTATTACAATTATGTCTGTTACGATCTTCTTAAATTCAAAAAAAACAAATTTGAAATAAAGAAGGCTAAAAAGGTATTTTCTTACTCAATTTTTTACCTATTTTTGCTTTTTGTCTTATTTTTGGTAGACCAGATCATAAAATAAATAATCCTATTTATTTTATAGGAAAATGGTAAAAAAAATTCATGAAATACGTAAGCACAAGAGATAATTCTAAGGAATATAGTTTTGAAGAGGTTTTCATCAAAGGCCTTGCCGATGATGGGGGACTTTATGTGCCTACATCTTTAAAAAAATTCAGCTTAGATGAATTATCAGATCTTAAAAATCTTAATTACAACGATTTATCTACTGAAATAATAAATTTGTTTTCATCTGATTTTATATCTAAAAAAGATCTTTCTGAGTTAATTAAAAAATCTTATTCAACTTTTAGAGAAAAAGAAGTTATTAAAATCTCAAATCTTGGCGATCTAAAATTGTTAGAACTTTTTCATGGACCAACATTGGCTTTTAAAGATGTTGCTATGCAATTTATTGGTAATTTGTATGAATACTACTTAACTAAAAATGATAAAAAAATTAATATTGTTGTGGCTACTTCAGGTGATACAGGGGCAGCTGCTATTGATGCAATAAGAGGTAAATCGAATTTAAATATTTTCGTTTTACATCCTAATAATAGAATTTCACCTGTTCAAAGAAAATTAATGACAACAGTTGAAGATGAAAATGTTTTCAATGTTGCAATTGATGGAAACTTTGATGACTGTCAAAATATTGTTAAACAAATGTTTTCAGATTTATCTTTTTCAAATTCAATCAACATGTCAGGGGTTAATTCTATTAATTGGGCAAGAATTATAGCTCAAGCTGTTTATTATTTTTATACTTATTTTAAACTTGATAGTGACAAACCAATTTCTTTTTCAGTACCAACAGGAAACTTTGGAGATGTTTTTGCAGGTTATCTTGCAAAAGAAATGGGATTGCCCATAGATAAACTTATTGTTGCAACTAATGAGAATGATATTTTGCATCGAGCAATTTCTAAAGGTGATTATATTTCAAAAAAAGTTAAAGAAACACTTTCCCCAAGCATGGATATTCAATTAGCAAGTAATTTTGAAAGATTAATTTATTATGTGAATAATTCTAATTCTGCAATTACATCAGATATAATGAAAAAAGTTAGGAATAACGAATATAAAATAGAAAAATCAAACTTAGACATTATCCAAAAAGATTTTATTTCAGAAAGTTGTGATGAAAATGAAACTTTAGAAATTATCAAACAACATTTTGACAAAAGTAGTGTCATATTAGATCCTCATACTGCAGTTGGAGTAGGAGCTGCAAATAAGCTAAATTTTAGTGATTGTGTAGTTTTATCTACTGCACATCCATGTAAATTTCCAGCTGCCACAGATAAGGCTATAAATAAACATGAAGAACTACCTAAAGAGCTTCAATATGTTCATAGTAAAGAGGAAAATTTTCAACTATTAAAAAATGATACAGAAGCAGTAAAAAATTTTGTTAAAAGTAAATTATGAAGCTAAAAGTTAATGACCAAATTCCAGATATAAAAATCTTCCATTTAGTCGATGGCGAACCTAAGGAACAAAATATATCTGAGGTATTAGGATCGAAAAAAATAGTATTATTTGGTCTACCTGGTGCATTTACAGCTACATGCTCTAAATTTCATTTACCAGGTTATGTTAAAAATGCTCAACAAATTTTAGATAAAGGTATTGATAAAATATTTTGTTTAGCCGTTAATGACCCTTATGTAATGAATGCTTGGGGTGAGGCGAATAATATAGGAGAAACTATAACTATGTTAGCTGATCCTTATTTGTCATTTACAAAGCTAATTGGTGCTGAAGTTGATAGAAATTCAAAAGGTATGGGAATGAGATCAAGCCGATATGCAATGGTTATAGAAAATCTAAAAGTGCATACTATTCAAGAGGAAAAAGAAACCAAAGATTGCGGTATATCTTCAGCAGAAGGAATTTTAGGAATTATTTAGCAAGAAGGGGCGTTCTGTTGCCAGGTGCACCGTTAGGAGTTTGCAGCTTCTCTAGCAATTAAATCTACCTCATTGTTTAAAAAATCTGTAGAGTGGCCTTTGACCCAACTCCATTTTATTTGAAATTCATTAGTCATTTGATCCAATTCAGTCCAAAGATCTTTATTTTTAACAGGTTGTTTACTAGCTGTTTTCCATCCATTTTTTTTCCAATTATGTATCCATTCAGTTATTCCTGATTTTACATATTTAGAGTCTGTGAAAATCTGAACATTGCTTCCTTTAGGAATTTTTTTAAGAGCTTTTATTGGAGCAAGTAATTCCATTTGATTATTTGTGGTATCTTTTTTGCTACCCTTTATCTGAATTTTTTTTTTATCATCAATAATAATAGCAGCCCATCCACCATTTCCTGGATTACCTAAGCACGATCCATCAGTATAGATTTTTATCATTAACTGTAATCCTTAAATGAATTTAATTTTCTGTGAAAATTTAATTTATCTAAATATTCTTTTGGGTCTTTAATTTTAATTAATGCTTTTTTTGGAGTATTTAAATAATCATATGATCTCGTAAGAAGATATCTCAAAGCTGAACCTCTGCATAAAGTATTGAAATTATTCTTTTCTTTGTAATTCAATTTTCTAACAGATTGGTAACCTTTTAATAATTGAGAAGATTTACTTTTATCTAAAATAAAAATTTTATTTCTTTTTTTAAAACATAATGCATTCACACATGTAGCTAACTCATAAGCTAAAAAATCATTTGCAGAAAAATAAAAATCAATGAACCCATAATATTTTTTTTTATAGAAAAAAATATTATCAATAAACAGATCGCTATGTATTATTCCATTGGGCATACTTTTTGGCCATTTTTTTTTGATATCGACTAAGTCAGTTCGCATAGTATTTATTAAATTACTCGAAATTTTATTAATTCTTTTATCTATTCTATTCAATAAAGGTCCCCATGAATTCACCGATAAAGAATTTTTTCTGTATAATCTTAATTTTTTAGCAGCTAAATGTAACAACGCCGCATTTTTTCCAACTTGAAAACAGTCTTTATTTGTTAGTTGATTTTTATCTTTTCCCTCTAAAAAACTCACCAAACATGCAGTTTTATTTTTAATTTTGAATAAGTATCTACCTTTTTTATCTTTAATTGGCTCTGGACATTTGATTTTATTTTTTGATAAACCAAACATAAGGTTCATAAAAAAAGGTAAATCTTTTTTTTGAACTCTTTTTTCAAATATAGTCAGTATTATTTTTTTTTTATTTGTTTTTATTAAATAATTAGTATTTTCAATTCCTTTTTTTATGCCTGCAAAAGAAACAACTTTACCAATATTAAAGTTTTTCTCGATAAAGCTTAGATCGCTCTCATTTATTCTCGTATATACGGCCATTAATTTAATTTTCCTGGGATTTTAAATGTTACGTCCTCTTTAACTATTTCAACTTCTTCTATCTCTACAGTAAATTTTTTTTTTATCTTTTCTATAAATTCTTTGACTAAAACTTCAGGAGCTGACGCTCCAGATGAAATACCAATAGTTTTGCATTTAGATATCTTGTCTAACGGAAAACTACTCTCTGAATGAATTAATTCAGCATTCTCGCATCCATTATTTTTAGCTACTTCTACTAGCCTAACTGAGTTGGATGAATTCCTACTACCAATCACAAATAGATTATCACACTCTTTTGCAATTTTTTTTATTGCTGCTTGTCTATTTGTAGTTGCGTAACAAATGTCATCTTTTTTTGGTTCGTGAATATCAGGAAAGCGTTTTTTTAAAACATTAATAATATCTTTAGTATCATCAACCGATAATGTTGTTTGTGTGATATATGCAAGCTTATCGTTTTTGCTTCTCTGATAATTTCTTGCATCGTCTATTGTTTCAATAAGATCAATCTTTCCATTAGCTACTTGTCCCATTGTGCCAATTACTTCAGGATGGTTTTTATGACCTATAAGCAAAACATGAACATCTTTTTTATTTAAATTTTCTGCTTCTCTGTGAACTTTTGACACTAATGGGCATGTCGCATCAACAAATACCATATTTAAACTTTCTGCTTCTTGTGGAACAGATTTTGGGACACCGTGAGCTGAAAAAATAACGGGTCTTGTTTTATCTTCAATTTCATTAATTTCTTCAACAAATATTGCACCAATTTTTTTTAAGCCATCTACCACATGTTTGTTGTGAACAATTTCATGTCTCACATATACAGGGGCACCATATTTTTCTATACTTTTCTTTACAATTTCAATTGCTCTATCAACGCCCGCACAAAAACCTCTGGGAGCTGCTAAAAGAATTTTAAGATGATTATTTTTCACTTTCATCCTTTCGAAAAAATGGAATTAAAAAAACAATACATGCAATTAGAAAAAAAAGACTACCAAACATAGCCCAAAAACTTCCTATACTTGATATAATAAATCCTAACGCAGAAATAATGAATAAAATCCAACCAATTAAATTAATATTTTTATTGCTCATTTTTTTCAATTAAATATTCGAGCAATATATGTGGAAAAGTTAATGAGGCCAATCCAATAAAAATTACTCGATATATAGTTTCATTAAATTCGTTATAATTATTCAGAATTGATATTGAAACAACATATCCTAAAATCGTTAAAATTGTTAGTGGAAAGGCTTTTTTAATGAATACTGGCAAACCCTTTTTTAAATTTTTATTTATTTCTCTAATCAAAGAAATCGAGTGCCTAATAGAATGTAAAAAGCAAAAGTAAATTGTAAAAGCAATTATTGGATTAAGAAAATAATTTAGGATTAGTATTGACAAATAATCCATTAATAATAAGGACTTTGCTTCGATACTCTTATTTAATGATAAAATAATTCCAGAAATTAAAGATAGTAAGATAAATACGAATAATATCTCGTTAGATATTATTAAATTATTAGAAATATAAAAATTTAATGTTTCGAAAATTTTCAGTGTCTCTTCTTTGTGAAAAAATAAAGGTGAGGTAATTATTAATGATCCTTTTAAAAAATAAATTAATTCAAAGTTTTTTTTATGATTAATAAATTCAGAATCCTCTTTCCCAAAGTGAAAAGCAGCGATAATTAAAAATAATAAAAGTAATGATTTTGGAAATATTAGCCAAATTAATATTGTACCTGCACCAATAAGTAAATAACTGAAATAAAAAATACTAATTGATTTATATCCAAAATATTTAATCAGTTTTTTACCTTTAATATTATCCAGGGAACCATGAGATATTCCAATTGTTAAAATTAAAAATAATGAAATAATTAAGAAACTACCTTCTCTTAAGTATTCTATCCCAGATAGAAAAATACATAAATTAAAAAAAATTAAAGAGTGGTAAAAATTAATTTTGATCATTTAATTTAAAAAAGTGCTTTTATAAAAATCCATTTAGGCATTTTTAATATTATTGATAAATCTTCAAAAAAATTGCTTCTATTAGACAAAAATTTTATAATGGTATTAGACTTATTATTAAACATCCTAAAAAAAATATTCGGCATTTTGCTTGGATTATTTTTCAGAACTTTTAAAAAAACATTATCAAGAAATTGATATTTCTTTTTAATTTGAAAAGTTTTCAATTTACTAATGTTTTCGATATTTTCTCTTATGTATTTACTTTGTTCTTGAATATTTAGAAAAGTATAACCAGTACTTAATCTTGTCATACCACCTGCTGTGCCAATATTAATTTTATTTTTTAATTGGTCAATTGTTGGATAAAAAAGAGGTATTGCACCCACTTCTTTATATGTAATCTTATAATCTTTTATTTTAAGATTATTCTCAATATATTCTTTAATTTGCTGATCATAATCTTTTTGGGAGTCGTCATTCATTTCTGATAACCAAGTTGTTTCAACCAATGCTGTCCTTTTTGAATATGGAAGCGTATAAAAAAAGTGAACACTTCCTCTTTGTTCGCAATCAAAATCCATCAGATTCATCATTTCTTCATCAAAAAATTCCTTTTTTGTTTCTATTTCTACCCCACAAAAATGCTGCCATAGACCATTGTTTTGATTATTTAAATTTGGAACACTATTAAATACTAAAGAGTTATCAAAATTTATATTTTGATCATTTTTGTGAAATGAAATATTTTTATTCTCTTTTAATCTATTGTTTATCTTCTCATAAAATAGCCCACTATCAATACTTTGATATGGATAATTATTACACTCTAGATGTTTAGTTTTTTTAGGCACATTTATCGAAAAATATTTCCAATTTTTTTTTACACAATCTTCAAAATTATGTGGGAATGTCTTCCAAAAAGACCAAGTTTTATCTTTTTTATATTCATTTCTCGGTTCAATAATAGCTAATGTTTTATTTTTTAACTTATTATTTGTCTCTAATTCATATGCCAAAGATAACCCTGCGCAACCTCCACCAATTATTACAATATCAAAATCTTTCATTTAAATTTATTTCTTCACTAATTAATTCATGTTCTTTATCTCTAAGGTGATTATGTTTTTTAATCAATGATAGTTTTACTAGGTCAAATATAGATAATATTGTTTGTAATATCTTACCACTTTTAGTAACAAAAATTTTACCTGATTTACTATAATTCTGAATAGTTTGTTTTTTAATAATATTTCTTCCAATTTGTCTATAAACTCTTCTTGCAACTAAAATTGAAAATCTAAGAGTTACAGGAATATCTTTTATTGATGAAAAGCTACTATCATAAAATAAATCTGCAGTAGCCAAAGTTTCTTTTATGGTTTCAAAATTATGTTTTATATAAAACCTTTTATTTTTAGAGTCCTCTATCACATCTCTAGAAATATTTGTTAGTTGCATAGCTATTCCCAAATCTATAGCCGATTTAAGAGAATTAGAGCTAGTGACATTTAAAATTTTTGCCATCATTAATCCAACAGTTCCTGCTACTCTATATGAATAAATTAATAATTCCTTTTTTGAATTTAATTTTACTTCGTTTTGAATGTCAGACTCCACACCGTCGAATAGGTCTTCTACAATTTTTGTGGAAATATTATATTCATCCATTAATACCCACATATTTTTTATTATCGGATTCTGAAATTCTTGATTGTTAAAATTATTTTTGAAGTTTAAAAATCTTCTTAATTTAACATCAATTGTACCTTTATCGTCTGCTATATTGTCTAAAGTTCTACAAAAATCGTATAAATTAGAACATTTCAAATAAGTTTCTTTTGGAAGAAAAAAACCAGCCCAGTAAAATGATTTTGCGTATATTGATAGAAAACTCTTATTCTCCATTACAAAATTTTGTCTAAGACTTTTGCTGAAGATAGTACTCCTGGTACACCTGCTCCAGGATGAGTGCCTGCCCCAACAAAATACAAACCATCAAAAATCTCTGATTTATTATGAAATCTAAAATAGGCTGATTGGGTAAATTTTGGTTGAATAGAAAAACCTGAGCCATATTTTGTATTTAACTCTTTCTCAAAATAATCTGGTGTTAAATAAAAATCCTCAACAATATTTTCGCTTAGATTGGGCAGTAAACTTTCTTCCATTTTTTTAATAACTAATTTTTTCATTTTATCTCCCTCAATAGACCAATCTATACCAGATTGGTTATTAGGAACTGGCACCAACACATAAAAACAATCATGATTATCAGGCGCCATAGATTTATCAGTAGCTGTTGGTCTATGTAAATAGTAACTAATATCATCATTTAATTTTTTATTGTTAAAAATGTCATCCAAGTGTTCCTTGTACTTATCTCCAAATTTGATGGTGTGATGTTCAACATCGTCGTAAATTTTTTTAGTTCCAAAGTAATACACAAACAAACCCATTGAGTATTCCATTCTTTTCATTTTCCAATTAAAAATAGAATTGCTACTATTTGTGTCTGCTAATTTTGAGTAAACTGCAGGTGGATCAGCGTTGCAAATGACATTATCTGCCTCTATTTTGTCTCCGTTGCTTAGTTCAACGCCAGTTATTTTATTTTTATTTGATAAAATTTTATTTACTTCGCATCCTTTTAATATTTTTATATGTTCTTCATTCATTAGTTTTTCCATACCATTTATTATTTGACCAGTACCCCCCATTGAATAATGAATCCCCCATTTTTTTTCTAAATATAAAATTAATCCATATATTGACGTTGTTGTAAAAGGATTACCACCTACCAATAGTGGATGCATACTAAGTAATCTTCTTAATTTTTCATTTTCTATGTAAGATGAAACTAAACCATAGACAGACTTGTAACTTTTTAGATTGAGCAAAGAGGGTATTTGCTTTAACATAAATGAGGGTTTATCAAATGGTACATCTGATAATTCAGTAAATCCTTTATCAAAAATTTTTTTTGTAAAATTTACTAAATTTTTATAACCCTCGGCATCTTTTTCATTGATCTTTTTAATTTGATCAATCATCTCTTGTTCATTACCTGAGTAGTTGAATTTGAAACCATCCTCAAAAACAAATTGATACCAGGTTTTGAGAGATTTAATTTCTAAATAATCTTTTGAGTTTTTATTAAAAAGCTGGAATAATTCATCAATCAAATAAGGCGCAGTTATAACAGTTGGACCACCGTCAAATGTAAATCCATTTTTTCTAAAAACTCTTGCTCTTCCACCTAAATCTTTATGTTTTTCAATCAGAGTTACATTATAACCCTTAGCCTTTAATCTCAATGCTGCAGCCATACCCCCAAAACCTGATCCAATTACTATCGAATTCATATTACAGATTTTATATTATTTTGAGTAAATGTAACGTAATTAAGTTATGAATTAATTTTTTTTAATTCAGACTTTGCTTCTTCAAGATTTTTTTCAAAAAGATTATCTAATTTGGATCTATCAACTGTTGTAGTCATAATCTTTTTCACAGACTCTAGTGCAATTTTAATTGATCTATCTTTGATTTCTTTGATTGCTGACTCTTTCATTTGATTTATTTTAGTTTGAGTTAAATTTTTCTTTATTTCCGAACTTTTGTGAAATTTTTCATTCATACTTATCACAAGTTGCTCAGATTCAGTTTTAGCCTGATCGAGTATTTTTTTTGACTCTGCTTCGACCGAGTTGAGCTTGGCCTGAGCTTCATCTAAGAGTTTTTTTGACTCAACTCTTAATTTTTCACTTTCATCAATTTCTTTTTTTATATCTCCTATCATTTTGGTTAGGAGACTATTGATATTCTGTGGAATTTTAAAATATACCAACAGGCCAACAAATATAAAAAACGAAATAGCTACCCAAAATGTTGCGTCAAATGACATCTTTTCTCTCTTTATTGATTTTTGCTTGATCTTCTACTATTGCTGCTATGCTGCTGCTATTCACACCTTCACCAATCAGTTCTTTTATCAACTCTGCTGACGTTTCAGCTGCTATTTTAGTAACCTTATCTCCAGAGCTTTTCTTAAATTCAAAAAGCTCATTTTCTGTAGTACTAATTTCTTCATCAAGATCTTTTTCTAATGCAGCTCTCTTTTTATTAATATCTTCTAATATTTTTTCTCTAGCATCATTAAAATAATTCTTGGCTTTAATTTTACTTTCTAAAATAATCTTTTCATATTCATCAATTTTTTTCTGACTTTCTTCCTTTTGTTTATCGGCAGTCTCAATATTTTCTAGTATTTGAGATTTTCTAGTCTCTAGGTTATCGCTGATTTTCGGCAATATAATTTTAGTTAGAACAATAAAAAGTATTCCAAATGTGATGATAAGCCAGAATATTTGAGATATCCAAAACTCTGGATTGAGTTGAGGCATACCACCACTTTCAGCAGCAAATACTGTTTTAAAACATGCAAAGCATGTGACGAATACTAAAATAATTATTTTTCTCAACATTAACTAAAATGCAAATAAAATAATCAACGCAACTACTAGTCCAAATAATCCTGTAGCTTCAGCTAAAGCAAATCCTAATAATAAATTAGGGAATTGTTTTTGAGCTGCAGATGGATTTCTCATAGCACCAGATAAGTAATTACCAAAGATAATTCCAATACCAACTCCTGCACCTGCTAGTGCAATAGCTGCTAAACCTGCTCCTATCATTTTTGCTGCTTCTAATTCCATTTTTCCTCCTTTTTTATTAATGGTGTAGATTTAATGCATCATTTAAATAAATGCATGTTAAAATTGCAAATACATATGCTTGAAGAAAAGCAACTAATATCTCCAAACCAGTAAGTGCAACCGAAAAACTTAGTGGAAGCCATCCACCAACAATTCCTAAGCTTATAACAAAGCCACCAAATACTTTCATCATTGTGTGACCTGCCATCATATTTGCAAATAGTCTTACCGATAAACTAATCGGCCTACTTAAATATGAGATAATTTCAATAACAACTATTAATGGAAGCAATACCATTGGAACCCCACTAGGAACAAATAATTTTAAATATCCTAATCCATGTTTCATGAAACCAATAATTGTAACTCCAACAAATATAAATGCTGCTAAAACAAATGTTACAATAATATGGCTAGTAACTGTAAATGCGTAAGGTATCATGCCGAACATGTTACAAAAAAGTACAAACATGAATAGTGAAAAAATAAAAGAAAAGTAAGGCTTTGCTTTTGATCCAGCAGTATCACTAATCATTTTGGCCACAAAGGAATAACTTAATTCTGAGAGTAATTGTAATTTATCAGGTATTAAAGTTTTTTTCTTTGCCCCTAAATTAAAAATTATTAAAATTGCTAGTGAGCTAATAACCATAAATAAGCTCGCGTTAGTAAAAGAAATATCAACTGAACCTAGTTTTATTTCTGGACCAATTCTATAAACATTAAATTGGTACATTGGGTTTGATGCCATATTATTTTTTTACTTTTTTTGCATTTTTCTTGCCGATTTAATCACATTCATAATTCCTGCAATTACTCCTACAAAAAAAAATATTAAAATTAACCAAGGTTTAGTACCAAACCAATTGTCTAAAATAAACCCAATAATTGTCCCAACAGCTACTGCAGCAACTAATTCTGTGCTCATCTTGAAAGCATGCCCCATTCCTGATGTCGATGTGTCTTTATTTTCAGAATATTTTGATTTTGCTTTAATTTTTGCACTTTTAAGGCGAGTTTTAAAATCCTCTTCTTCCATCAGCCTAAGCTACCATGCTCTCAGCTTTTTGAAGGTCAACAGCAACTAGCTGACTTATCCCTTTCTCAGGCATTGTAACACCATATAATCTGTCCATTTTTGACATAGTTAGCGCGTGGTGGGTTACTATTATAAATCTGGTAGAAGTAATTTTTGTTAACTCATTTAAAAGATTACAAAATCTTGTAACGTTTGCATCATCAAGTGGAGCATCTACCTCATCTAAAACGCATATAGGCGAGGGGTTGGTTAAAAACACAGCAAATATTAGAGATAATGCTGTTAAAGCCTGTTCACCTCCAGAAAGCAAAGTAATAGATTGAAGTCTTTTTCCAGGTGGACTTACCAACATTTCTAAACCGGCATCCAGTGGATCATCTGAGTCTACCAATTCTAATTTAGCACTACCTCCATTAAATAATTTTGTATAGACCTCATTAAATTTCCTATTTACTCTTTCGAATGCATCTAAAAGTCTTTCTCGACCTTTTTGGTTAAGTTCTGTAATACTCTCTTTTAATTTTAATATTGCTGAAACAAGATCTTTTCTATCTTGTTCCATTTTTTTAATTTCGGATTTATATTTTTCAGTTTCATCATCTGCTCTTAAGTTCACAGATCCTAATTTTTCTCTTTCTCTCTTTTTTTCGTCTAATAGTTCTTCTTGAGTAACTAAATCTGGAAATTCACTTCCTTTTTCTAAATTTGAATAGTTAAATATATTTTCTTCTTCTACATTTAATTCAGTCATTACTCTTTCCAAGAGATCTTTTCTCCTTTTATTTAAACCATCAATTGTAGCACTTGAACTTGCCTTTTTTTCTCTGATCTCGATCGAACTTTCTTTAGTATCATTAAGTTGGCTTCTAATTTCTGCTATATTGTTATCAATTTTTTCAACCAGTATCTCGTTCTCATTTTTTTCATTTTCTGAAATTCTTAAGTTCTCTGAAATCTTTCCTTTTTTTTCAGCTTGAGCTTGAGGTTGCTTTTCAAGATCATTTAATTTTTCACTAAGTTTATTTTTTCTAGTATTTAATTCATTTACCATTTTTTCTGAATTTGTTAAAAGATTTTGCCAACTTTCGAATTCTTTGTCGATGATACTTATTCTCTCTTTTCTTTTAACTGACTCATTTTTTATACTTTGATTTTTACTATAAGTTTCTGCATATTCATCTTGCAATTTTTTAATTTGTTCACTCTTCGTTGTTAAAGCTGAGACTTTGTTATTATTCTCAAAATCTTTAATTTTCATAGTTAAGTATGACAAATTAACAATGCACTCATCTAAAATTTTAATTGTTTGATGATTTCTATTTTCAGAAATTAATCTTTTAACTTCCTCAATTTGGTTTTTGATATTATTGATAATCTCATTATTTTTCTGCAATGTCTCAACACTGAAACTCTCAAACAATGCATCCATCTTTTCTTGTTCATTTTTTAGTTTTGTTCTAGAGGTGTCCAAGTCTTGATTTGAGAGCTTTTCTGTCTCATAATATTTAGAATCTGTATCAGTTAGTATACTTCTTTCTTCTTTTAATCTTTTTTCATTTGAATTTGCGTCAATTACAATACTTTTTTCTCTATCAATATCCTCATCAATGACTTTTATAGAACTTTTTATTGTATCTATTTCCTCGTTAATTCTTGTGCTTTCCTCATCTAAAGCCTTAAGCTCAAGATTTAATCTTTGAATTTTAGACAAATTTTCGATATTTTTTTGTCTTATAGGTTCTACCCTCTCAAGTTCACTTTTAATTTTATTTTCTAGCTCATTAATTTTTTTATTAAATTCCTCAACTTTTCCATCTGCTTCATTGTTAATTTCATTTTCCAAACTAATTTCTTTATCTATTTCTATAAGTCTTAAATAATAAAGACCTGCCTCTACTTTTTTAATTTCCTCAGAAATTAATTTATATTTTGCAGCCTCTTCAGCTTGTTTCTCCAAATTTGCTAATTGTTTTTCTTGTTGCCTTCTGAGTTCGTCTGCTCTTTTCAAATTATTTTCTGCTGCTCCTAATCTGATTTCAGCCTCATGTCTTCTTACATGTAGTCCTGCTATTCCAGCAGCCTCTTCAAGTATAGCCCTTCTGTCAGATGGTTTTGCTGTAACTAATGCTCCTATCCTTCCTTGACTTATTAATGACGGTGAATGAGCTCCTGTGGATAGATCTGCAAAAAACATTTGGGCATCTTTTGCTCTAACTTCTTTATTGTTAATGTAAAACTTAGATCCTTTATCTTTTTCAATTTTTCTCCGAATTTCTATTTCATCCAAATCATTATATTGATGTGGACCGTCTTTATTTTCATTATTTAAACTTAAAACTACCTCAGCAATATTTTTTGATGGTTTATTTGATGTACCTGAAAATATAACATCTTCCATTCCTGAACCCCTCATACTTTTGGCTGAAGTTTCTCCCATGCACCATCTAAGAGACTCAACAATGTTTGATTTACCACAACCGTTAGGCCCGACGATACCAGTTAGTCCTTTTTCGATTAGAAAATTTGTCTTTTCAGCGAATGACTTAAAGCCATTTAATTGGATTTTTTTAAACTCCATTCAATGACTTATATCAGTTTTTCAATATATTTTTTTAATTTTTTATAGTTTTTAGGATTCTCGAACTTTTCACCGTTGATTATAAGTGTTGGAGTTGCCTCTATTTTATAGTTTTTTGCTCCGTCGATTCGGTCTTCTAAAATAAAATCTTCAATTTTTGAGTTGGCAATACAATTATCAAAATCTAATTTAAAACCTGATTCTTGAACTACTCTTTTTAAATTTTTATTGAGATCCTCAATTGTACTTCCTCTAACCCAGCTACTTTGGTTATTGTATAAGTGATGAAGTATTTCTGATTTTCCATCATTCCTACAATGAGCTATTTTTGCTGCATTAAATGCAGCAATATCTAGAGGAAAATTTCTGTATTCAATCGAAATTAAATTTTTATCTATAAAATCAGTTTTTAGCTTTGGATAAATATCTCTATGAAAATCTCCACAATGACTACATGTCAAAGACTCGAACACCACAAGTTTTACTTTTGCATCAACATTGCCGTCTTTAATGTGTTTAATTTCTGCTGTTGCGTTAAAGCTAATAAAAAAAAACGATATAATTAACGTTTGTATTAAAATTTTTTTCATCTTGTTTTAAATATTTTATTTAACTCCAATAAAGATTGTTTAATTTTATCATTCTTAATATTGGTTATCTTCTTAATATTTTTGCTATTTGTCGCATTATTATTTTTATTATCTCTAGTTTTTTTGAATTCTCCCTCAAAGGTCTTTAACCTTATATTATCGATCACATTATAACCAAAAAAAATATTTATTTTTTTTAAAATTTCTTTCTTAGAATATTCTAGGTCAACTTCATTTCCTCTTTTAACCATTATACTTAAATAGCTTCCATTTAATTTTGAGTTTTTATAAGATATTGGATAGCAAATATTAAATAAATCTTTTCCTACAAGAAATTTCCAATTATCCAAAGTATTTGAATAAATTTGGCCTTTTTTATTTAATATTCTTTTTGCTTCTTGGGGCAAAGTATCTTTAAAAGATCTTAGTCCTTGAACAGATTTATTTCTCTGCTTAGTATTATATTTAAAATTCATATGACAAATCAAAACATACCAAATAAAATTTTAAAATGGTACGACAATAATAAAAGAAATCTTCCTTGGCGAAAAAAAGTCTCTAAAAGTCAAAAAGAATATTTTACTTTAGTAAGTGAATTTATGTTGCAACAAACTCAAGTAAAAACAGTAATCCCATATTTTGAAAATTTTACCTCGAAAATCCCAGATTTAATAAGTTTATCAAAAGTTAGAGATGCTAAATTGATGAAATGTTGGGAGGGATTAGGATATTACTCAAGAGCAAAAAATCTAAAAAAAACAGCAAAAATAATTATAAATGAATTTAAGGGAAAGCTTCCAAATAATGAGGAAGGTTTAAAATCGCTACCTGGGATAGGAGATTATACTGCAAAAGCTATTATGGCAATTGCATTCAACAATAAAATAATCCCACTAGATGGAAATGTTGAAAGAGTTTTGAAAAGAGTATTTTATTTAAAAAAAGAAAAAGAAATTTCTAAAGAGAATTTACATAAAAAAAAATCTTTTTTTGGGGAAACAAATAGAGCTAGTGATTATGCTCAAGCCATAATGGAAATAGGCGCATTAATTTGTAAACCATCAAAACCAATTTGTAATCAATGTCCAATTTCTAGAAATTGTAAATCTTTTAAAAAAAACGATTTTCAGATTTTGAAAGTAAATAAATTTAATAAACAAATATTTTTTGAGGCAAATATTTTTCAAAATAAAAAGAATAATTTTTACCTTTTAAAAAACAGAAAATTTAATTTTTTAAAGGATATGCCTATATTTCCAATGAATGAGATACCTAAAATAAAATTTAGAAAACACGTGGGAAAAAGGATCAATATAAAAATGTCTAATATGGACATGAGAATTGCAATTACGATGAAAAATAATTTGCCAGAAAAGAAAAATGGTTTTTTGTTGATGTAAAAGATTTAACTAATTTGACTTTACCTTCATTTACAAAGAAAATAATTAATACTATCAGATAAATTAATGAAAAAAATTGCAATAATTGGTGGAGGAATATCGGGGTTATATTTTGCAAATATTTTAAATAGTGAAAAAAATTTTGAATACAAAATATTTGAAAAAAAAAATAATTTTAATTTCCAAGATGGTTATGGAATTCAACTATCAGTAAATAGTATTAAGTTATTGAATAACATAGGATTTAAAAATCTACCTGCATCTGAAGTTAGCTTTCCGTCAAAAGTGAATTTCATACAAGCAAATAACTCTAAAAAAATTTGCGATATAGACCTTACACAATTTAATGATCCATTAAATCGATACACAACACTAAAAAGATCAACATTATTAGAATTTTTATTTAAGAATGTGCCTGAAAATCAGATTAAATTTAATTCAAATATAACAAAAATAGAAAAGGCGAATGGCTTCAGAATTACTTTGGATGAAAATACACATGAGGAATTTGATTATTTGATAATTGCTGATGGTATTTTTTCAAAAACGAAGTCATTGATATTGAATGATATTACAAATCCAAAATATAACTTTAATGTCGCTCTTAGAGGCAAGTTAAGAGGTGATTATGGTAGTGATATTTCTATTTATATGGCATCAAACAGTCATTATGTGATCTATCCGATAAACCAAAATAATGAATATAATTTTGTAGCTATCATAAAAAAAAAATTATCATCAGATGAGCTAAGAAATTATAATTTATTTAAATCTAATGAGTTTTTAAGCTCTTTAAGATCAAGTTTACAAAAAACATCACAAATAAGCTTTGGACATTTAAGTGAATTAAAATCTTTTCCTGTTTACGTAAGCAGCAAATTTCCAAGTTTAAATGAACAAAATATATATTTATCCGGTGATGCTCTGTTCACTTTTCCACCATCATTTGCTCAAGGCGCGTCCCAAAGTATTGAGACCGCAAACGATATATTAAAAAGTATTTTAAATGGTTCAACTGAATACTATCAAAAAAGAATTGAAAATATTTCCTCTATAAATGACAAATCAAAATTTAACCATTTTTCATTCCATTTATCAAATCCTTTAAGTGTCTTTATTAGAAATAATATTTTGAAGTTTCTCTCAAAAAATAAAACATTTCTTGAAAATTATTTGGGTAAAATTTATAGAACTTAATTTGTAGGTCTTAGTCTTTGTCGCAAATCATCAATTGGCTTTAAAGAATTTCCAGATTTATAATGCCAAAATGTCCATCCATTACAACTTTCTGCACCAATAATTTTTGCTGCCACTTTATGGATTGATCCCTCTGATTGTTGATATTTTATACTACCATCTATCATAATTTTTGCATTTACTTTTTTCTTTTGGTCATAAATTTCTGTTCCAGGTTTAATCAGACCCATTTCAACTAATGATCCGAAAGGAATTCTTGGTTTAGTTCTGTTATTTTGTAGAGTATCTAGATATTCATCTTTTATGATATTTGTATTCTCTAATCTTTTCTTAGCAGCATCGAAATAATATTTTTCTTTTTCAATTCCAAAATAATTTCTACCTAATTTTTTTGAAACAACAGCTGTAGTACCGGACCCTAAAAATGGATCCAAAATGAAATCATTTTTGTTTGATGAAGCTAATATTATTCTATGAATTAAAGACTCTGGCTTTTGTGTAGAATGAACTTTTTTTCCATTTTTTTTTAATCTTTCTTTTCCGTTACAGATTGGGAAATTCCATGTGGATCTCATCTGTAGGTCATCATTTAAACATTTTAATGATTGATAGTTAAAAGTATATTTGGATCCTTCTCTCTTTGAGGCCCAAATAAGCGTTTCATGTGCATTAGTAAACCTTGTTCCTCTAAAATTTGGCATTGGGTTATTTTTATTCCAAATTACATCATTTAGTATCCAAAAACCCAGATTTTGGATCGTAGTACCAACTCTAAATATATTATGGTAGCTACCTATAGCCCAAATTGTTCCATCCTTTTTTAAAATTCTTTTACATTCTTTTAACCACTCAAAAGTAAATTCATCATAGCTTTTAAAACTTTCAAATTGATCCCATTTATCATTAACAGCATCCACTTTAGATCTATCCGGTCTACTTAATTCTTTTTTTAATTGAAGGTTATAGGGAGGGTCAGCGAATATAAGATCAAAAGTTTCATCAGGAATTTTTTTTAATTCCTTTAAACTGTCTCCATTAATAATTTTATTTTTTAAAGTTTTAACACTCATTTTTAAATATTAATTAGACTCCAGAGAAAAGTCCGCGTCAACCTGTGATTGAATTATTTTGAGTCTACTTGTTGCTATTTTTTTTTCAGACTCAATATGTTGTGTATTGGATTGAATGTTTTGCGATGAAACCTAGTTATTCCATATTTTCTAATAGCGTTAATATGATCTTTGGTTCCATAACCTGCATTTGAGTCCCATTTGTATTTTTTGAAACTTTCTGACATTTTGAGTATCAGTTTATCTCTTGATACTTTTGCAACAATTGATGCTGCAGATATCTCTTTTATTTTTTGATCTCCTTTGATTACTGTTTTTGTAATGTAATTATTCAAATCTGGGGATTTATTTCCATCAACAAGTACTAAATTTGGTTTAATTTTTAGTTTTTTTATTGCTCTCTCCATAGCTAATAGACTTGCATTTAATATATTAAGTCTTTCTATTTCTCTAATTGATGCTGATCCAATAGCCCAAATAGAATTTTTTTTTATATACTTAAATAATTTTTCTCTCTCAATTTTTTTCAATTTTTTGGAGTCTTTAATTTCTTTTTTATTTATTTTAGGATTAAATATAACTGCTGCCGCATAAACTGGACCAATTAAACTGCCTCTACCAACTTCATCAACACCAGCAACAATTTTTTTCATTGAACAATAAAAAAATGATACAAAAATATTCCGATTATTAATCCTTTAATGAATGTGATCCACAATAATCCATAATTCGAAATATTAAGTTTCTCTTTCCACCAACTTATATATCTTTTATGTATTTCTATCATTTTAGATTTAAACAGATATTTTTAATTCATCTATTTTTTTCCTGATTAATTTTAAATCAGCCCAAGAATATTTTTTTTGATCAGCTTGTCTTAATAAGTAGGCAGGATGAAATGTAATCATTGTTAAATACGTTTTGTTATGAATGATTAATTCTTTCCAAACACCTCTTTCTTTTGAAATTTTTATTTTTGAACCAAAAAGCGACTCCATTGCTGTACTACCCATTAGAATTAAAATTTTAGGATCAATTATCGCGATATGTTGCCTAAGATAATTCGAGTATCTATTTATTTCTGATGGCTCAGGCTTTCTATTATTTGGTGGTCTATAATTTACAACATTAGTTATATAAATATTGTTTCTTTTTATCTGAATTGCGTCTAGCATTTTGTTTAATAATATTCCTGCATCTCCTACAAATGGTTTTCCTTGTTCATCTTCTTTTTGTCCAGGCCCTTCGCCTATAATCATAATTTTACTTTGATTGTTGCCATCAGCAAATACTAACTGCTTAGCATTTTTTTTTAGCTCACAATTATCTATGTTTTCAATTTCACTTCTTAATTTATCAAGAAGTTTAATTTTTTCTTCTATCTGAGGTTTAGTTTTAAGTCTGTTTATTGGTTTATCACTAAATATATATTCAATATCGTTTGAGTTAATCTTTTCAAGGTTTAATATGTCATTTTGATTTTTGAAACTTAAAGTCATAAGTTTAGGTATGAAAATATTATTAATAATTTTATCATTTTTAACACTCCAAACTAGCACATATTCAAGCACAACCGTGGATAAAAAATTCAACCAGAAGTATTTATCTGATTATTTTTCTGCTTTGGTCTCATCAGGAAATCAAAAAAACGAAGAGGCACTTAAATATTTCAATTCATCAAAATTTTTAATTCAAAAACATGATGATTTTTTAAAAAAATACGTATTTTCTCTAGTTTTGAATGGGCAAGTAAAAAAAGGGATAGATCAAATAAAGACTTCAAAAAATGATATCAATTCAAATACTTTCGAACTTAACTTACTTTTGTTAATTGACAGTTTAAAGAAAAAAGATTTCAAGCAAGCTAATAAAAGATTTAAAGAATTTCAGTTTAATAAAGATGATGGAACTTATGAATATGTAATTTACAAAATTTTAAAAGACTTTAATTATCTATTTTTAAAAAAAGAGACTATCGAGGATAACAAGTATGGAACATTAAGTTTAATTTCTTCAGCTTTTCAAAATTGTTATTTAAATTCTTCAAATACCAGCTCATATTTTGAAAAATTACTAAACAGTTCTGATGGAGATTATTCTAGATACATGTTCTTTTATTTTGCAAATTTAATTGAAAATAATGATATTGAAAAAGTTATTCAAGTTTCAAAAACGATTGAGCCTATTGGTGACAGCATATTATTGCATCAAATCAAAGACTGGATTAATAATGATCAATACAAAAAATTTGAATCCCATTTCTCATGCTATAATGAAAATGATATTCTAGCTGAAATTTTTTATTTGATATCTAATTTATTTTCAACACAAAATATATATGATCAGTCAAATTTTTATTTAAGAATTTCTGAGTACTTAAATCCTAAGTTTTATTTTAACCAATCTCTTCTTGCTGAAAACTATTACTTAAATAAAAATAATGACCAAGCTACCAAAATTTTAGAAAATTTTAAAAAAAAAGATAAATTATATTTTTGGTATAAAACAAAAAAGATAGGAAGAATATTATCTGAAGATAATAGTGAGGAAGAGGCTATCAACTATATAAATAAGAATTTTAATTCTATAAAAAAACCTACAGAAAAAATACTTTATGATTATGCAAATATAAATAAAGGTTTTGAAAAGTATGAAATTGCAATCGAATATTACACAGAGTTACTCAAAAATGTTGATCATAGTTCATATGCAATCTCAAGAATTTTATATAGGAGGGGTAGCAGTTATGAACGAACAGGAAATTATGAGAAGGCTGACAGAGATTTAATTACAAGTTTAAAAATGTATCCAAATGAACCATACACATTAAATTATCTAGCTTATAGCTGGTTAGAAAGAAATTATAAAATAGATCAAGCGATAGATATGATACAAAAAGCACATAAACAAAAAGAAAATGATCCATATATCACCGACTCTGTTGGATGGGGATTTTATTTAATTGGTGATTATATCAATGCTGAAAAATATCTTAAAAAAGCATTGCAATTAATGCCAGATGATCCAATTGTTAATGATCATTATGGTGATGTCCTTTGGAAATTAGACAGAAAATTACAAGCAAAATATTATTGGCAAGCAGTTTTAGGACTTGAAGAGACAGAAGATGAAATGAAATCGAAAGTAAAATCGAAATTATTAGAAGGTTTAGAAAAATCATAATTAATGAAATTTGAAAAGATTAAATCACATGCAAAAATTAATTTATCTCTAAATGTTCTAGGAAAAAAAAAATCTAAACTTCATAACTTAGAAACTCTAGTTGGTTTTTTAGACTTACATGATGATATTTATATTAAGAAAACAAATAAAAAAAACCATATAATAAAATTTACTGGAAATTTTTCTAATAAAATTCCAAAAAAAAATACTATCAGTAATTTATTAAAAATTTTAGATAAAGCAAAAAAACTAAAAAATCAAAAATATCTTATTTCAATTAAAAAAAATATACCTCAAGAAGCAGGGTTAGGAGGTGGGTCAATGAATGCGGCTTCTTTAATAAATTATTTGATTAAAAAAAATATAATTTTATTGACAATGAAGGAGAAACAAAATTTATGTTCAAAAATTGGTTCAGATGTTATTTTAGGCATAGATCAAAAAAATCTTGTATTAGCTTATAAAAATAAAATAAAAAAAATCAAAAAAAACCTTAAAATTTTTACTTTGTTGATTAAACCCAATTTTGGTTGTTCTACAAAAAATATATATGCTCAAGTTAGGAACTTTTCGAAACCACAATTTTTTAAAATTAAATCGAAAAATATTAATTTCAATACACTTTCAAAGATGAAAAATGATTTAGAGGTCATATCTTTCAAATTGTATCCAAGACTAAGGAAACTTAGACAATTTTTTTTGAACATAGATAAAAATTCTTATGTCAGAATGACAGGATCAGGCTCAACAATTGTGGGATACTTTATGTCCAAAAAAGCCGCACTAAATGCAAAGAAATTATTGAAAAAAAAATATAAAAACTATTGGTGTAATTTATCTAAAACTATATAAAGCTTTTTTTTTGTGATATATGAAATTAATTTTGGGGTGTAGCCAAGTGGTAAGGCAGCGGTTTTTGGTACCGCCATTCCTAGGTTCGAATCCTAGCACCCCAGCCAAATATGTATAATTTTTTAAAAAAAATTTTTAAAAGCAACAAAAAACCTGCTCAAAGAGAAAGATCTTTTTTAAAAGTTTATAGTAATACAGAAGTTTCTAAAATTTTTGACTCTGTATCAAATTTTAACGAAAAAAGTGAGATAAGATATGTAGGTGGATGCGTTAGAAAAATATTAAATCAAGAAGAAGTAGATGATATAGATTTATCAGTAAATTTAAATCCAAATGAAGTTAAAGAATGTTTGCAATCAAATAATATTAAATTCTTTGAAACTGGTATAGATCACGGAACTATTACTGCTAATTTAGGTAAGAAAAATTTTGAGATTACATCTTTGAGAGAGGATGTAGATACTGATGGAAGACATGCAAAAGTTAAATATACTAAGGATTGGCTAAAAGACTCATCAAGAAGAGATTTTACCTTTAATTCTATTTATGCAGATAAAGAGGGTAATTTGTTTGATCCAAACGGTGGAGCTAAACATTTAGAAGAGGGCAGGGTTATATTTATTGGAGACCCAAATAAAAGAATTCAAGAAGATTACTTAAGAATTTTAAGATATATCAGATTTTTTCTTAATTATAGCAAAGTATCTCATAATTTATCAGTACAAAAATCAATCAAGCAAAATATTGCTGGTATTGTCAATCTTTCAAAGGAAAGATTAATTAGTGAATTAAAAAAAATTATTTTATCAAAAAATATTCTAAAAATATCTGAGGATCCTTTTTCTTCGGAAATTTTAAAAACTATTTTTCCTCAACTCGTAAATTTAAATTGTTTAGCTAAATTAAATGATTATTCAAAAAGATTATTTAACAAAAAATCGTTTATTTTTTTGATTTCTTATTTAATAATTGATGATTCCGATAATGCAAATTACTTTTTATTTAAATATAATCTTTCTAACGAAAACAAAAAAAGAATAAAATTTCTAATTGATAACTATTACCTTTTCTCAGAAAAAGATTATTTTAGTAAGAAAAATCTTCAACGAATTTATTATTTTAATGATAAATCTTATGTTATCGATTTATTAGATTTAAAAATTTTCAATTCTAAACTGGTTTCAAAAAAACTTATTGATTTAAAAAAATATTTTGAAAAATTTGAAAAACCTATTTTTCCTTTAAAATCTAGAGATTTACTTGACAAATATAAAGTTAAGGAGGGTAAAGATTTTGGACAAAAAATTAAGTTGCTTGAGAATATTTGGTTAAATAACAGCTTTAAATTGAGTAAAAAAGAAATCGATAATGTTTTTAGTAATTAGATATACTTTACGTCTTTTATTTCAAAATTTTTAACTCCAGCAGGAGTTTTAATTTCAACTAAATCCCCTTTATTTTTTCCTATAAGGCCCATACCAATTGGTGACTTAAAATATATTAGTTTCTCTTTGAGGTCAGCCTCATCTTTCCCAACAATTTTGTATTTAACATTTTCCTCTGTATCCAAGTTTTGAAGTAGAATTGTTGAACCAAATATTACCTTTCCATCATTATCTAATTTAGAAACATCAATCACATTTGCTCTAGCTATAATATCTTCAACTTCTTGAATTCTGCCTTCATTATGTGATTGTTGTTCTTTCGCTGCATGATACTCAGCATTTTCTTTTAGGTCACCATGGGACCTTGCTTCAGCTATTGCAGCCACTATCTCAGGTCTTTTTTTTTCTTTTAAAAAAATTAATTCCTCTTTTAATTTTTCTAATCCTCTAACTGTAATTGGTTCTTTTTCCATATTTTATCTCCATTTAGCAATAGGTGGGAGCGACATTAAAATAGCCTCAACATTACCATTAGTTTGTAAACCAAATTTGGTACCTCTATCATAAAGTAAGTTAAATTCAACGTATCGACCTCTTTTTTCCAATTGAATTTCTTTTTGTTTTTTTGACCATTTTTTTTTATATTTTTTTAATATTATCTCTCTAAATATATTTTTAAAACTTATACCAACTTCTCTGACAAAACTAAAATCCTTTTCCCAATTATCTTTTTTATAATCAAAAAAAATACCTCCTATTCCTCTTGGCTCTTTTCTATGAGGTAAGTAAAAATATTCATCACAACATTTTTTATATTTTTTGTAATAGTTTTTATTATGTTTATCACATGAAACTTTTAACTCTTTGTGAAACCATTTTTCTAAACTTTTATCTTTTAGACAAGGCGTGACATCCATTCCCCCACCAAACCATCCATGTGAAGTGTAAATATATCTGGTGTTAAAATGCATGGCTGGAACATGAGGGTTTTGCATATGCATTACTATTGATATGCCTGATGCCCAAAATCTGGGGTTCTTATCACCACCAGGCATTCTGCTTCTAAATTTTTTTGAAAATCTTCCGTAAACTTCTGAAAAATTCACTCCAACTTTTTCAAAAATTTTTCCATTTTCTAATATTCTAAATTGACCTCCACCTTCATTAGATTTTTTCCCTCGTTCCCAATTATTAATTTTAAAAATATTTTTTTTACCCTCTAATTCCTCTATTTCTTGGCAAATCACCTCTTGTAAAGTTTTAAACCAATTTCTAGCTAATTTTTTTTTTATTGATTCGTCCATAAATAATTAGTTTGTCTTATATTTTCAGAAAGAATAATTGCAACTGATGAAGCTAAATTTAGAGACCTTTTTTTCTCAATCATTGGTATTTTTATTCTATGTTTCACTATTTTATGAACCTGTTGAGGAACACCAGAGCTTTCTCTTCCAAATAAAAGTGTATCACCATTTTTAAACTTAAAGTCTATATATGACTTACTTGCTTTAGTGGTCATTAATATTACTCTGTCTTTTTTCTTTGCATTAAAAAAATCTTCTGAGCTATTATAGGTTTTGATCATACTCTCATCTAAGTAATCCATGACCACTCTTTTGAAACGTTTATCGCTGAGTAGGAACCCGCAAGGTTCAATTATCTCCAGTAATGCGCCTAAGCAAGAGCAGGTCCTAGCTATTGCTGCTGTATTTTGAGGTATATCAGGCTCGTAAAGTGCTATTTTTGGCCTGTAATTATTTGTTTTGTGTGTCATTCTTGCTATGGAAAAAATATCTTTTTCTTCATATGAAATCATATATTAAGAAAAAATTAAAATAATAAATGTCTGATTCAGATAAAAAAAAACCAAATAGAAGAGATTTTATATTAACAGCAACAACGGCCGCAGGGGCTGTTGGAGTAGGTGCAGCGGTTTGGCCACTAGTCGATCAAATGAACCCTGATGCCTCAGTCAAGGCACTTGCAAGTACAGAGGTAGATATTAGTTCAGTTCAGCCCGGACAATCAATAACTGTTATATGGAGAGGTAAACCTGTTTTCATTAAACGAAGAACGCAGGATGAAATTGATAGTGCAAGAGCAGTTGATTTAAGTGAATTAAAACATCCAGAAAAAGATGAAGACAGAGCTAAAAATCCAGAATGGCTTGTAATGTTAGGAGTCTGCACTCATCTTGGTTGTGTTCCTTTAACTGATAAAGGTGATTACAATGCATGGTTTTGTCCATGTCATGGTTCTCACTATGATACATCAGGTAGAATTAGAAAAGGTCCAGCTCCAACAAATATGGAAGTTCCAAAATATGAATTTGTAAATAGCAACACTATAAAAATAGGATAAAAAATAAATGAGCGATCAAGAATACACACCTAAATCAAAAGTTGGAAAATGGTTTAATGATAGACTTCCATTGCTAACACTAGCAAACCATTTGACTGATTACCCAACGCCAAAAAATTTAAATTACTGGTGGACTTTTGGAGGAATTTTAACTTTTTGTTTAATAACTCAAATTATTACAGGAATTATTTTAGGAATGCATTATGTGGCACACGCTGATTTAGCATTTCAAAGTGTTGAACATATAATGAGAAATGTAAATTATGGTTGGTTAATTAGATATGTTCATGCAAATGGTGCTTCAATGTTTTTTTTAGCTGTTTATATTCATATCTTTAGATCTTTATATTATGGATCGTATAAATCACCAAGAGAAGTTATTTGGATTATTGGTATGTTGATTTATTTTTTAATGATGGCTACTGCTTTTATGGGATATGTTCTACCATGGGGACAAATGAGTTTTTGGGGTGCAACTGTAATCACAAATTTATTTAGTGCAATTCCTTTGATTGGAGATAGTATAACAACATGGTTATGGGGTGGCTATTCAGTTGACAATCCAACTCTAACAAGATTTTTTAGCTTGCATTATCTCTTTCCTTTTTTAATTTTAGGATTGGTTGTTCTACATATTTGGGCACTGCATGTACCTGGAAATAATAATCCTATTGGTATAGATATAAAAAAACCATCAAAAGACACGGTTCCATTCCACCCGTATATTGTAATTAAAGATTTATTTGCACTTTTAATATTTTTAATAATTTTTGCTTTTTTTGTATTCTTTTCACCAAATATATTAGGACATGCGGATAATTATATTGAGGCTAACCCATTAGTTACTCCAGCTCACATTGTTCCTGAGTGGTATCTATTACCTTTTTACGCGATACTAAGATCAGTACCTGATAAATTGTTGGGAGTTATTGCAATGTTTGCTGCAATATTTGTTTTAGTTATTCTTCCTTGGTTAGATACCTCTAAAGTAAGGTCAACTGTCTTTAGACCGGTATATAAACAGTTTTACTGGTTTTTAGTTGCAGATGTTCTTATACTTGGTTACGTAGGAGCAATGCCAGCAGAGGGTTTATATTTATTAATAGCAAGAGTTGCGACAGCTTATTACTTTGCTCATTTCTTAATAATACTTCCATTTTTAGGAATGAAGGAAAAAACAACACCGTTACCACTCAGTATAACAGAGCCTGTACTAGGAGGGTCAGCTGATATGGCAATGGCCAGAAACAATACAGATTTTAAAGAGAAACTGTGAAAAACTTTTTAAAACTACTAGCCTTTTTTACTATCATTTTAACTTTAATATCCTCGAAAGCGAGTGCAGCTGGCGAACAACAAGAATTATTAAAAGTTGATTGGAGTTTCAAAAGCTTTTTTGGGAAATTTGATAGAGCTTCTCTACAAAGGGGATATCAGGTTTATTCAGAAGTTTGTGCATCATGTCATTCGTTAAAGCATTTAAGCTACAGAAATTTAGCAGAAAAGGGTGGACCAGAATTTACTGAGCTAGAAGCTAAGGCGATTGCTTCAAATTTTGAAGTTACAGATGGACCTAACAGTGACGGCGAAATGTTTGAAAGACCTGCAAAATTATCTGATAAATTTGTAATGCCTTATGCAAATGTTCAAGAGGCAATAGCAGCAAACGGTGGTGCATATCCTCCAGATATGTCAGTCTTAGTAAAAGCTAGAGGTGGTGGAGCAAATTATATATATTCTGTACTAATGGGATATGAAGATCCTCCAGCAGGAATGGAGCTTGATGATGGTGTATATTATAACAAATATATGTACGGCAACAAAATTAAAATGGCGTCACCTTTAGATGATGACATTGTAGAGTATTCTGATGGTACTAAAGCAACAGTCGATCAAATGGCAAAAGATGTAACAACATTTTTACAATGGACCGCTGAGCCACATTTAGAAGCACGACACAAAATGGGCTTCAGGGTAATTATTTATTTATTTGTTTTAACTATATTAGTTTATTTCAGTATGAAAAAAATCTGGTCACGTATTGAAACGAAAGTTTAATATATCTCCATCTTCAACAATATAATCTTTGCCTTCCAGTCTCATTTTTCCAGTCTCTTTTGATTTTAGCCATCCTTGATTTTTTACAAAATCATCAAAGGAAATTGTCTCGGCTCTTATGAAACCTTTCTCAAAATCTGAATGGATTTCTCCAGCAGCTTTTGGTGCTGTAGTCTCTTTTGTAATTGTCCAAGCTCTAGTTTCTTCTGGTCCAGATGTAAAAAAGGTTTGCAGAGATAAAAGATTGTATCCTTTTCTAATTAATGAATTAAGTCCAGTATCTGACATGTTAATCATTTTCATATAATTTTTCTTTTCAATTTCATTTTCCAATTGATTTATTTGGTATTCTATATCTGCTGAAACTATTAAAGTATCTTTTTCACTATACTTTTTGATAAAATCATTTGTATAATTATTACCTGTTTGGATGCTCTCTTCATCTACATTACATACATATAGTTTTGGTTTTGTAATAAGAAGTCCGCTGTTTTTTAAAGTTTTTTTATCAAACTCATTTTTTATTAATGTTAAATCACCATCTTCATCAATTATTTTTTGTGCTTTTTCTAGTAGTTTTAATTCATCATTATCAACATTTTTTTTATTTTTTTTATCAAGTCTTTTTTGGATAGATTCTAAATCAGCTAATTTCATCTCAGTTTCAATAATCTCTAAATCTCTAACAGGATCGACAGTGGGGTTTATATTTTGAATATCATCAGAGTCAAAACACCTTATCATATGAATAATTGCATCTACTTCTCTTATGTGGGATAAAAATTTATTTCCTAACCCTTCACCTTTAGAGGCTCCCTGAACTAGACCTGCAATATCAACAAAAGATATAGTGGTATTAATTTTTTTTTTGGAAACTGAGATGGTAGCTAATTGATCAAGTCTTTTATCAGGAACTGATACAATACCTATATTTGGATCTATTGTGCAAAAGGGAAAATTTTCTGCTTGAGCTTTATTAGAATTAGTTAAGGCATTGAATAAAGTAGATTTACCAACGTTAGGCAATCCAACGATTCCACACTTAAAACCCATTTAATTGTTATTAACTGTACTAGAAAATAAATCTAATTTTTTGTCAATTAAAATACTTAAGGACTCAATTATATTATTTGTGATTGAGTCCAAATGAAGTTTTTCATCTTCGTTGAAATCATTCAAAACATAATCAGAAACAGAAATTTTATTTTCTGGTTTACCTATACCAATCCGAACTCTTGAATATTCTTTTCCAATAAACTTATCAATTGATGCAATGCCATTGTGACCTGCACTTGAGCCACCAAATTTAGTTTTTATTTTCCCAAATTCGACATCTAGATCATCATGGAATACAATAACATCTTCGGCATCTATCTTGAAGTACTCCAGCAATTCTCTTATGCATATGCCTGAATTATTCATAAATGTTAAAGGCTTAATCGCATAAATTTTCTTATCACCGATATTTCCTGTTGTTAATAAGCCTTTAAATTTTGGTTTTTGTTTTGATAATCTATATTTTTGATTTATTGCATCAACAATTTTAAAACCGATATTGTGTCTATTATTTTGACTATTTGGAGTCGGATTTCCTAAACCAACAAGTAACAACATATCAAGTTAATTTTTGAAAAGAATTTTCACTATTTATTATTTTTTTTCTGATGAAGCTTTATCTTCTTCCTTAGATTTATCACCCTCAGCTTTATCACCTTCAGTCGAAGCTTTTTCACCACCATCTGCTGCAGCTTCTGTACCTTCTGCGGCATCTCCCTCAGTGGCCTCTGCAGGTTTCTCTGGTTCTTTTACTACTGTTGGTGCTGCAACTGTAGCAATTACAAAATCTCTACCTTGAATTGTTGGCGTAACATTTTCAGGCAAATTAATTGATGAAATCTTAATACTCGTTCCGATTTCTAATCCCTCTAAATCCACAACAAGCTCTGTTGGAATATTTTCAGCAGGACATTTTAATTCTACTTTACGTCTTACAATATTTAGTACCCCTCCACGTTTAAGTCCTGGAGATAGTTCATTATTTATAAATTTCACAGGTATTTCTATGATAATTTTTCCACCCTTTACAATTCTCATAAAATCAAAGTGAATTGGTTCATCAGTAACGGTATCAAAAGAAATATTTCTAGTTAAAACTTTTTGTTCTTTACCATCTAGATTTATTGATATTACGTTTGATAAAAAATTTTCTTTATTTATTAAATTTTTTATTTCTTTAGTTGTAATTGAAATTTTCTCGTTTGGTAGCTCTCCACCATAAATTATGCCAGGAACATTTCCTTTATTTCTTAGCTCATTTACTTGACCTTTTGTTTTTGTATCTCGTATTGTAGCTTGTAAAGTGCTCATAAAAAGCTGGTATTTAACCGAAGTTCGGAAGATTTACAAGTTTTATTTAAATAGATCTGAAACAGATGTTGAATTAGATATCCTTTTTATGGCCTCAGCTAATAAAATAGATATTGATAATACTTCAATATTTCTTACTTTTTTAAATTTATCTGAACTATCTATGCTGTCTGTGATAACTAAATTTTTAATTTTTGAATTTTTTATTTTTTTGACTGCATCTCCGCTAAAAACACCATGTGTTGCATATACATGAACCTCTTTTGCACCTCTTTTTAATAAAGCATCAGCTGCATTAACTATTGTTCCTCCAGAGTCAATTATATCATCAGTAAGAATACAAATCTTATTTTTAACGTTACCAATAACATTCATAACCTGAGATTTTCCAGGACTCGGCCTTCTTTTATCAACTATTGCTAAACCTACATCTAATTTTTTTCCTAATGCTCTTGCTCTTTCAACTCCACCTACATCAGGAGCTACACAAATTATATTTTTACTTTTAATTTTCTTTTTTATGTGTTTTGAAAAAATTGGAGTCGCAAATAAGTTATCTACTGGAATGTCAAAAAAACCTTGAATTTGTCCGGCATGTAAATCTACAGTTACCACTCTATCCGCTCCTGCATTTGTTATTAGGTTTGATACTAATTTTGCAGATATAGAAGTTCTTGGGACAACTTTACGGTCTTGTCTTGCATAACCAAAGTAAGGTATTACAGCTGTAATATTTTTCGCCGATGACCTTTTAAGTGCATCTATGCATAAGAGTAATTCCATTAAGTTATCATTTGCTGGAGAGGAAACTGATTGAATTATAAAAATACTATTTCCTCTTATATTTTCATTGATTTCAATA
>CACKHK010000013.1 GCA_902599955.1 uncultured Pelagibacteraceae bacterium
TCAACTTAAATTGTATTGATGCTTCTGAATTTCCGTTAACAGATGAAAATTTTAATGAAAATGAATTTTCGATTAAATCAAAAGAGTTATTAAAACTGTTAAATAAATGTAAATTCTCAGTATCTAACGACGAAACGAGACATTATCTAAGTGGGATTTTTTTACACCAGACAGAAGTTGAAGATAAAATTTTTTTAACAGCTGCAGCTACTGATAGTCATAGAATGTCCATATCAAAGATAAGACTTCAAAATAAGGTTCAATTTGATCAGATAATTTTACCAAAAAAAACAATTTTTCAACTTTGCTCACTATTAGAGGACTATGAAGGCGAGGTTAAAATATCAAATATAAAATCAAAAATTAAATTTGAAATTAATAATAGTATATTAATATCCAAGCTTATTGACGGAAAATTTCCAAATTATGTTCAGGTAATACCTAAAGAAAACCAAAAAAAATTAGAAGTTAATCTAAAATCATTTTTAAATTCAGTAGATAGAGTTGCCTCAGTCTCTTTAGATAAAAAAGATGGTGTAAAATTTAATCTTTCAAAAGATAATCTTGATCTCTCAGTTAACAATACTAATAGTGGTGATGGTAAAGAAAGTTTAATTGTTAAGTTTGATCATGAGTTAGATATAAGTTTTAATTCTAGATATTTAATTGATGTTGCTTCCCAACTTGATGGAGATAACATTGAGATTTATTTAAAAGATACAGGTTCACCAGCCTTAATCAGAGATCCAGCTGATTATGATAGCATATATGTCGTAATGCCAATGAAGGGCTAATTCATTAATTTTAACTCAGTATATATTTTATCCTCTATATAATTTGTAAATTCTACTGATTTCATTCCAGGTTTTATTGCTGGAAGAATTGATATTGTTATTGTTTTTTTTGGAAATAATTTTCCATCTTTTGGCCAAACATTTCCAGAATTTATCGCAACAGGTTGGCAATTTATTTTTAATTCGTCATAAATTCTACCAACCCCTTTTTTAAAAGGAGCCTTTTCGTTTGGTAAAACCCTTGTACCTTGTGGAAAAATAATTAGTGGTCTTTGTGAATTGTTTATAGAGTTTTTTATTTTATCAATTAGGCCTAAGTTATCTTTACTTACTTTATTTCTATTTATTGAAATTGAACCTATCTTTTTTAAATACCATCCAAATATTGGTATTTTGATTAACTCTTGCTTTAAAATAAATATTGGCGCGTTAAAAATTGTTTGAAGGTAAAAAGTCTCAAACATCGATTGATGAGAGCAAGCAATAAAAAACTTTTCATTTTTAATAATATTTTCCCTACCTTTAATAATAATTTTTGTTTGTAAAAAAATTTGAAGACAAGCGGCAGCCCACCTTCCCATCATTTTTCCACCGAATAAAACTATTTTAGTTGGCATTATTAGTGATGGTAGGAATATTATTGAAATTATAGATATACCTAGGAAGAAAAAAAGTAAAAATAGAAGTTTTCTTATCATTTTTTTCAAAAACTAAATTATATCTTTTAGTTTTTGTCTTTTTTTAATTACATTTATTTTTGAACCTTTTATTAATATTTCAGCAGGCTTAGGTCTAATATTATAATTTGAAGATAACGATGAGCCATATGCTCCTACGTCACAAATAATAATATAATCTTTTTCATTCAATTTTTGAAATTTATTTGTCGTTAGGAATTTATCTGTCGTTTCGCAAATTGGACCTACAAAATCATAACTTTTCTTAGTGATATTATTGGTTTTTTTTAGTGGAATTATTTTATGCTTAGCCCCATATAACGCAGGTCTCATAAAATCATTCATAGCCGCATCCATAATAATAAAATCTTTTTTAGAATTTTCTTTTATATAAATTATTTTTGAAATTAATATTGCAGTATCACCAATGATTGATCTACCAGGTTCAAAAACAATTTTTGATTTATGTTTTTTTAAAAATTTTTTAATAATTTGATTATACTTTTTATAATTAAATTTTTTATTGTCTTTGTTATAATCAATTCCCATACCACCACCAAGATCTATATACTCAAAATTAAAGTTAATTTTTTTTATTAATTTATCTATAACGTTAAGCATTTTTTGGTATGGCTTATGATCTAGAATTTGACTTCCAATATGCACACTTAAACATTTTAGATTTAAAAATTTTGAATTTTTAATATATTTTGAAACTTCAATAAATGTCTTTTCACTTACCCCAAATTTATTTTCTTTTTTACCAGTTGAAATTTGTTTAATTGTTTTTGCATCTGTGTTTGGATTTAATCTAATTCCAATATTTACCTTTTTATTCTTAGATTTTGCTATACTTTCTATTTCTAATATTTCACTTTTTGATTCACAATTAATCAATAAAATATTTTTATCTATCGCATAAATTAATTCTGACCTAGTTTTACCCACTCCAGAAAAAACAATCTTTTTGGAATTTATTCCTGCTTTAAGAGCAATCATTAATTCACCTTTTGAGACAACATCGGCTCCTAATCCACTTCGTTTGATAAGTTTAAGTATTTCTAGATTGCAATTAGACTTTGTTGAAAAACATATGATTGGAGAAAACGATTTAAAACTTCTTTTAAAATTACTAATATTTTCATTAATTCTTTTTTCCGAATAGCAAAAAATTGGTGTTTCAAATTTTTTAATTACTTTAGTGAGTCTGGAGCTTTCAACTGTAAAAATATTATTGATATATTTCATTTTTTTTTGGCATTTTAAATACGTTATAAAAATTATTAAATTTCATAACATTATTATTTAATGATGCCTCATATTTTGGCTCATTTTTTCTCCCACATGATATTAATAAAATTAGACACATGGTAATTAAAGTTATTTTTTTAATCATAATTATTTCTTCTTGTAACTTAATATCATTTTCTTAATGTTGTCGAAAGAAGTTCCACCATAAGAAACTTTAGAATTAACAGATTTTTTTAGTTCAAATACTTTCAGAACATCAGTGGTTAAACCTTTTTCAATTTTATTTATCTCTTTTATAGTGAGTTCTGACAATTTTTTTTTATTTTTTTCAGCAAAATTTATGATTTTAGCTGTTTGTAAATAGGCTTTTCTAAATGGATAATTTAATTCTCTAACCATGTAATCGGCTAAATCAGTTGCTGTAATGTAGCCACTTTCTGCAAGTTCAATCATCCTTTTCTTATCTGGCGAAAAGTTTTTAAGAACATCATTTAATATAATTAAAGAATTTTTTAATTGATCAAACGATTTAAAAACAATTTCTTTATCATCTTGTAAATCTTTAAAATAAGAGAGGGGTAATCCTTTTAATGTCGTAAGCATAGAAAATAGATTTCCAAATATAAAACCTGTTTTGCCTCTCAAATACTCTAGAGGGTCAGGATTTTTTTTTTGAGGCATAATTGATGATCCAGTTACAATTTTGTCATTCAAATTAATAAGTTTAAAAGCATCTGAATTCCAGATTATAAACTCCTCTGCAATCCTAGAGATATGAACAGCACATGCAGAGCAAGAATAAAGAAAATCAATTACAAAATCTCTATCAGAAACAGTATCAATTGAGTTTTTAGTTGGTCTGTCGAAACCCAATTTCTTTGAAGTATAAAATCTATCAATTTTAAAAGAAGTACCTGTCAGGGCAGCCACACCAAGTGGATTTTCATTTAGACTCTTTAAATTATTTTGAAATCTATTTTTATCCCTATTAAACATCTCTAAGTAAGCCATTAAGTAATGAGCAAAAGAAACTGGTTGTGCATTTTTAAGGTGTGTAAAACCAGGCATAATTGTCTCAACATTTTTTTCTGCTTTTTTTAAAATATTTTTAATTGTTGCATCAATATTTTTAAGAATTTCTTTATTAGCATTTCTCAACCAAATTTTAAAATCTGTAACAACCTGATCATTTCTTGATCTTGCAGTGTGTATATACCCTGCGTCCTCTCCGATTAGTTCAAAGAGTCTGTGTTCTATATTCATATGAATATCTTCAAGCTGGTCATTAAAAATAAATTTTTTTTTTATAATTTCGTTTTTAATTCTATTCAAACCCCATACTATTTTATTTTTAATTTTAAAATTTATAATTTTTTGCCTAAACAGCATCTCAACATGTACAATCGAAGCTTCAATATCTTCTCTAAATAATCTTTTATCGATTGAAATTGATCCACCAACCTTTTTAAAAAGGTTTGTTTTTTCCTTTTTAATTCTAGTATTCCAAATTGGTAGATTGTTTTTATTTTTACCCATGATATTTACTTACTCTAAATTGCATGAAAACCATTTTTTTTAATTATCTTATAATAATATTTTACTTAATATCATCTAGCGTCTCATATTCAATAGAACGTCCAGAAATAAAGAATCTTATATTACATAAAGACAAGAAAAAAATTGAAAATATAGAATTTATTAAATCTGAAGGTCAGAAAGTAAGTTTAAATAATTATAAATCAAACCCATTAATAATAAATTTCTGGGCTACTTGGTGCGCTCCTTGTAAAAAAGAAATGCCATCTTTAGATAAACTCAAAACTTTAAATGAATTTAAAAACATAAATATAATCCCAATTAATATTGGTGGCGAAAGTTATAAAAAATCTAAGGAGTTTTTTGACGAAATAAAAATTAAGAATTTAGACATATTCACAGGATCTGGACCAGAGTTTTCCCAGATGTTTAAACTACGAGGATTACCCACAACAATTTTAATAGACCGAAATGGTTTTGAAGTTGGAAGAATTGTTGGCTACATTGACTTTAATGATCAATCTTTACTTGATTGGTTACCAAAAATTTTATGAAATTTTCGTTAAATACAACTATAATAAAACCAGAGAATAATGAGGAAGTTAAAAGTGCTGTAATTTTACTTCATGGATATGGAGGTGATGGTAAAGACATCAGCATGTTAACTTTAAACTGGAAAAGATTTTTAAAAAATACAGTCTTTTTATGTCCCGATGCACATGAAGTATGTAGTATTAACCCAGTAGGATTTCAATGGTTTGATTTAAATAATGAAGATCCAGAATATACTCTTCAAGAATCAAAAAAAGCAGAAAATGTTTTAAACAGTTATATTTCAGAAGTAAGTAATTATTTTAATTTAGAATATTCGCAAATTTGTGTTTCTGGTTTCAGCCAAGGATGTATGATGTCATTAAATGTTGGCCTGACATCAGAAAAAGAATTTAGTTGTATCGTAGGATTTTCTGGAAGAATTATAAACATGAAGGATTTATCTTCAAGAATAAAAACTAAAACTGATATTTTAATGATACACGGTGAAAATGACCCAATTGTCCCACCAAATAATTTACTAGAAGCTAAGGATTTTTTTATTAGAAATAAAATTAAAATTGAAACTTTAATGATTAAAAACTGTGATCACCATATACCTATTGAAGCTTCAAGTGCGGCATTAAACTTTATAAAAAAAAAAATAATCAGTTAATAAAAATTTAATATAATATTAGTTGTGTTGATAAAAAATATATTTAATGTATGTTTTAATTATGATTGAGCTTTCTGATCAAAGTATCTCTTTAGAAAAATGTCCTGCATTAGTTTTAAATGCAGATTATAGACCTTTAAGTTATTATCCACTTTCATTGTGGAGTTGGCAGGACTCAATTAAATCTGTTTTCTTAGATAGAGTTTCTATTGTTAGTTATTATGATAGACAAATCAGAAGTCCTTCGTTTAGCATGAAACTTCCAAGTGTAATTGCTCTTAAATCATACATTAGACCTCAATCAAACCCTAACTTTACAAGGTTCAATGTTTTTTTAAGAGATAAGTTTAGTTGCCAATATTGTGGTAGCAAAGATGAATTAACTTTTGATCACTTACTGCCAAGATCAAAAGGAGGCAAAACCAATTGGGATAATGTCGTAACAGCTTGTTCGTCTTGTAATGTTAAAAAAGGAGGAAGACTATTAAAGAAGTCAGGTATGACACTAAACCAATGGCCTTTTCAACCTACTACAGAGGATCTTCATAAAAATGGTAAAAATTTTCCACCAAACTTTTTACATAAAAGTTGGATGGACTATTTGTATTGGGATGTTGAACTTGAACCGTAATTAAATTTTTTCAGAAATTTTTATAGCAACTTTAGAGCCAGTTTTAATCACTTTATCCATAATCGTGTAAAGACCTTTTTTTGTAGCTCCTTCTTCATATGCTATATCTTTATGATCCAATTCATCTTGTCTAAATTTGATTATTTTTTCTCTTAAATCTTTTTCATCCAATTCAATTTGATCAATTTGACTTTTGTAATGTTCATCAATTACCTCTTCAACAGAGGCTGTACATAGCATTGCAGCTTTTTTTCCAAGTATTGTTGAACCAAACCCAAGACCTAATCCAAGCAAATCCCATAAGGGTAATAATTTTGTTGGCTCTATGTCCCTTTTTTGTATTTCGTTTTCAAAAAAGCTGGAATGCTCCTCTTCATGTTTTTTCATATCAATGATCATTTCCTTTAATTTGTCATTTTTTACTAATGTGTTTAAGGCTAAAAGTTGACCTTCGTAAATTTTTATTGCACCCCTCTCTCCTGCGTGATCCACTCTTATAAATTCCTCTAGCTTTTTTTTGTCAGTTTTTTTCATAGCTTAAAGATCTAACTGAAATAACAACAATTAAAATTGATAAAATGGTATTAATTGCCGCTAGAGATAACCCCAAAATCTGAAAAGTTGCATCTTTACAATTAACTGGCATGATTGTACCAAGAGACTCTAATAATTCTTTCTTATTCAACAGGTCCAATGAATAATTAGAACAACTCGATAATTCATCAAAAAAACTATTTTCTACTCCAAAATGATATCCAGAAATAATAGTACTTAATGTAAATACGATTATTAAAATTATTAAAATATTATCGTTTTTATAATAGTTAAATCCAATAAAACTTATGAATATGGCAACCAGATATGGAATTCTTTGATAAATACATAAATTACATGGTTTGTATTCCAGAATAAACTCTACATATAAAGCCGAAAGAATAGAAGTTACTGAAATTAAAAAAATAATCAAATAAAATTTTTTTCGGTCAGGAAATAAGTTCATATTTAACTAATAAAATTATTTAAAAATTTATAAATAACAAAAGCAAAAGCAATTAATAAAAGAGATAAAATAAGAGAAAATTTTAGTAATTTTTTCTCAATAATTTTTTTCATTGTTGGTCCGAAGTTTCCAATCAGAAAAGCAATTAAAAAAAAACGAGACCCTCTGGTTAATAGGCATATGATTATAAAGTAAAATAAATTAAAATGAATAAATCCACTTGTTATTGTTAAGAGTTTAAAGGGAACAGGTGAAAAACCTGCAATTGCTAGAAGGGTAATCCATGCAATAACCCCTCCTTCTGATGAAACTTTATTTTTTAAAAATGAGGCATCATCTACACCATAAATTTCAAATATTTTTAGTCCAATCTCATTAAAAAATACATATCCAATAAAATACCCAAGACATGCACCTAAGACAGACCCTACAGTTGCTACCAAAGCAATTTTTATCCATTCTTGTCTACGAGCAATCGTCATTGGAATTATAAGCACATCGGGTGGTATTGGAAATACAAAGCTTTCGATAAATGATATAAATCCTAAAATTGATTTAGATCTGCTATGACCTGCAAGTCTAATTGTTTTATTGTATAAATCTTTAATCATCTAATTTATTTTTTTATACATATTATTAATCATAATGATTCGTAAATTCAAAATGATATATTAATTTATTGATGAAACATAACAATGAAACTTTTGACACTGAAAAATATCAAAAAGGGGTACAATCTATTATAAAAAAAAATTATAAATTAGCTGAAAAAATTTTTTGTGAGATTTTAGCTAAATTCCCAAATCACCTAAATTCAATTTTTTTGACTGGATTTTCCCTATACGAACAAAAAAAAAATATTAAATCATTAAAATATTTAATTAAAGCTTCCTCATTAAAAAAAAATTTTAGAGATGCTGATTATTTCATCGGTAAAATTTATCAAGATTTAAAACAATTTGAAAAAGCAGAACAATATTTTCAAAAAATATTCGATATATATATTGATGATTTGGAAACATTAATAAATCTAGTTAAAACAAAGATAAACTTAAAAAAGTTTGAAGACGCAGATATCTTACTTAAAAATAATAAAAAACTATTTAAAAATGACGAGATTTATGAAAATTTATTTGGTTATTTATATCTTCATTCAGGTAAAAACAATTTATCAATCAAACATTATTTAGAATCTTTAAAAAGAAATAATAAAAATCTGGATACATTAATAAATCTAGCGTATGTATACTTGAGATTAACAGATTTAATTAATTCCGAAAAATATTTCAAGAAAGCATTAAGCCTTAATCCTAATAATCCTAATACACTTTTTGCATACAGTTATTACCAGTTGCATACTGGTAAACTCAGAGAAGGATTAATAAAATATGAATATAGAAAAGTTGTAAACAATTATAATAAAAAATTATTTAACAATTATGAAGAATGGAATGGTCAAAATTTAGATAATAAAACAATTTTAATTTTATCTGAGCAAGGTATTGGAGATATCATTCAATTTTCAAGATATATATTTTTTATAAGAAATAAATATAAAGTAAAAATAATATTTCAAACAAAAAAAAGCTTATTTCATTTATTTAAAGATGAAGGTCTAGATTTACGAGAAGGTAAAGGTGAACTACCTTTTTTTGATTATTTTATTTTTTTGATGAGTCTTCCAAAAGTTATATTTTTTAAAGAAAATATTTTTATTCAAAATTATAATTTTATTAAGATTAATCAAGACAACTATCTAAAATGGAATATAAAATTTAAAAATATTAAAGGAAAAAAAATTGGTATAAGTTGGCAAGGTGACAAATATTATTTAAGAGACTCCATGAGATCTGTTAATTTAAGAGTTTTTGAGCCTTTATTTGAAAATAAAAACCTCAACTTTATTAATCTACAAAATGGATATGGTATCGAACAATTAAAAAAATTTAAATATGTTAATAAATTTATAGATTTTTCAGATGAAATTGATCAATCTGAAAAAACTTTTGAAGACACAATTTCTATAATTAAAAATTTGGATTTAATAATCACAGTTGATAGTGCATTATCCCACCTTGCAGGAACTATGGAAATGGATACATGGATGTTACAACATCATAACCCAGAGTGGAGATGGCAACTACAAAGTAATAAATTTAAATGGTATCCTAAACATAAATTTTTTAGGCAAGGAGTAAAAGATGATTGGAATAGCGTGATTTCTGAAATTAACAAAAATTTAAATAAAATAAAATTAGATCATTGTTAGATTTGAATTAATCAAGTAAAGTTATATTTTTACAGAGGGGCGAATGGCGGAACTGGTAGACGCGTTGGACTCAAAATCCAATAGTAGCAATACTGTGAGAGTTCGATTCTCTCTTTGCCCACCAGAAATTTATGAGTATGAAAAATTATAATAATCTTCTTGAATTGTTTTTTGAAAATTACCAAAAACAAAATAGAAATAATGATCTCCTTATATCTTTGAAAGATCAAACGAATAAGTTTAATTGGGAAAAAACATTTCATTCTTTAAAAAAAGTTTCTTCAGAAATAAAAAAATATGTAAAAAAAGGCGATAGATGTTTGTTAATATCTGAAAATAGACCAGAATGGTTTATTACTGATCTTTCTATAATGTTGTCAGGAGCAATTACTGTTCCAGCCTACACTACTTATGTAGAACGTGATTATGAGTATATTATAAATGATTGCAGTCCAAGATTAATTTTTGTTTCTAATCAGGAACAATTTAACAAAGTAAAAAATATAATTAATAAAAATAAATTTATTGAAAAAATATTTTCATTTGAAAAATTAGATTTCGATATAAATAAATATGTAAATTTAAACAATTTACTCATGAATTTAGATTATGAGAATGCAAATATTCCTAAATTGGAAATAGTAAGAAAAGATCCAGCATGTATTATTTATACTTCAGGTACTCAAGGCAATCCGAAAGGTGTAATTTTAAGTCATGGTGGAATTTTAAATAATTGCGAAGGTGCATTAGATATCTTAAATCCTTTACTATCAAACCAAACCAGGTTCTTAACCTGGTTACCTCTCTCACATTCTTATGAGCACACTGTTCAATTTGTACAAATTAGTGTTGGAGCTAAAATATTTTATGCAGAGAGTATTGAAAAATTGATTAAAAATATGAATGATTGTAAGCCCCAATTGATGACAGCTGTCCCTCGTTTTTACCAAAATTTATATCAGAAAATAAATGCGAGTTTTAACAAAGCTACTGGACTTAGAAAAAAATTGATACTTAATATGCTGAAACTTGGAAAGAAAAAAATTTTAAAACAAGATTTATCATTTGCTGAAAAAATTATTGATAACCTGCTTGATAGGATTGTAAGAAAAAAAATAAAATCTCAATTCGGGGGTGAACTCAAAACATTTGTATCAGGGGGTGGAGCACTTGATAAAGATGTTGGAATTTTCTTGAATGCAATAGGCCTTCCTACTTTACAAGGATATGGATTAACTGAAACCTCACCAGTAGTGAGCTGTAATCCAATACACGATATTAGAGTTGATTCCGTAGGCCCACCTTTTAAGGGTAACGATGTAAAAATTGCAGAAGATGGAGAAATTTTAGTTAAAGGTGAAAATGTTATGTTAGGTTATTGGAATAATGAGGAAGAAACTAAAAAAGTTCTAAAAAACGGTTGGTTACACACTGGGGACATTGGAGTTTTTGAAAATGGTTATTTAAAAATAACTGATAGAAAAAAGGACATATTAATTACTCCAGGTGGAGATAATATCTCACCTGTAAAAATAGAAAATGAGTTATCTAATTCAAATTTAATTGATCAGTCAATTGTATACGGAGATAACAAACCGTATTTAGTGGCTTTATTAGTTTTATCTGAAGAAAATTTAAATATTACTCATGATCAAATAGAAAAAGAAATTAATAAAGTGAATCAAAACCTTTCAAAAATAGAACAAATAAAAAAATTTTTTACAATTAAAGAAAAATTTTCAATTGAAAATGGAATGCTAACTCCAACTTTAAAACTTAAAAGATATAAAATAGTTACAAAATATAAAAATCAATTTGAAAAACTTTATTAAAAATTTTTGATAAAACACTTTATTAATAGCGATTTATTTAACTTTTTTAAAATTATTAAAAAAGAATTAAAAAAAATAATTTTTTTTAAATTTTTTTCAATAATTATATGTTTGACATAACTAAGCAAAAAAAATAAAAATTAGTAATTAACGAATCATAAAGATTCGTTTATAAAAAAAGGGAGCTAAAGATGGCTAAAAGAAGAAAAAAAGCTGCTAAAAAGAAAACTAAGAAAAAAGCTAAGAAAAAAGCTAAGAAGAAAAAAAGAAGATAGTTTAGTATTCTTTTTAACCGATAACGCTTCTCATGGCGCTTGCGTGAGGAGCGTTTTTTTTACTCCACGACTTCTGAATTATTAACTTCTTCTGATACTATTTTTTCTTCAGCTTTTTGAATTTGTTTCTCCAAGTTTCTTTTTAAAGCCTTATCAAGTTTTTTTTGAGCATCTTCTAAATTTGACCCCATTACTATTTGAAATTCAGTCAATAATCTTTCATAGGCCTTTTCAAATAACTGTCTCTCACTATAAGATTGATCAATCATTATGTCATCACCTTTATTAAGATCCCTAACGACTTCAGCCAAATCATAAATTTTACCTGAAGAAATCTTCGCTTCATATTCTTGAGCTCTTCGACTCCACATTGAACGTTTAATTTTTGGTTTACTTTTTAAAATACTTACACATTTATTAATTTGATTTATAGTTGCTAATGGCCTTAAATGTGATTGTTTATTTACTGGTACCATACCATTAGCCTTATCTTTTTCAAATTTTAAAATGTACGTCTCAACATCTATTCCTCCAATGTTGATTTTCTTGGTTTCAGTAATTTGACCTACCCCATGTTTTGGATAAACGACATAATCTTTGATTTTAAATATCTTTTTTTCCGTTTCCTGTTTTTTTACTTTTTTTATTTCAGGTTTTTGCTCGTTATTTTTTGGAATTCTTAATGGATCAGATTTAACTTCAACTTTATCTTTTTTTTTCTGATCTTTAATTATTTTTTTTTTTATTATTTCTTTTTTTACTTTTTTTACTTTTTTAATTTTTATTATCTTTTTTGCTTTAGCAACTTTCTTAACAGCTTTAATTTTTTTTTTAGCTTCTTTTTTTGTTTTCTTTTTATTCAAGATTTTCTTTAAAATATTTTTCATATTTATCTTTTACGTCTTTAAATTGTTCATGATCCGTTGGGGGATCTTTTTTTTCACTAATGTTTGGCCAAATTTCTGCATATTCTTTGTTTACTTGTAACCATTTACCATTGTCATCATCATTATCAGATATTATGGCATCCACTGGACATTCTGGCTCGCAAACGCCACAATCTATACACTCATCGGGTTTAATTACAAGCATATTTTTACCCTCGTAAAAACAATCAACTGGACATACTTCAACACAATCCATCAATTTACATTTGATGCATTTATCATTTACTAAATATGTCATGCTTTTTTTTGACTAACTTTCTCTTTTAAATCTCCTACAACTTTTGGATCTAGATAAAGTAAACCAGATATTCTTCTCATTAAATTAGTTTCATACATATCTGCATTTTCATCAGAATAAATAATATTCCACAAAGCCTCTATTATTTTTTTTTTGTCTTCTTCATCGATGTTTTTTATCTCTCTTGTAAAATCTAGAATTTGATTAGAGTCTTTTTCTTTTTCTTCAGCAACTTGAATTATTCCATCAATTTCCTCAGCTTTAGCACCCATTTCAACAATTGCATCTTTAATAATTTTTTTTTCTTTATCAGTATAATTCTCATCAATTTTAGCAGAATGAATTAATAAACATGCAACCGCCATTATTGATGGGTGATTGCTTTCCTTTTCAGTGTTTTCTTTTTTAAAAATATTAAACATTATTTTAGGTTAAGCTGAGATAGAATTTTAAATGGATTATCCTTGAAATTCTTATTGTTATCTTTTTTTATTATTTTCTTAAATGGGATGTACTTAAAATATAAATCTTTATTTTTTTCATAAGTTTTATAATTCATTTTCTTAATTAATTTCACAAAATTTTCTTTATTACAACCTAACAAATTGAGCATTTCAGGAATTAACTTAACCTCTTTTGTCTTGTCATCTGATTTAGTGTTAAAAATCATAAGAAATAATCTCTCTAAAATATCTATTCTAACATATAATTTTTCAAACTTTTCAAAACCACATAACAGCATTAGATTTTTATTGAGTATTTTTTTTTCTTCCAAAAAGTTCAATCCAAATGTTGGAGGTATAAAATCTAAATTTTTTTCGTTAAAGATTTTCCATAAAAGAATTCTTAATGACACCGAACTTGGTTTAAATAATTTAAATAAAAAAACGTGGTATCTTCCAAACTTTACCCCTAAGTTTCTCATTTTTTTTCTTTCTTCTTGATCAAGTTTATTTAAATAGCCTAATACTTCATCTCTTTTAACAACTCCATTATTTTCATAAAGATGATAAGCTAATGCTCTTAATTCTGAATTATTATCTTTGACATTTTTTAAATCTATTAAACTTTTTAGCTCAGTTTCAATTTTACTATTCATCCAATGCTGCAGATAAGAACTTAGTCTTAATTTTTCATTATTTTCTATCATTTCGTCAATAATTAATTGAATTTGGGGATTTAAATAATCAGAACCCGGCATTAATTTTGCTATCTGATTATTATTCCAATAAATTCTAAAATCTTCTTTTAGTTCAATTAAACCAGTTTCAATTATCTGAGTAATTCTTTTGATAATCTCAGGACCTACATTTTGTCTAGCAGCTTTTTTTAAAGATTTAATATCTGCATCTAATGTATCTACCTTTAAATCTAACTCTAATTTCAGACCTTTTAGTCGTCCAATAAATTGTTGGTTTATCATCACTTTTTCATCTTCAATAATTTCAGTTTCGAAAATAATATCTTGCTTCAAACCTTTTGCCAGAACACTAGCCCTTTTATCAATAAATGTTTTTGTTAACTCTTCGTGCAATCTGTCAGAAAGTTTGTCCTCAAGGTTTTTTGTCCTCTCTATCCAATAGTCTTGATTTTCAACCCAATTAGACTTGTTTGATACGTAAGCCCAAGTTCTAACATTTGCAATTCTATTTGATAAAGAGTCTACATTACCATCTAATTTATCTAATAAGGATAGTTGATCTTTCATGTATTGGTTAGGAACTTTTTTATTTCCATTTGTTAAAAAATTAAATATTTTACTTACTACTTCAAAGTGATGACCGTAAGTTTTTTTTACAAAATCTGGTATTTGACAACATTCCCAAAGTATTTGTAAAATTTCAGGATTATCATGTATTTCTAAATTTGGAGCTTCTTTCAAAAAAAATTTCAATACCTTTTCGTCTTGGCACTCATTAATCCTTCTTAACCAGTCTTGGTAAGGTCTTTCATCCAAAGATTTTAATAGAGAGACTTTATTTGAAAAATTTAATTTTGAGTTTCTCCAAAAGATTGTTTGAATATCTGGAAAGCTATGCGTTTCTAACGCCTCAATTTCCTCTGACCCAATCTCTTTACACTCACCTGTAGTTCCAAATATACCATCATTTAAATATCTTCCTGCTCTTCCTGCAATTTGGCCCGTTTCAGAAATATTTAAATTTCTCAATTTTTTACCATCGAACTTTTTTAAATTTGAAAAATAGACATTGTTAAGGTCCATATTTATACCCATTCCGATTGCATCAGTTGCTACCAAATAATCAACGTCACCAGATTGATACAAGTTGACCTGAGCATTTCTTGTTTTGGGACTAAGAGATCCCATCACAATAGCCGCGCCTCCTTTTTGCCGTCGAATTAACTCTGCAATAGCGTATACATCCTCAGTGGAAAAAGCAATTACAGCACTTTTTCTCTCTATCCTTGAAATTTTTTTATGACCTCCAAATGATAATTTTGAGAGTCTTTCTCTATTTTTAAATTCAATATCATCATCAAGTTTTTGAATAATTTTTTTAATTGAGTTTGACCCCATTAACATTGTGAGTTTTTCACCTCTCAAGTTTAACAATCTATCTGTAAAAATATGACCTCTTTCATGATCATTACACATTTGTATTTCGTCAATTCCCACAAACTCCAAATTTTTATCTAACGGCATAGACTCAACAGTGCATAAAAAATATTTTGCATTTATTGGAATAATTTTTTCTTCACCGGTTATTAACGCTACTTTTGATGTATCAACTTTTTTTATAATTTTGTCATAAACTTCTCTAGCTAAAAGCCTCAATGGAAAGCCGATCATCCCCGAGTCAAAAGAAAGCATAGTTTCAATTGCTAAGAAGGTTTTTCCGGTATTTGTAGGGCCGAGAACTGCTGTGATCTTATTTTTTTTCATTTCTAGTTTTGGTATGATTTTTTTTACCGGTACTATATATTGTTACCTCTATAGAACAAAAATGGGTTAAAACTAGTCCGAATCATTAAAGAAAAAGTTCTCATTTTTATTATTTAACATATTAAGGTTATCATAATTTTAAAAAATTAAATATATTTTTTATGTCTCAGAAACTATGGGAAGCTAATTCTCAAACAAAAGCGAAATCAAATTTATTTGAATTTGAAAAATTTTTAGCAAAAAAATTTAACTATCTGCCTAGGAAAAATTATAAAAAATTGTTTGATTGGACAATTAAATATCCCAAATTATTTTGGTCTTCAGTTTGGGATTATTCAAATATCAAAGGTATTAAATATGAGAAATTTCATTTTCCTAGAGAAATTATAAAAAGTAAATTTTTTGTAAAATCTAAATTAAATTATGCAGACAATTTATTATCAAAAAATGATAATTCAAAAGCTATTACGTTTGTAAGTGAAAACGGTTTCAGGGAGGAAAAGTCTTGGAAAAAATTGAATGATAATACCTTAAAATTAATTAATTTTTTTAAAGAAAATAAAATAAAAGAAAAAGATAGAATTGCAGCATATACGGTAAATCAAATTGAGACAGTTGAGAGTTTTTTAGCAACTAGTGCAATAGGAGCTATATGGTCATCATGTTCTCCAGATTTCGGAACACAAGGGGTTATAGAAAGATTTTCTCAAATTAAACCAAAAATTTTAATTATTACTGATAGATATTATTACAATGGCAAAGAAATAAATGTAATCGAAAGACTACCGTTCATTCTAAAAAAAATTAAATCTATAAAAAGTGTACTTATCACGAATTATCCAGGTAAAAAAAATTTAAAACAATTAAAGTTAAAGGGGGTAAAAATTTATTATTATAAAAATTTAAAAAATAAAAAGAATAAAAAGTTTTCATTTAAAAAATTTGATTTTGATAAAGAATTAGCAATTTTATATTCAAGTGGAACTACTGGGAAACCAAAGTGTATATGTCATAGAGCAGGTGGTGTTTTGTTACAACACCTAAAAGAACATAAACTTCATTGCAATGTAAAACCAGGTGATAATGTTTTTTATTTTACTACTTGCGGATGGATGATGTGGAATTGGTTAATGACTTTTTTAGCATCTAAAGCTTCAATAGTTCTTTTTGATGGTTTTCCAATGCATAAAAGAAGTGATCTACTCTTCAAAATAGCTGAAAAAGAGAAAATATCTCTGTTTGGTATCAGTGCAAAATATATTGATCAATTAAAAAAATTAAATTTAAATATAAAGACTAGGTACAAACTAAAATATCTTAAAACTATATGTTCTACTGGATCACCATTATCTCCTGACAATTTTGATTATATTTACAAAAGTGTAAAAAAAAATGTTCACTTAGCCTCTATTGCAGGTGGAACAGACCTTGTTTCATGTTTTGTTTTAGGAAATATTTACTCTCCTGTTTTTAGAGGTCAAATTCAAAATAATGGATTAGGAATGAACACAGATGTTTTTTCTGAAAGTGGGAAGTCGATAGTTAATAAAAAAGGAGAATTAGTTTGTAAATCAGCTTTCCCCTCAATGCCAATTTATTTTTGGAATGATAAGAATAATAAAAAATATAAGTCAGCATATTTTGAAAAATACAAAAATGTCTGGCATCATGGAGATTATGCAGAAAGAAAACCTAATGGTGGATATGTTATTTATGGAAGATCAGATGCAACTCTTAATCCAGGAGGTGCTAGATTAGGTACTGCAGAGATATATTCTATAGTTGATAAGTTTAATGATGTAAAAGAATCTATAGTTATAGGACAACAGTGGGATAATGATGTGAGAATTATATTGTTTGTTGTTCTAAAGAAACCTAAGTCATTAAATGAAGCTTTATCTTTAAAAATAAAAAAAGCTATACGTTTAGATGCATCCCCACGGCATGTGCCCAAAAAAATAATCGAAGTAAACGATATTCCTAGAACTAAAAATAATAAAATTGTAGAATTAGCAGTTAAAAATGCAGTAGAGGGAAATAAAATTAAAAATATTCAGGCATTAAGTAATCCTGAAGCATTAGTAGATTATAAAAATATTAAAGAACTAAAAACTTAATGATAAAAAAGAAGATCAAAAATTTGAATTTATCAGCAACACTAAAAATTAATGAGATATCAAAAAATCTTGAAAATGAGGGTAAAGAGGTTATAAAATTTGGGTTTGGTCAATCTCCTTTTAATATTCCTGATACGATTGTTGATGAATTAAAAAAAAATGCTTTCCAAAAAAGCTATTTACCTATCCAAGGACTCCAACAACTTAGAGAGGCAATTGCTAATTTTGAGTCAAAAAAAAAAAAAAAAACATTTAATTCAGAACAAATAATAATTGGTCCTGGATCTAAAGAATTAATGTTTTTGTTGCACATGTCTTTTGAAGGTGAAATTATTCTACCATCTCCTAGCTGGGTATCTTATAAACCTCAATCTTTAATTGCAGATAATAAATATCATTGGATTAGTACAACAAGTGATAACAATTGGTATCCTACAGCTGAAATTTTAGAGGAATTAGTATCTAAAGATAAAAATAAGAATTATTTATTAATATTAAATTCTCCAAATAATCCATCAGGGCAAGTCTGTAAAAACTTTAAAGAAATAAGTGAAATCATTGAAAAATATAAAATAATTGTTTTATCAGATGAAATATATTCTGATTTAAGTTTTGAAAAGGAAAATGACTCTATTTTTAATTATTGCCCATCAGATACAATTATAAGCAGTGGATTAAGCAAATGGTGTGGTGCCGGAGGATGGAGATTAGGATATTTCTTAATTCCTGAGGAACTTAATCATTATAAAAATTCAATTAAAATTCTAGCAAGTGAAACATTTTCATCAGTTAGCGCCCCTATTCAATTTGCAGCAATAAAAGCATTTGAAGGAAATCATAGTGAATATTTGCTAAAATCAAGAAAAATTCTAAACGCGGTTGGAAACTATGTTTATGAATTTTTAAAATCAAATAATGTTTCTATGAATAAGCCAATGGGTGGATTTTATTTAATGCCAGAATTTTTGAACAAAAACTTTAATTCATCAAGTGAAATGTGTAGTGATCTATTAAAAAAAAAAAATGTGGCTATATTACCAGGATCGGATTTTGGATTTGATAAAGAAAGATTAATTTCAAGATTAAGCTATACAGATTTTGATGGTAAAAATTTTATTTCAAAAATAAATTCAGATACAATTATAGATTTCGATACTATTGAACTCCTAGCACCAAAAGTAGTAGAAGGTGTAAAGAGAATTAATGATTGGGTAGAAAATGCCTAATATGAACAAAAACCCAATTTGATCAAATATAAAATTAGAATTATTCTAAAAAAATTTCTGGACAACATAAATAAATTTTGTTTCAATTCTCGATTATAACTAACTAAAAAAGAGAGGGAAAATGAAAAAAATATTATCTACTCTATCAAGCTCTTTAATTCTTTTTGCGGCTTTATTTTCTTTTAATAATATTGCAAAGTCTGCAGAGTTTTTTACGATAGGAACAGGAGGACCTACTGGAGTTTATTTCCAAACAGGTAATGCTATTTGTAAAATGTTGCATAAATCTGCCATTAGTAAAGATCATGGTAGAAAAAAAGGAACTGCAAAAGCATATAGATGTACAGCTCCTTCTACTGGTGGATCAAACTATAATATTGGTCAAATAAAAGAGGGTGAGTTTCAATTTGGTGTAGCTCAATCTGATTGGCAATTCCATGCAGTAAATGGATCAAGCAAATGGGAAGGCAAAAAATTTGGAAAACTTAGAGCAGTTTTTTCTGTTCATAATGAACCATTCCAAATTTGGGCAAGTGCATCTTCTGGAGTAACTAATTTTAAAGGACTAAAAGGGAAAGTTGTTAATATTGGAAATCCAGGTTCTGGACAAAGAGGAACTATGGAAGAGCTAATGAAAGCAATGGGTGTTTCTAATAGTTACTTTAAGTCAACAACTGAACTTACTTCTTCTGAACAAGTTAAAGCTTTATGTGATGGAAAAATAGATGCTTATGGATATTCTGTAGGTTTTCCAAATGGTGCTATGGAACAAGCAGCAACGTGTGCAGCAAAAGCAAGACCAATTAATCTTACAGGTGGCCCAGTTCAAGGTTTAATTGATGGTGCAGATTATTATGCCAAAGCTGTTATACCTGCAGGAACTTATACTGGTCAAACATCTGATGCTACTACTTTTGGTGTAAAAGCTACAGTTGTAACTAGTGCTGATGTTTCAGAAGAATTAGTTTACTTAGTAACAAAAGCTGTTTTTGAAAATTTTGATGATTTTAGGAAACAACACCCAGCTTTTGGATCATTAGAGAAAAAAAATATGATAGCTGATGGTTTATCAGCTCCTTTGCATCCTGGTGCAATTAAATACTATAAAGAAGCTGGACTAATGTAGTCTTATCATTTTATTTATTTTAAAAGGCCCAATTTATTGGGCCTTTTTTTTGTTATAATAACTCTAAATGGAAAATATAATTAAGAATCGAATAAAAGAAGATCTATCACCTACAAGAAATTTAAAAGGTTTTCACTTAAAAATAGTTGCTCTAATAGCAATAATTTGGTCATTATTTCAACTTTGGTATGCTTCTCCTTTTCCATTTATGTTTAATTTTGGAATGTTTAAGGGATTACCTGCTAGAGCAATTCATTTAGGCTTTGCTTTAACTTTAGCTTTTTTAATTTTTCCAACTATGAGAGGAGGAAAAATAAATTTTTTTGATATTTTAATAAGTATACTTGGGTGTTTTTGTTGTTTATATATTTATTTTTTCTATGATCAATTAGTTGAAAGAGGTGGAATTTTATTAAATATTCAACTTACTGAGAGTTTTAATTTTCCGATTGAATTAGTAATCGGGATACTTGGAATACTAATTTTATTAGAGGCAACCAGAAGAGTTATTGGAATTCCTTTAGTTATAATTGCCATTTGTTTTTTATTATTTTCTTATTTTGGCAAGTATGCGCCCGAAATAATTTCTCATGGGGGGGTGTCTTTAAAAAGATTGGTTGGATTTCAATGGTTAGATCAAGAAGCAATATTTGGTATACCAATTGGCGTTTCTGTTGATTTTATCTTCTTATTTGTATTATTTGGTGCTTTACTTGAAACAGCAGGCGGAGGAAAATATTTCTTAGATTTAGCATTTGCAATGGTTGGAAAGATGAGAGGGGGGCCAGCTAAAGCCGCAATACTTGGTTCAGGTATGACCGGACTAATATCTGGATCTTCAATAGCAAATACTGTTACTACTGGAACTTTCACAATTCCTATTATGAAAAAGACAGGATTTTCAAAAGAAAAAGCTGGCGCAATAGAGGTATCATCCTCAGTTAATGGGCAAATTATGCCACCTGTAATGGGGGCAGCGGCATTTGTCATTGCAAGTTTTATTGGAGTTACATATTTTGAAGTTGTAAAACATGCTTTTTTGCCAGCTATAATTTCATACATAGCATTGTTTTATATATCTCATCTAGAAGCTTTAAAATTAAATCTAAAAGGAATGGAGGAAAAAGATGTACCAAATCTAAAAAAAACTTTTTTATCAGGTTTACATTTTTTGATTCCTATCTTTGTTTTAATTTATTTGTTAGTTTATATGAGATACACTGCATCGTATTCAATTTTTTATGCAACAACTGCTTTAGTATTTGTAAATTTAATAAAATTAATACTAAAAGAGAATAATTTTAAATTTGCAATTATATCTTGGTATAATCAAACAATAGTTGGTTTTCAAAAAGGCGCAATTAATATGATTGGAGTTGGTATAGCAATAGCAACTGCTGGTATAATTGTTGGAGCAGTAGGATCAACGGGTTTAAGTACTAATTTAATAATTGTAATTGAATCTATAGCTAAAGATAATGTAACTATTCTTTTATTTCTTACTATAATTTTATGTCTTTTGCTTGGAATGGGTTTACCTACTACTGCAAATTACGTCGTCGTTGCTTCCTTGATGGCTACAGTTTTAGTAGATGTAGGAAATGCTTCAGGTTTTATTTTTCCATTAATTGCTGTTCACTTATTTGTATTTTACTTTGGTTTAATGGCAGATGTTACGCCACCAGTAGGCCTTGCATCGTATGCAGCAGCAGCAATTTCGGGTGGTGATCCATTGAAGACTGGTGTTCAAGCTTTTTGGTACAGTTTACGAACCGGGATATTGCCAATTGTATTTTTATTTAATCATGAACTACTTTTAATTGGAATAGAAAATATTTGGCATGCTATAATTGTAATCATAACATCTTTGATAGGAATTTTAGTCTTCACTTCAGCTACTCAAGGTTGGTTTATAAATAAATTACGTTGGTACGAAATTTTAATTTTTTTAGTGATTTCAATTTCATTTTTATCCCCAGAGTTTGTTTTAAACAAATTTTATCCTAAATATAATTACTTAAATATTGAACAAATTCAAAATAGTGTATTTGATCCTGAAAAAGAAGTCAGAATTAAAGTCACACGATTAAGCGAATATGGTGAAAGATATAAATTATTTTTAATAGAAAAAAATTCTTTTGACAAAAAATTTAATTTAAAAGATTATGGAATGGATTTAATAAACGAAAATAATACTATAGTTGTTGATAATCTTAATTGGAAAGGAAAGGCTAAAAAGTCAGGAATTGAAATTGGAGATTTTATAAGTGAGTTTAAAATTGAAAATTTAAATAGACCCGACAAAAAAATTGTTTACCCAATTGCTTTGATTTTCTTAATTATTTTTGGATACTTAAATAAAAAAAGGCAAATTTAACCACCTAAGCCAGCATTTGGAAGTGGTCTTCTTAAAATTTTCCAAATTCCAACCGCACTTGCAATTAATTTATTTTTATACTTGAGTTTGCAATTTATAAATACCATTGACTTTGTAACTTTTTGAATTTCTACCGTTCCCAATAATTCGTCTCCAATGTTAGAAGGAGCTATAAATTTTATATCCAATGAAATAGTTACACACGGTTTATTTCCACTTGCTCTGTGACAAGCTGTACCTGCACCTGCATCAATGATTGTACAAATATAACCACCATGAGTTATCCCAGCTTTATTTAAATGTGTTTTTTTAATCTTAGTTTTAAACTCGAATTTTTTTTTAGTAATTGATCTAAACAATAAACCACCATTATGTTTCATGTAGCTTGGCTTATTACTTAATTGTTCAAATTTTTTTTTCATTAAAGGATTATTGTCATAATTAGTATAAATAATAAAACTAAACAAAAGAAATATATTACAGATTTTTCAAGTGATACTTTCATTTATCCTTTCATTTTGGTGCGCCTGCTAGGAGTTGAACCCAGAACCTCCTGGTCCGTAGCCAAGCGCTCTATCCAATTGAGCTACAGGCGCAATTTGTACAGCTTTTATACATAATTAATAATGTAAATTATTTTTTTAGCAAATATTGATATATATATAATAAAAAAATGAATTTAGATTTATTAGTTCCAGACATTGGAGATTTTGAAAACGTTGAAATAATTGAAGTGCTTGTAAAAAAGGGCGATAAAATCAACAAAAATGACCCCGTCGTAACACTGGAGAGCGATAAATCGAGTGTTGAAGTACCATCAAATTATGAGGGTACAGTAGAAAATATAAAAGTTAAAATTGGTGACAAAGTTTCAAAAGGTGATTTGATATTATCACTATCTTCAGACAATAAGGATGAAGAGGAAAAAAATACTAAAACTTTAAGTGATAAAATCCCACCTTCAACAGAGAAGTTAATTGAGGAAGCTGAAACTGCTACAAAGCCTGATATCAAAGCTGAAACAAAAGTTGTTGAGCCAAAACAGATCAAACAAACTAGACTAATAAATGAAGTAAAGATGGTTAGTAGTAATGATGATATTGATCCTGTAGAAACAAAAGAATGGTTAGACTCTTTAAGCGCAGTTCTACAAAATGATGGTTCAGAAAGAGCACATTTTTTAATAAAACAATTAATTGATCAATCCTACAAAGCTGGATCAAAAATTCCTCATACTCAAACCACTCCTTATGTAAATACTATACCTCCTGAGGAAGAGAAAAGATCTCCAGGAGATCAAAATATAGAACGGAAGTTAAGATCATTAATAAGGTGGAATGCAGCAGCTATGGTAGTAAGGGCAAATAAAAAATATCCTGAGCTTGGTGGGCACATAGGAACATTTGCATCTGCAGCAACATTATATGATGTGGGAATGAATCATTTTTGGAGAGCAAAAAATAATAAATTCGGAGGTGATCTAGTATATTTTCAAGGTCATAGTGCACCTGGTATGTATGCTAGGGCTTTTCTTGAGGGAAGATTAAATGAAAAACAACTAGACAGATTTAGACAAGAGGTAAAAACAGGTGGTCTTTCTTCGTACCCTCATCCCTGGCTAATGCCTAATTTTTGGCAATTCCCAACTGTTTCAATGGGTATTGGTCCAATGTTAGCAATATATCAAGCAAGATTTATGAAATATCTTATTAATAGAGGATTAATAAAGGATGAAGGAAGAAAAGTATGGGCATTTCTTGGTGACGGAGAAATGGATGAGCCAGAATCTCTTGGCGCAATTGGATTAGCAGCTCGTGAAAATTTAGACAATTTAATATTTGTAGTTAATTGTAACTTACAAAGATTAGATGGTCCAGTTAGAGGAAATGGAAAAATAATTCAAGAATTAGAGGGAATTTTTAGAGGCGCAGGTTGGAATGTTTTAAAAGTTATTTGGGGTTCTTATTGGGATACTCTTTTAGCAAATGATAAGACAGGACATTTAGTAAAAATTATGAATGAGACTGTGGATGGTGAATATCAAGCTTTTAAAGCAAGAAATGGACTTTATGTGAGAGAAAAGTTTTTTGGTAAATATCCTGAAACAAAAGAGTTAGTTTCATCAATGTCTGATACCGATATCTGGCGATTAAATAGAGGAGGTCATGATCCTCATAAAGTTTATGCTGCTTATGATAAAGCAGTCAATCACAAAGGAAGTCCTACAGTTATAATAGCCAAAACTATAAAAGGTTATGGTATGGGAAAAAGTGGAGAAAGTGTAAATACAACTCACCAGCAAAAAAAATTAGATGTAGATGATTTAATGTATTATAGGGATAGATTTGATGTTCCTTTAACAGATGCCCAAGTCAAAAATATTGAATATTTCAAACCAGACGAAAATTCAGAAGAAATAAAATATTTAAAAAAGAGAAGGATAGAATTGGGTGGTTTTATTCCAGAAAGAACATCTTACTCAAAACCAATTAAAGCTCCAAGTAAGGATATTTTTGATTTTATGAAGACTTCTACTGGTGAAAAAGAAATGTCTACAACAATGGCACTAGTAAGAATGCTAACTAATCTTTTAAGAGATAAAAATGTTGCTCCTAAATTAGTTCCAATTATTCCAGACGAAGCTAGAACTTTTGGAATGGAAGGTTTCTTTCAAAAAATAGGAATTTATGCTCACGAGGGTCAAAAGTACGAGCCAGAAGATTCTGCACAACTTTCTTCTTACAGAGAAGAAAAAAGTGGTCAAGTTTTAGAAGAAGGTATTACGGAGGCAGGATCTATGTCATCCTGGATTGCTGCAGGCACTGCTTACACTAACCATGACGTTGAAATGATACCAATTTATCTTTTCTATTCTATGTTTGGTTTTCAAAGAATTGGAGATTTTGCTTGGGCAGCTGGAGATAGCCAAGCAAGAGGTTTTTTAATTGGCGCAACAGCCGGAAGAACAACTCTTGCAGGAGAAGGACTTCAACATCAAGATGGGCATAGTCATTTACTCGCATCTACAATTCCAAACTGTATATCCTATGATCCTACTTTCCATTATGAATTAGCTGTAATTTTTAGAGAAGGTTTAAGGAGAATGCATGAAAAAAATGAGAATATTTTTTACTATATTACTACAATGAATGAAAATTATTCTCATCCTGAAATGCCAAAAGATTGTGAAGATGGAATTCTCAGAGGAATGTACAAAATAAAAGAGTCATCAAGTTCAAAAGAAGCTAAGATCCAATTATTGGGCTCTGGAACAATTCTTAGAGAAATGATGGCGGCATCAGATATACTCAAAAAAGAGTATCAGATAGACAGTGAAGTTTGGAGTGTTACAAGTTTCAACGAGTTAAGGAAAAATGGAATGGAAGTTGAGAGACAAAACCTATTAAACCCCTCAGAAACAAACAAAAAATCGTATATTGAGGAATGCTTAGGAAAGCAGCAAGGACCCATCCTTGCAGCTACTGATTATATGAGAATTAATGCAGATCAAATAAGGTCTTTTACAAAAAAAAGTTTTTATTCTCTTGGTACTGACGGATATGGAAGAAGCGACACAAGAAAAAATTTAAGAAGTTTTTTTGAAGTAGATAAAGAACATATAGTTGCTTACAGCCTTAGTGTTTTGGCCAAAGAGCAACTTATTACATCAAAGTATGCTGAAGATGCAATTAAAAATTATAATATTGATAAAAATAAACCTATGCCAACAAAGATGTAAATGTCTGATCAATACAACAAAACATCTGCAAGTCCAAAAGTTAGGAAGTTTGCTAGAGAATTAGGTGTTGATATAACTAATGTTAAAGGTTCGGAAAGATTAGGCAGGGTTACAGAAAAAGATTTAAAAGAATTTGTTTCGTCTAATATTAATCAAAACATTGATACTAAAGATAGTAAAAATGAAAAAGTTATCAAAAGTGAATATCCTCATTCAGATTTTGGAGAAGTCGAAATTAAAGATATTCCTAGAGTTAAAAAAATCGCTGCTCCTCATCTAGTTAACTCTTGGACTAACATTCCACATGTAACAAATCATGATGAAGCTGATATCACCGAAATGGAAGAGTTTAGAAGTTCACTTAAAGATAACTACTCTGGAGAAAAAATAAAAATTACTCCACTTGCATTTATTATAAAAGCATTAGTAATATCACTTAAAAAATTTCCATCTTTTAATTCATCAATTGATGATATTGAAAATGGTAAAATTACATTTAAAAAGTATTTTCACATCGGCATCGCAGTTGATACCCAACACGGACTTATGGTACCTAAGATTAGAGATGCTAATCAAAAAGATATAAAAGATATAAGTAAGGACTTGAAAAAAGTAAGTGATGATTGCAGAAATCTCAAAATTGATAAAAAAGAATTCTTTGGGGGATCGATGACTATTACTAGTTTAGGTGGAATTGGAGGATCGTTCTTTACACCAATAATTAATTTTCCTGAAGTTGCTATCCTTGGAATAGGCAGAAGCTATAAAAAACAGGTACTTAAAGACGGAAAATTTATTCCAAGAACTATGTTACCTTTATCACTATCATATGACCATCGAATTATAGACGGAGCTGAAGCTGCCAAATTTAATAATGAGTTAAAAGATAATTTAGGAGCAAATTTTGCTTACAACCTAAGTAAATGATTACAAAAATTGAAATATTACCCAATGATCTTCATGTCCATTTTAGTGGAGAAAACTCAGAAATTTTTCCAAATATTTGGTTGCGAGATCATGCAAAAGATGAGCAAAATTGGGATAAAAGGTCTAGTCAAAGAAAGACTTTTACAGCATCTTTAGATCTAAATTTAAAAATAAAAAATGCTGAAATATTAGAAAATGGCAAATACTTGAGCATTTCCTGGCCTGATCTAGAAAAGCCAGTCCAATATTCATTTGAATTTCTAATTAATAATAAAATAGATAAAAAAAAAGAAACAAAATCTAATTTAAAAGTTTGGGGATCAAATGAAATTCACCAAGAGATATTTGTAGATTATAGTTCTATCTTATCAAATAATGGATTTAAAAACTTTTTAAAAAGTCTATACACTTATGGTTTTTTAGTAATTAGAAATTGTGAAACAAATTTAAAATGTGTTGAAAAAATTGCTAATAAAATTGGATATGTAAGAAATTCTATATTTGGAGGACTGTGGAGTTTTGAGTCTGATGAAAATAAAGCTGACAGCGCTTACACTCAAGAAGAGTTAAGACCACATACAGACTCAACATATAGTAATGATGCTCCAGGGTTACAATTATTATTATGTTGTGACTATAATGCTAAGGGTGGTGACTCTATAATGGTTGATGGATTAAAGATTGCCGAAACAATCAAAAAAGAAGACCAGCAAATGTATGAGTTGCTTACAAAAATAAATGTAAAAGGTAATTACATTGGTGATGGAGTTATTCTAGAAGCTGAAAGACCAATATTTAAATTAAATAAAAATAATGAAATTATTCAAGTAAGTTTTAACAATTATGATCGAGCACCGTTTAGATTTGAAAAGGATTTAACTTTAAAGTTTTATGAAGCGATTAAAAAATTTGATCTACTTGCTAACAATAAAGATTACCAGTGGAGACATATACTTAAACCTGGAGAGCTTTTAATATTTAATAATTGGCGAATACTTCATGGAAGAGGATCATTTAGTGGAGTAAGAAAAATGTCTGGATGTTATATAAATAAAGAAGATTTTGATAGTTCTTGTAAGATGAACGGAATAAATTAATTTAATAATTTAATTTAATAAAATGACAAAATCTCTTTCTATGATCTGTGCATTAGTTACAACTTTTATCTGGGGTACAGCTTTTATTGCACAAGATACAGGTATGGACAATATTGGTCCTTTAACATTTAATTCAGCAAGATTTGTTGTAGGATTTTTAACTATTTTACCGCTAGCATTACTCTTTGAAAGAAAGAAAATTAGGCTAGAGATACTCTCAAAATCAAAACTTTTTATAAAATATTTAGTTTTTATGGGAGTTTCACTTTTCTTAGGAACTTTTTTACAACAAGCCGCCCTTCAGTACACAAATATTGCAAATGCTGCGTTTTTTACGGTATTTTATGTTCCTATAGTTCCAATTTTATTATTTTTTATTTATTCAAAAAAAGTCCATTGGAGTATCTGGCCTGCAATTGGTCTATGTGTTTTAGGTGTATATCTCCTAAGTGATTTTTCTAATTCAGAGATAATGTTAGGTGATGGTTTAGTTATTTTATGTTCCGTATTTTGGGCATTACACATAATTTTTGCAGGTAAATTTATGGAAGAATTTGATATTCCAATGTTCTATGCAGCATTACAGGCTTTATTTGTGGCAACTCTGTCAATAATTTTTTCATATGCATTTGAGGAAATTAATATTTCTAAAATTCTAATGGAAAGTAGTTCAATACTTTATGCTGGCGCATTATCAGGTGGAATTGCCTTTACATTACAAATGTTTGCTCAAAAAAATATAGAAGAAGCACCTGCCGCAATTATTTATTCGTTAGAGGGAGTGTTTGCGGCAATTGCTGGATGGATAATTCTTAACCAGTTTTTAACTACGAATAATATGATTGGATGTTTTTTAATATTAGTTGCAGTAATTTCTTCTCAAATTTCTCCAAGTACCAAAACTTAAGAATATGCAATTACAAAAAGAATTAACGCAAGAAATGTTCTATAATAAACAAAAAGGTTTAAATTAAAATTCCTTACATAAATCAAAAAATATTTTATTGTTAAATAAGAAACAACAAATGATAACAAGACTGCAAATATAAACAAAAAATTCATATCTATATTTGTATTAATAATATCTTTCATACTTAGTACGCTTGCTCCAGCTAATGCAGGTATGGACAAGTAAAAGGATATTTTAGAGGAACCAACTCTATCAAAATTCAAAAATCTTGATGCTGTAATTATAATTCCCGATCTACTAACTCCAGGTATAATAGCAAATACTTGAAAAATACCTATTATTAAAATATTTTTAAGATTTAAATTATTATTAATTTTATTTTTAATTGTAGATCTGTCAGCAATAAACAATAATATTCCAAATACTAAAGTAGTCCAAGCTATCACTTTTAAATTTCTTAAATTTTCAATTAGACCTGATGAATAAAAAAAGTAGCCAACAATAATTAATGGAATTGATCCTAAAACTATTAAAAGGAATAAAGATTTATTTTTGGTTATATTTAATAAATCTTTTCTAAAATAAAAAATAATTGCTAAAAGTGACCCTAAATGGAGGCTTATATCTAATTGAAGCGAGCTAACATTAAAATTAGAAATCTTTGAAATTATAACGAGATGAGCAGAGGAACTTACGGGGATAAACTCAGTAAATCCTTGGATGAATGCTAATATTGATGTTTCTATATATTTTGAAATCATTTGAGAATTAAATAGATAGTTAAAAGATTACTTAAATAAGGCAATTACTATTACGCATAGCTACTATGCAAATTTAAAAAAAATTAAGAAATAATGGGTTTTTTAAAAATATATGTCAGAATATATTACCTAGTTATACTTTATACATATTTCAAATTCGTATATAAGCCGACACCGATGACAAATAAAATGCTTCAATTTGTGGATATAGGTCAACAAAATCCACCTAAAAGAGATAAATCCAAAAGGAAAGAGGATTTTGGCGAGATATATCAAGAATTTATACATGATAAGGCTAAAGAGCAGTCTAGCAGATGCTCACAATGTGGTGTCCCCTTTTGTCAAGTTCATTGTCCTTTAAGTAACAATATTCCAGATTGGTTAAAACTCACTGCAGAAGGAAGATATGAAGAGGCATATCACTTATCCCAAAGCACAAATAATATGCCAGAAGTATGTGGAAGAATTTGTCCTCAGGACAGACTATGCGAGGGAAATTGTGTAATCGAACAGTCAGGGCATGGAACTGTTACTATAGGATCAATTGAAAAATATCTAACCGACAAAGCATGGGAAAATGGATGGGTTAAACCAATAAAAGTAAAAATTGAAAATGAACAAAGTGTTGGAATTATAGGTGCAGGACCAGCAGGGTTAGCTTGTGGAGAAGAGCTAAGAAAAAAAGGATATCAAGTAACAATATACGATAGATATGATAGAGCTGGTGGATTACTTATTTACGGAATTCCAAACTTTAAACTAGAGAAACATGTAGTTGAAAGAAGAATTAAACTTCTAAAAGATGGAGGTATAAATTTTATAAACAATTTTGAAGTTGGTAAAGACTCTACTTTAAAAGAACTACAATCAAAACATGATGCAATATTAATTTCCACAGGTGTTTACAAACCTAGAGAAGTAAATTTACCAGGAAATGACCTAGGTAATATTTTTCCTGCAATGGAATTCCTAACAGCATCAAACAAAAAAGGTTTAGGTGATAAAGTTGAAATGTTTGATAACGGCACACTTAATGCTGAAGGAAAAGATGTTGTAGTTATTGGTGGCGGAGACACAGCAATGGATTGTGTAAGGACATCAGTTCGACAAAAAGCTAAATCTGTAAAATGTTTATACAGAAGAGATAGAGAAAATATGCCCGGATCTGCTAGAGAAGTAGGAAATGCAGAGGAAGAAGGTGTTGAATTTATTTGGTTGAGTAATCCAAAAGAATTTAAAGGTTCCAATAAAGTAAAGAGTATTATAGTTGATAAAATGAAATTAACTGACCCTGATGAGAGTGGAAGAAGAAAACCAGTTGTAGAAGAAAACTCAGAGTTTGAAATAAAAGCAGATTTAGTGATTAAGTCTCTAGGATTTGATCCAGAGGACTTACCTACTCTTTTTCAAGAGCCAAAATTAAAAGTTTCACAATGGGGAACTATTAAAGCTGACTTTGATACCTTAGAAACAAGTATTCCTGGTGTATTCGCAGCAGGAGATATTGTTAGAGGAGCATCATTAGTTGTTTGGGCTATTAAGGATGGAAGAGATGCAGCAACCTCAATTGAAAGTTTTCTTCAATCAAAACAAAAAATGAAAGTTGCATAATGGATATCCAAAAAAAAAATCGTGAATTATTAAAAAAAAATCATGTTTATGATGAGAAAATGGAACATGATGCATGTGGAGTCGGTCTTGTAGCTTCAACTGAAGGTCTAAAATCAAGAAAAGTAGTCGAATATGGAATTGAGGCTTTGAAAGCTGTTTGGCACAGGGGCGCTATTGATGCTGATGGAAAGACAGGTGATGGAGCAGGAATACATATTGAGATACCTAAAGATTTTTTTGCAGAGAAAATAGAAATTACTGGTCACAAACATGATAATTCAGATTTATGTGTAGGAATGATCTTTCTTCCGAGGAACGATTTTGGTGGTCAAGAACAATGTAGGACAATAGTAGAGAGTGAACTTACAAAAAAGAATTTTAATATATATGGATGGAGACAAGTGCCAGTTGATCCATCTGTACTTGGTGAAAAAGCTGAATTAACAAGACCTGAAATTACTCAAGTTTTGTTTACCCATAATGATAAATCAATTGTTGGCAAATATTTAGAGAGAATACTATACGAGACAAGAAGAAAAATTGAAAAAGAAGCTTTAAAAAATCAATTAAATAACTTTTATATTTGCTCATTTAGTTCAAAATCAATTATTTACAAAGGAATGTTTCTTGCAGAAGCTTTGTCAGACTTTTATACAGATTTAAAGGATGAACGTTTTATTTCAAGATATGCAATTTTTCATCAGAGGTTTTCAACTAATACAGCACCAAGCTGGGATTTAGCTCAACCTTTTAGAGCTATCGCTCATAATGGAGAAATAAATACACTTAAGGGTAACGTTAATTGGATGAATATACACCAAGAAGAAATGTTTAGTCCATTGTTTGATGATATGGAAAATTTGAAACCAGTTATTCCTGCTGGAAATTCAGATTCTGCATCATTGGACAATGTTTTTGAATTACTAAATATTTCTGGTCATTCAGCACCTTTGGCAAAACTTATGTTAATTCCAGATGCGTGGTCAAAAAAAAGTAAAGTTTTGCCGAAAGACCATCAACAATTATTCAATTTTTTAAATAGTACTATGGAACCTTGGGATGGACCTGCTGCAGTTGCTGCTACAGACAATGAGTGGGTAATTGTTGGAAGTGACAGAAATGGTCTAAGACCACTAAGATACACTGTTACTAGAGATAAACTTTTATTTGCCGGGTCTGAAACAGGTATGATTGATTTAAATGAAAAAAAAATTGTTTCGAAAGGGAGACTTGGTCCAGGTGAAATATTGGGTGTTAGAATTGAAAAGGGAAAAGTCTATTCTAACAATGCAATTAAGAATTATTTAGCAAAAGAATTTAAAAAGTTTAACAATCAGATTATTGATCTTGATAAAAAATTTCCAATAGAAAATGAAAAAAACCAATATTCAGGCTCTGATTTAAAAAAAATACAACACTGTTTTGGCTATAGCCTTGAGGATTTAGAACTAATCCTTCATCCTATGGCTGAAGATGCTAAAGAAGCAACTGGATCCATGGGTGATGATACACCTCTTGCCGTATTATCTGATAAATATAGGCCTCTTTACCATTTTTTTAGACAGAACTTTAGTCAAGTAACAAATCCTCCAATAGACTCTTTAAGAGAAAATAAAGTTATGAGTTTAAAAACTAGGTTTGGAAATTTGGGTAATATTCTTGATTTTTCAGATCTAACTGAGGAAAATATTTATGTTTTAGACAGTCCCATCCTCTCAAACAATCAGTTTGAAAAATTTGTAAAGTATTTTGGTGATAATTATAGAATTTTAAATTGTATATTCGACAAAGACGAAACACTAGAAAATTCAATTGATAAATTAAAAAGGGATGCAGAGAAAGCAGTCAGAGAAGGTGTAACACAACTTATTTTGTCAGATAAAAATATATCCGAAACAAAACTGCCAATGCCAATGCTTTTATGTATTGGAGCAATAAATACTCATTTAATAAAATTAGGTCTAAGAGGATATGTTTCTATCAATGTTCAAACAGGAGATGCTCTTGATACACACTCATTTGCTACACTTATAGGTGTTGGAGCAACAACTGTAAATCCTTATCTTGCATTCGATAGTTTATTTCAAAGACACTCCAAAAAACTTTTTGGCAAATTTTCTTTTGATGAGTGTGTCAGTAGGTATATAAAATCTGTAAACTTTGGGCTGTTAAAAATAATGTCAAAGATGGGTATTTCTGTTTTAAGCTCATATAGAGGAGGATGTAATTTTGAAACTGTAGGATTAAGTAGAACAATTGTTAAAGATTATTTTCCAGGGGTAATATCTAAAATTTCCGGAATTGGATTAAGTGGTATAGAAAAAAAGATCAGAAGTATACATAAGGATGCTTTTGACATTCATTCAAATATTTTACCCATAGGTGGAATTTATAGATATAGAAAAAATGGAGAAACTCACCAATATCAAGGAAAATTAATTCATCTTTTGCAAGCTGCAGTTGGATCAAATTCTTATGATACTTATAAAAAATACACCAAAGGAATCTACGGTTTAAAACCAATTAATTTAAGAGATTTAATTGACTTTAAAAATCAAGAGGCAATAGCAATTGACGAAGTAGAGCCAATAAGTGAAATCATGAAAAGATTTGGAAGTGGAAGTATGTCTCATGGTGCTTTATCAAAAGAAGCTCATGAAACTCTTGCTATGGGTATGAATAGGATAAAGGGTGCTTCTTGTAGTGGTGAGGGTGGAGAGGATGAAAAGAGATTTACAGTTTTAGAAAATGGAGATAGCGCTAATTCAAGGGTAAAACAAATAGCATCTGCAAGATTCGGAGTAACTATAAATTATTTAAATAATTGTAATGAAATTGAAATTAAAATTGCACAAGGTGCAAAACCTGG
>CACKHK010000014.1 GCA_902599955.1 uncultured Pelagibacteraceae bacterium
TATTAACATATTCTTTATTTATTTTTTCAATTGGTAAAAAAACAAAAACATCAGTTGTCTTAAATTTATTATCAATTACTGCACCTGTCCCAATAGAAGCGTTAAACTTTATATAAGCTTTAATTAAAGTTGGTAATTTTGAAATTAATTTAATATTCACATTAATGTTTTTTTGATAATCAATATTTAGTCTACATTTTGGTAAAGCACTGACTGTGATGTTACCTGACATTTTATGATAATTGTTAAGATATATCAATTGATCTTCAATCTTGTTAATATTAGTACTTAAGAAACTGGCCGTACCAAACAAAGCATCTATATTATTTCTGTTAATATAATTATATATTTCTTTCCACATTAATTTAAGAACATTTTTATTTCTAAATTTATAAGATATACATGATCGACTTAATTCTAGCATATTGTCGTAAACTCCAGAATTTAGTAAATTATCTAAATTAAATTCATCACAACTATAAAAACCTGATTTTTTTTCCGCAACAGATTGCTTAAGTAAACGATAAGTTCCTACTACTCTTGTTTTGGAAAATTTTGATTTTTTGTGGGTCACAATTATATGATCTGCATAATTGTCAAATTTATCAGAGTCTCTTCTAAAATTTCCTATATTATATATAGGGTTTTTAATTCTTTCGGAAAAGAAGACTTTATACCTAAGTTTTTGTGCGAGTTTTATTTCTCCTCTGCTTTCAGCTAGTTTGACGTTAAACGAAGGCTTAAAAAAATCATAGGTATTTATATTAAACCTTTTATGTTGGTTAACTTTTCTAAATAAAGTATTTATCGGCACGAATCCTTAATAAAAGACTCACATGTATTTAATGTTAAATAATTATTTCAAATTCATTACAAAGTTTAATTATAATTTACATTAAAATTAAACAATATCTTAATAATTTTTAAACAAATGTTTTACATAAATATTTTAAGGTTAATTTAATTAGTAAAAAGTATGAGTTACAGTAAAATTGAAGAAGCAACCAAAGAATTTTTTAAATCAAATATTGAACCTTTCAAAGATATAGTTTCTAAGGAAGTACATTGTGAGGCTATACATAAATCAAGTTTTGGCGGTAGCATAAAGAACTATGATGAAATGATGGAAATGATAAAAGATGCGATGACTAGTTGGAACACAGAACCAGAAATTAAGTGTTTAATTGATACTCCAGAGGTCGTAGTTAAAACTGTTAAAGGATTTGATCCTAACTTTACTTATCTTGAAATAGATCAACTTAAAGATGGCAAAATTATTAAACATTTTTATGGCAAAGTTCCAAAATAGATAAACCAAATAATCATTTTTAAAGCAAATAGACTTACGGCTCAGGATTAGGTAATCTTGGATAATGAAAATAATTTTGTTTTTTATTTTTTTAATTTTACCAACGTTTGCCAACAGTTTTGATGATCATTATAAGTTTGATCACTGGGCTTATGAAAGAATTATGTTTGGAAAAACTGAAAGTCGTGAAGAAGCAAAAAAACTTTTAGACAGTTATAAACTTAATAATCTTGAGGTAAGAGATACAAATAAACCTTATTTAGGACCTATAATAGATGGTCATGCACATCCTAGAAAATCCACCGGAAGAGCTTTAGATATAGGTACTGAGTATTTTATAGAAGATTTGCCAATGTTAACAAATAAGGCAAATGTTTTTATGTCTGTAATTATGGGAACTCCAAATACTTACAAATCAGAAGATAATTGGAATTATTATTATGATTTTGCTGCAGAGCATCAGAATGTTTTAACTAATTGTCATTCCAATTTTATTGGAATGGCAGCAAATAAAAAAAAATATAAGAACTCAGAAGTTAATAAAGAGTTTAAAGAAACTATTAAAAGATTTAAAAAAGGACAATGTTATGGATTGGGAGAAGCTGGACTGGTTCACTATAATAAAAAGAAAAAAAATCCCCCTTATGGTGGGTATCAACCCCAATTAGATTTAGATCTTAAAAACCCAATTATTGATAAGGCGTTCAAATTTGTCAATGAACACCGTATGCCGATTAATTTACACCTGGAGCCTTTTCATGAAATAGATGGGATAGATAGATTAACAGAGTTTAAAAATTTTTATAAAAAAAAATGTGAAAAATACCCCAACGCAAAAATTGTGATAGCTCATACAGGAATGATGCCAACAAAAGACCTTGAAGAAATTTTTGATTATTGTCCTAATACATATACTGACTGGAAAATAGCATTTCATTGGTCTTCTCTTTGGGGCTTTGAGGATTTGCATATCCCAAATGATTATAGATTTAAATTACATGAGGTTTGGGCAAAATCGATGGAAAAATATTCCGATAGATATTTTTTTGGTTCTGATCATAAATTAGGTAAAAGCCCAGCACATGATGTTTTTGTTGAACACTATATGAAGCATGTTCGTTTGATGATTGGATCTTTAAGCCCAGATGTACAAGAAAAGATTGCATATAAAAATGCAGCTAAACTTTTTAAAATTAATCTTAATCAACCTTTAATCGTTGGCAAACAATAAAAAATGAAAAAAATTCTTTTAACTTTATTTAGCATATTTTTATGTTTATCTGCTGAAGCAAAAGTTAAATCTAAAGATATATCTTTTCCTAAACATTTTTATATAGATAAGATTAAATCATGCTCATATGTGGGCGGTGATACTTTTAAATCTAAATATAAAAAAGCTAGAATTGAAAGCTTAATACGTTTAGATTGGATGAGTGAATGGGCGCTGGGTAATTCTAGAAGTGTAAATCACCTAAATCTAACTGGTCCAATGAGCTCGTTTGCAGTTGCTACCCATAATGCAATTGGTAATAATGATAAAACTGACATTGATGTTGCTAAAGGAATATTGATTAAAATAGCTAAAGCAAATGTTTTACTAGATACAATCGGTAAAGAAGAGTTAAAAAAGAAACCAAAATGTTGGAAAGATGGAAATCCCGAGGCACCTTGCTGGTATCATGCATATGAATTTGCACGGGATGCTTTTACAAATTATTTGCTGATAGCAATTTATCTTAAAGATTACTTAAGTGATAAAGAAATTAAAATTGTTAACAAGTATATTAAAAAAATGCATAAAAAATTTATTAAGCCTGAAGAATTTTTAGAGAAAGAAAAAGGATTTTATGCAATGGGAAACGGAGGAATTCCAAACTTAGCTTATGCTCATTGGACAAACAATAAAAAACTAGCAGCAAAAGAATTCAATTTTAGATTTAAAAATATAGAGGAAGTGTTTTATGATGATGGCTATATCAATAATAATTCTTTTAGAGGGTTTCGAGCCTTATGGTATCACTCTTATGGTTTAAATTCAGCTTTAGGTTACATCTATTTAGCTAAAAATTGGGGGGCTAAAGTTCCAGACTTAGTTATGAATAGAATTACTAAAGCAGCAGAAGTATTAAATTTAGGGATCACTGATTATGAAAGTTTCTCCTCAAGAAAATACGATGGTAAGCAAAAAAATAATCAATATAAAAAACATAATGCTAGAAAGCACACACATCAAGAGGCTATAGCTATTGATACCTTAATGGAAATGGTAACTGGAATAAAACATGAAAAAGATATTACTTATTTAGCCAAAAGATCAAAGTATGGCATAGACAATCTAATTGGATTTAATGCTAATTGTATAAAATGAAAAAACTTTTAATTATCTTTTTTATTTTAATTTTATCATCTTTTGCTCAAGCAAAAGATCCGCCTAAAAAATATTTAGATGAAAATTATGTTTTTAAACACTCGAAATTTATAAAATGGCCAGAGAAAACAGGATCATGGGGTAAAATTGAAACACATGGACGTATCGCACCAAATCCTTGGAATTTAAGATATGAGACAAAAATTGTTAGAGATGGAAAATATTCATTACGTTTTGAAATGAGAGATGGTGATTGCCATCGACGAGATTGTGATAGATCTAATAAAGCTGGACGGAGTGAAGTTATTTTTGAAGGAAATTATCCATCTAGTGCAAAAGGGCATATAGGAAATGTTTGGTATGCATGGTCTATGTATATCCCCGAAGGTACAAATCATATTAGACCTGCCTATACAATCTTAGGACAATTTAAAATGCCAAGTGACTATACTAAGCAATTGAATAGAGTTAATTCTTCTGGTTTTGATGAAGATTGTCCCGAAATACCAATAGTGTTCAAATTAGAAAGAGAAGGAGTTACAATTGAAAAAGATGGAGTGCTCCAATGCGAAGGGTATGGAAGAGAATTAATTATACCTACAAAGGCTTTGCACAACAAATGGCATGATTTTTTAATGAACGTAAATTGGACTGATAAAGAGGATGGTTTCATTGATTTATGGATTAATGATAAATTAGTTTATCAATCAAAAGGCAAAACATTTGGTAAGTTGCTCAAAAGAAAAAAAGATGGAAAAAAAATGGGACCTAGTTTTCGTTTTGGAATTTACAATGGAAAAAGAAAAATTCCTGTAAAAACACAAGTTGCTTATTATGATTCTTTTAGAAGTGGAAAAAAATGTAAGAAAACAGCCTTATTTCATGATTGTAATAATTTACCAAAATAATTTATGAAAAAAATTTTAATCATTCTTCTATCTCTTTTGTTAATTCCATCATATTCGTACGCTGGTAAATGGCATACAAATATGAAAAAGCAAGAGAGGAAAGATTTTGCAAATTATGTTCTTAGAAATCAATCTAAAAATAAAATGGTTTTTAATCTTAGAAATGTTCCAAATCGTCCAGGTCTAATAAAATTTTTTGATAAATTAGAAGATAGAATGGGTGTTGCGGAAAAAGGAATTGAATTTAATTTAAGTTATTCAGATGTAGGGGATGAAATGGACTGGAGTAGGTGGGGAAGTCCAGGTTTTGCTCAGAGATTTCAAATTATGGAGCCATATAAGCAAACTACAAAAAAAGGAAAAACAAAGTGGTATAGAGTTGGTTATTTTATTCCAAATGAAGTAGATACCGAGAAACATAATATCTCATTATTTGATTTTAAAATGCTTTATGGAAAAGGTGAAAAAACAGTTGGCCCTTCTTATAACTTAAATAACAATAGTTTTGCTTGGTTGTTCAATGGGCCAAATTATAGAGTTTCAAAAAATGAAGTTGATGAACAATTTTTCTTTGATCATTATGTAGTTAATTTGGATCAAAAATTTTCTCCGTTGAAAGGTAAATGGGTAAATATTTTGATTAATGCTAAATGGTCTAAAGATGGATTTTTACATTTTTGGATAGATGGTAAGCTCAGATCTAGTTACTTCGGAGATGTTTTAGGTGGTGCTACTAGTGTGAGATTTAAATTTGGACCTTATAGAAATTATATGACATATGCTACTGATGCAGGTTTAACAATAAAAGACGCAATTATTCGTTATTCTAATGTGGGTAAAGCAAATTCCTGTGATGAACTATGGAGTGGATGTGATGAAATAACAGGCCAGCTTAAAAATCAATCCCAAGTACATGGTGCTTCAGCAGTTGTACTTTGCAAACCAGCTGATGCAGATAACGATGGTACTTGTGAAAATCTTGGCTATCCAAATAATCCTAGACCTTTTTAATTAGGCTCTAATCGTTGGGAGTAAGTAAAAATCAGCTGTATCTATTTTAGAAGAATGCTCTCTTCTCATGTTCCATCTTTTTTGAACACCAGCACTAGCAAGACTTAGCGTAGATCTTCCGTATCGATAGTTGGTATTATCAATAGACTTCATTAAACCCTTTATTTTCTCGTCTTTTTCACAAGAAAATAGGTTCTTACTACCATCTTCATTGGATAAACCTGTAAGCATCACACCTGCTTTTTGATAACGGTAACCATTTTTAAAGATAGAGTCTAAAGCAACTAAAGCAGTTTTAACTATTTCAATACTATTATTTGTTGAAATTGCAAAATCTATTGTTTTTGAGTTTGAATAATATCCAAATCTACTTTGAAAAGGACTCGTTCTAACAAAAACTGTAATTGATTTTGCAATTAAAGACTCAGATCTAATTTTTTCAGACGCATTCAAACAATAATTTGCAACTGCTTCTTTTAATTCTTGGTATTTTTCAATTCTTTGACCAAAAGAACGAGATACAACACAACTTTTTCTTTTTGTTTGTGTTGTCTCTAAATCAATACAAGGAACTCCTCTTAACTCCATTGCAGTTCTTGAACCCAAAACATTAGAGTTTTTCTTTATCCATGTGTTTGACTTATTTTTTAATTGTTTTGCGTTATAAATTCCGTTTTTATGATAAAATTTTGTTAACTGTCTTCCCACACCCCATACATCGTTAATTTCAACTTTTTCTAGTATTGGATCAATATTTTCAATTCCTATCAAACTTGTTACACCTGACTTTTTTTTCTTTGCAATATGATTTGCAACTTTGCTTAAAGTTTTTGTCTTAGCAATACCAATACTAGTTGGAATACCTGTCCATTTTAAAACTGTTTCTCTGATTTCTCTTCCGACATTTTCAACTTCATCATCTGAAAAATTTGATAAATCTAGAAATGCTTCATCGATAGAATATACTTCGATAGCAGAGTTAAATCTTTTTAATGTTCTCATTACTCTTCTGGATAAATCTCCATATAAAGAATAATTAGATGAAAAAACGTTAACTTTATTTTTAATAATAATATCTTTTGCTTTGAAGTAAGGCTCTCCCATTTTAATACCTAAGGCCTTTGCTTCTGTTGATCTTGAAATTATACAACCATCATTATTAGATAAAACTACAACAGGTTTTTTTCTTATTTTAGGATTAAATAATCTTTCGCAAGAAACATAAAAAGAGTTACAATCAATAAGTGCTATTTTTTTAGTATACTGAATGGATGACATAAGTTACAACTCCCCAAATAAATATATCTTCATCTTCATTAATTAAAATTCGATCTGTAAATTCTTTAGAACCTGATGTTAAAAATTTTTTATCTCTTTCTTGAACTAAACTTTTAACAACTAGTTCATCATGAACATTTGCAATAACTGTTGAGAAATTTTTTGGTGTTAAACTCTTATCAACAACTAATAGATCACCATCATTAATTCCCACATCCACCATTGATTTCCCCTGGACTCTTATGATGAAAGTTGCCGGAACGTTTTTGATTAAATGAACATTTAAATCAATATCTTCCTCAATATAGTCTGTGGCAGGGGACGGAAAACCCGCGCCAGCTTTATGTAAATAGTAAGGTATAGTTAGCTTCATAAATGTTCTTATTTTGTTCTAATTAATATCTAAGTTATTCAATAGTGTCAATCAGGTTGTATTTTGAGTCTGTAACTGAATCAAAAGTGAATCAAAACGTGAACATCAAAACCACATGTTGTATACATGTGGATAACTTTAACCATAAATAGTTTGAATATAATAAATGGAAAAAAATGAAAGCTTAACTGGAAGATGTATTTGTGGCCAGGTTAAATATAAAATTACTAAGAAACCTTTATTCACACAAGCTTGTCATTGTAAAGATTGCAAAATTATAACTGGGTCTTCTTATGTGATTAATACAAGCGTTTTAGACAACACTTTAATTATAGAAGGAGAACTAGCATCAACAGAACTCAAAGCAGGAAGCGGTGCCACTTCTAATGCATATTTTTGCACCAAGTGTGGAACTTATATTTATACTGATTATGCCTCAGCTGTTGGTAGACTAACAGTTAGAACTAAAACTTTAGATAATTCAGAAAGTTTTCCACCACAAGTGCATATTTTTACAAAAGATAAAGATCCATGGCTGAACCTTGCAGAGGATGTAATTTGTTTTGAAAAGATGTATGATCCTAAAAAAACATGGCCAGAGGAAAGTTTAAAAAGATACGGAGAATATTTAAAAGTTATAAATAAATAATTTTATTAGGAGATTAAAATATGAAAAAGTTAACTTGTCACTGCGGAGCAATTGAAGCTGAAGTTAAAATTCCTATAGGTGGTGTTGAAAAAATCATGCGTTGTAATTGTTCGATTTGTAAAAAAAAAGGTTACATTATTGGAGTACTTGGTCCTGATGATTTTAAACTTACAAAAGGAGAGGATAATTTAACACTTTATCAGTTTTATACTAATACAGCTAAGCATTATTTTTGCTCTATCTGTGGAATTCATACTCATAATAGACCTAGAAGTAATCCAAAAATATATGGTGTAAATATTGCTTGCATAGAAGGTGTGGAGCCATTCGAAATTGATGATGTGCCAGTAAATGATGGTAAAAATCATCCTCTTGATCAAAAACGCTAAATCTTTTTATGCAACCAGTTGTAGATTGTTATAAAAAAATAAGTAAAGATTGTTTTAAATTTATTAAATCTCAAGAAACTTCTAAAGAAAAATTTAAAAATAAAGAAAAGATGATTAAATCATTTTTAATTCCAATTAGTTTTTGGATTTCAAATAGAGCAAAAAAATCTAAACCTTATTTAATTGGTTTGGCAGGAGGGCAAGGAACTGGAAAAACAACTATTAGTTCAATTTTAAAAATCATTCTAACAAAATATTTTAAAATGAATGTTTTTAAAATTTCTATTGATGATTTATACAAAACCAGAAAAGATAGAAACAAGTTAGCAAAAACAACTCATTCATTGTTAAAGACAAGAGGCGTTCCAGGAACTCATGATTTAAACTTTATGTTTAATCTTTTAAAAAAAACAAAGAGTAAAAGATTTAATAAGTATAGAATTCCTAAATTCAATAAGGCTATTGACGACAGACTAAAAAAAAAGTCTTGGTATTTAGTAAAAAGAGTACCAGATGTCATAATTTTCGAGGGTTGGTGTGTAGGAGCTAGGGCTGAAAAACAAACAACTTTAAAAAAATCTATAAATTCTCTTGAGAGACAAGAAGATAAAAATTTAAAATGGAGAAAATTTGTAAATTATCAATTAGAAAAAAAATATAAAAAACTATTTTCAAAATTAGACTGCTTGTTATTTTTAAAAGCTGGAAATTTTAGATTATTGCAAACTTGGAGACTTAAACAGGAAGCACTACTAAAATTAAACTCAAAAAATAAGGCAAACAGCAAAGTAATGGATAAAAATGAAGTATTAAAATTTATGCAGACATATCAAAGAGTTACTCAAAATATGTTTAAATTTGCCCCAAAATATTGTTCTATCGTACTAAATTTAAATAGAAATCATCAAATTAAATCAATAAAATATAATAAATGAAAAAAATATCTTTATTAGCTTTTTGTTTAATATCTTTTACGCTAACTGCTAGCGCAGCAACTTTAAGTGATGCATTAAAAATTACTTTTCAAAACAATTTAGAGTTACAAGCTGAGAGAAAAAACCTGGAAGTTCAAAAAGAAGTTTTAAATATTTCAAAAAGCGATTTTTTTCCGACATTGACTTTGTCTGGTACTAAAAATTTTGAAAATACAAATGAACTTAAAAATCAAGATGGATCTGATGCATCGATCACAGATACGGATACTATGACTTCATCAGTAAAGTTAGAGCAAACTTTAATGGATGGTAGTGCTAGAAGTAATAAGTATGAAAAAAGCAAGTTAGGTCTCAATCTTTCAGAGGCAAAGCTTATTAAAAAAGAACAAGATGTTTTTATGAAAGCAATTGAAGCTTATACAGGTCTGATACTTGCTTATGAAAAATTAAGTATAAATCAAGAAAATGTAAATTTGCTTCAAAGACAGTTTGAAATAGATAATGCTAGATTAGCGAGAGCTCAAATTACTGCAACTGACCTAGCACAATCTCAATCTTCTTTATCAGGAGCACAAGCAGGCTACATTGGTGCACAAAACAATATTGTAACAAGTAAGCTAAATTATGAAAACATAATTGGACCAATCAATACAAACGAAAAATTAAAAAAAATATATAATTCAGAAGTTCCAATTCCATCAAGTTTGGTTGAAGCAAAAAAAATATCCGAACAAAAAAGTCCAGATCTTATAATCGCAGAAATAGAGTATGGACAGTCTGAATTAGATGTGAAAATAGCAAGATCAGATTTATCACCGACTGCAAAACTTTCTCTTGAGAGATCATATACTGATGATTTAAGTGCTACCTATGATGAAAGAGAAAAAGATGTCCTTCAAGCAACAGTTAGTTGGCCTTTTCAATTTGGTGGAAAGAATAAGTCTAATATAAACAAAAATCTTCAGGTAAAAGGAATGAAAAAATTATTACTTGAAAATGCTTTTAGAAATAATACCCAGGGTGTTACAGCAGCTTGGTCCACTTTAGAGTCATCTAAAAGCCTTTTAAGAGCTGTTCAATCCCAAGTTAAGGCTGCTGAAATCGCAAATGAGGGAATTAGTTTTGAATATGAAAGTGGTTTAAATAGATCAACCTTCGATGTGCTTCAATCAAGATCAAATTTAATAAACGCAAAAATAAATCTTGCAGAGGCTGAGAGAAACTATTTATTAGCTCAATATAGATTATTAAAGTCAGCTGGTTTGTTAAACAGTGATTACCTAAAACTTAGATAAATATAGACTTTTTCGCTTAATCCTAAAAAGATATTGCTAATGAGAACAAAATGTGTACATTTATTCTCATGATTCGATTGTTAAAAAACGTAAAAAAAGAGGCAAAAAATGACTAAAAATAACTTAAAAGTGGTTAAAACCGCTAAAGATAAAGAATTGGAAAATAAGGAAAAAAATAAAGCATTAGACGCAGCAATTAGCCAAATTACAGATAGCTTTGGAAAAGGCTCTGTAATGAAACTTGGAGAACAAAAGGCTATGGACGTTGAGTCTGTTTCAACTGGATCTTTAAGTCTTGATCTAGCACTTGGTATAGGAGGACTACCAAAAGGTAGAATTATTGAAATTTATGGACCAGAGTCATCTGGAAAAACTACATTAGCATTACAAGTAGTTGCTGAAGCACAAAAAGCTGGCGGAATTTGTGGATTTGTTGATGCAGAGCATGCATTAGATCCAGTTTATGCAAAAAAATTAGGTGTTAATACTGAAGAGCTGCTTATTTCACAACCAGATACAGGTGAGCAAGCTTTAGAAATTACGGATACTTTAATTAAGTCTGGCTCAATGTCAGTACTTGTTGTTGATTCAGTTGCTGCATTAACCCCAAGAGCTGAAATTGAAGGAGACATGGGAGATCATCATGTTGGTCTTCAGGCAAGACTAATGTCACAAGCACTGAGAAAATTAACAGGTTCAATATCAAGAACTAATACAATGGTTATATTTATTAACCAAATTAGAATGAAAATTGGTGTCATGTTTGGAAGCCCAGAAACAACATCTGGCGGTAATTCTTTGAAATTCTATTCTTCAGTCAGAATGGATATTAGAAGAATTGGTGCGATTAAAGATAAAGAGCAAATAATTGGAAATACAACAAGAGTTAAAGTTGTTAAAAATAAAGTTGCTCCACCATTTAAAGTAGTTGAATTTGACTTAATGTATGGAAAAGGAATTAGTAAAGTAGGGGAACTAATCGACCTTGGTGCCAAAGCTGAGATTGTAGAAAAATCAGGAGCTTGGTACGCTTATAAAGGAGAAAAAATTGGTCAAGGTAGAGAGAACGCTAAACTTTACCTTGAACAAAACCCAAAAGCTGCAGCTGAGATTGAAATGGCTATTAGAGAAAAAGCAGGCGTTATTTCAAAAAAGATAGAGGGAAACCCTTTAAGCGAAGAGAAGGTTGAGGCTCAGAAAAAAGAGGAAGAAGTTCCAACTAAAAAAAATTAGCAGATAACTTTTAGTTATTAAGAAAAGGCGCTCAATTGGGCGCCTTTTTTCCCTTCAGAAGTGTAGACATCATATAAAAATGCTGTATTTTGGCAATATATGGCCAAAACACTAAATGAAATTAGATCAGCATTCTTGGGTTACTTTGAGAAAAACGATCATAAAATAGTTGAGTCTAGTAATCTGGTTCCAAATAACGATCCAACATTGATGTTTGCGAATTCAGGGATGGTTCAATTTAAAAATGTTTTTACTGGGTTAGAAAAGAGAGATTATCTTAGAGCTACAACTTCACAAAAATGTGTAAGAGCAGGTGGGAAACATAATGACTTAGAAAATGTAGGTTACACCCCAAGGCACCATACTTTTTTTGAAATGCTAGGCAACTTTTCTTTTGGAGATTACTTCAAAGAAAGAGCTATTGAGCTTGCCTGGAATTTAATAACTAAGGACTTTGGTTTAGACAAAAATAGACTGTATGTAACTGTGTTCCATGAAGATGATGAAGCATTTAATTATTGGAAAAAAATCGCTGGTTTAAGTGAGGATAGAATTATTAGAATAGCAACTTCAGACAATTTTTGGTCTATGGGCGAAACAGGACCATGTGGACCATGCTCTGAAATTTTTTATGACCATGGAGATCACCTTGAAGGTGGTTTGCCTGGAACAAAAAATGAGGATGGTGATAGATACATAGAAATATGGAATTTGGTCTTTATGCAATTTGAACAGATTTCAAAAGATAAAAGAATAAATCTACCAAAACCTTCAGTCGATACTGGCATGGGTCTTGAAAGGATTGCTGCACTACTTCAAGGAACTCATGATAATTACGAAACTGATCATTTCAAAAAAATAATAAATTCAACAGCAGAAATTTTGAAAGTAAAACCAAATGATGACAATTTAGCAAGCTTCAGAGTAATTGCTGATCATTTACGAGCAAGCTCTTTTTTAATTGCCGAGGGAGTTTTGCCATCAAATGAAGGTAGAGGTTATGTTTTAAGAAGAATAATGAGAAGAGGAATGAGACATTCTCATTTATTAGGTTCAAAAGAACCGATTTTTTATAACATATTTAAAACACTCAAAGATGAGATGAAAGGAAATTATTCTGAAATAGAAAGAGCAGAGTCTTTAATTAAAGAAACATTAAAGATGGAGGAAGAGAAATTTTTAGTATTATTAGACAGAGGTATTAAAATTTTAAATGATGAAATAGAAAAAATTGATAAAATATTGCCTGGAGAGGTAGCCTTTAAATTATATGACACTTATGGTTTTCCACTAGACCTAACTCAAGACATCCTAAAAAATAAATCTTTAACAATAGATATCGATAAATTTCAGAGTTTAATGAAAGAAAGTAAAGAGCTAGCCAAGAAAAATTGGAAAGGATCAGGAGATAGTGCTGTTGATGATATATGGTTTTCAATTAAAGATAGACTAGGACCCTCAGAGTTCTTGGGATATGAGACAGATCAGGCCGAGGGAATTATACTTTCATTATTGAAAGATAATAAAGAGGTAGACAGGCTTAAAGGAAATGATGAGGGAATAATTATTGTCAACCAAACCCCCTTTTATGGTGAGTCTGGTGGACAAGTTGGGGATACTGGAGAAATAATTTCTGGTGATTTCAAATTTGAAATATCTGATGTGCAAAAGAAATTAGGAGATTTATTTGTTCACTACGGAAAAGTAAAATCTGGAAACATAAAGATTAAAGATAATGTTGAAATGAAAATTGACGTTGAGAGACGAAATAATATAAGAGCATATCATTCAGCAACCCACCTTCTTCATGAATCACTTAGAAGAGTATTAGGGACACACGTTACTCAAAAGGGATCACTAGTTGCACCAGACAGACTAAGATTTGATTTTAGTCACATGAAACCAATTTCTGAACAAGAGATTGAAAAAATTGAAAGTCATGTAAATTCTATGGTAGAGAGAAAATCAGAAGTCAAAACGAGAATCATGACCCCTAAAGAAGCAGTTGATAATGGAGCACTTGCACTTTTTGGAGAAAAATATGGAGAAGAGGTAAGAGTTTTGTCCATGGGCGATGAAAATGAAAAATATTTTTCTACAGAATTATGCGGAGGGACTCATGTGAGAAATACCGGTGACATTGGAAAATTTAAAATTATAAGCCAGTCATCTATAGCTGCTGGTGTTAGAAGAGTTGAAGCCCTTAGAGATAATCAACTAAATAACTTTCTTCAAAACAAAGAAAAATTATCTGATCTATCTTCACAAAAAGATGAGGAATTAATTAAAGACCTATCAAAACAAATTATTAACTTAGGTAGTAAACCAAATTTAGAGAATGAGGATAATAAAAGCTTAATTAAGGATTTATCAAAACAATTAGAACAATTACAATTTAGATCAATTTTAAATGATAATTCTTTAAATAAAATTCAAAATAAGAAAATTAAAGATATCAATATTAGATTTCAAAAAGTTGAGGGTCTTCCACCGAAAGAACTTAGAAAATTAGTTGATATAGGAAAAAAAGAGTTAAAAAATGGAATAATTATTGTATTTGCCAGTCTTGATGGAAAAGTAGGCCTCGCAGTTGGCGTAACAGAGGAATTGGTTGATAAATATGATGCTGTTAAATTTGCAAAAACAGGTTCTGAAGTAATAGGTGGTAAAGGTGGTGGTGGAAGAAAAGATTTTGCACAAGCTGGTGGACAGTTTAATGACAAAATTGATGAAGCTTTTAAAAAAATGATTACTCTAATTTAATTTTTGTCTCAACTTACCATCAATTATATCTAAGAATTGATTAGTAGTAAGATACTTGGTTGAAGGACCTATTAAAATAGCCAAGTCCTTTGTCATTGAACCTTCCTCTACACAATCAACACAAACTTTTTCAAGAGTTTCTGCAAATTTCGTCAATTCTTCGTTTCCATCTAGTTTTCCTCTATGAGCCAAACCTCTTGTCCAGGCAAAAATAGAAGCAATAGGATTTGTAGAAGTTTCTTTTCCTTGTTGATGCATTCTAAAATGTCTGGTTACTGTACCATGAGCAGCCTCTGCTTCCATTGTTTTTCCATCTGGAGCTAGAAGTACACTTGTCATTAAACCTAAAGATCCATACCCTTGAGCAACAGTGTCTGATTGAACATCCCCATCATAATTTTTACAAGCCCAAATATATTTACCATGCCATTTCATTGCACAGGCGACCATATCATCAATTAATCTATGTTCATAAATAATTTTATTTTTTTCAAACTTATCTCTAAATTCTTTTTCAAAAACTTCTTGGAAGATGTCTTTAAATCTTCCATCATATCTTTTTAAAATCGTATTCTTTGTAGATAGATAAACTGGCCATTTTTTTATTAAACCATAATTGAAGCAAGATCTTGCAAAATCTTCTATTGATTTATCTAAGTTATACATAGATAAAGCAATCCCTGGACCAGGAAAATTGAATACCTCATACTTTCTTTCATCTGTTCCGTCCTCAGCAGTCCATTTAATTTCTAATTTACCTTTACCTGGAACAGTGAAATCTGTTGCTCTGTATTGATCACCAAAAGCATGTCTTCCAATAATTAACGGATCAGTCCAAGACGGCACAAGTTTTGGTATATTTTTACAAATGATAGGTTCTCTAAAAACAGTTCCTCCAATAATGTTTCTTATTGTTCCATTTGGTGATCTCCACATTTTTTTTAGATTAAATTCTTTTACCCTAGCTTCATCTGGTGTGATTGTTGCGCATTTGATGCCAACACCATTTTTTTTAATTGCATTAGCACATTCTATGGTGATTTTATCTTCAGTCTTATCCCTACTTTCCATTCCTAAATCGTAGTATTCAATTTTTAGATCAAGGTAGGTTAGAATTAGCTTATTTTTAATGAAGTCCCATATGACTCTAGTCATTTCATCACCATCAAGCTCTACAATGGGATTTTTAACCTTTATTTTGCTCATTTATTTGATGTATCTTAATAGTTGAATTTATCTTTTTTGTATACATATTAATTCAAAATTATCAATTATAGGATTGTCATGAATAAAGTTTTTCCAAAATTACATAATGAAGGATACAAATTTATTATTATTTTTGCAATCGCAACTATAATTCTTTATTTCATAAATGGTTTTCTTGGCTTTATCGGTTTGCTACTAACAATTTGGTGTTACTATTTTTTTCGCGATCCTGAAAGAACATCGATTGGAGATGATAATTATCTAACTAGTCCAGCTGATGGTGTTGTTCTGCAAGTAAAAGATACAAATGGCCCAAAAGAACTCGGTTTAGAAAATAAACAAATGAAAAAAGTAAGTATTTTTATGGATGTATTTGATTGCCATGTTAATAGATCACCATGTTCTGGAGCAATATCTGAAATACTTTATAAACCAGGAAAATTTTTTAATGCATCATTAGATAAAGCAAGTGAGGATAATGAAAGAAACTATTACAAAATAAGAAACTCTGATGGAAAAGATATAATTGTTGTACAAATAGCAGGACTTGTTGCAAGAAGAATTGTGACTGAGGTCTCCAAAGATGAGATCGTAGACCAAGGTTCAAGAATTGGAATGATCAGATTTGGAAGTAGGGCAGATATGTATTTTGAAGACTACACACCTTTGGTAAAAGTTGACCAAAAGACAATAGCTGGAGAAACTCTAATCGCAAAAAGATAATTTTATGCAGTCCCAGAATAAAGATATTAAATTGGTTTCAAATAAAAAGACTAGAGTTATTCTGCCAAATATTTTGACACTTTTTGGAGTTTGCATTGGATTAACATCAATCAAATTTGCATTCGACGGAAAATTTGAATTATCAATTATTGCAGTTATAATTGCTGCGATTATTGATGGACTGGATGGTAGAATTGCAAGATTAATTAAAGGAACTTCTAAAGTAGGTAAAGAGTTAGACTCACTTACCGATGTAATTAGTTTTGGTGTTGCTCCAGCTTTTATTATGTATTTTTGGGCATTATCTGAAACAGGCAGAATTGGTTGGTTAATTTCTCTAATTTATGTTGTTTGCGTTGCATTGAGACTTGCAAGATTTAATATTTCATCAAATGAAGAGAGCTCATGGAAGGATAATTTTTTTGAGGGAATACCTTCACCAGCTGGTGGAGTTTTAGTTTTAATGCCTCTAATTTTAAGTATTAGTGAATTTCAATTTTTAAATTTAAATTATCAAATTATTGTTCCTATTATGTTTATAATTGTTTCAATATTACTAATAAGTAAAATACCGACTTATTCTTTTAAAAGAATAGCTGTTCCGAGAAGCGCATCAATATTTTTGTTGTTTGGTATTATTTTATATTTTGGCTTAATTCTTGTTTATACGTTTAATGCAATAATTATTTCAGGAGCAGTCTACTTGTTGATGATACCTATAAGTTCTATCCATTTTATGATGATTAAAAAAAGTGAAAAAAATATGACGGACTATAGTGATCATCATGAAGATGTATTATAAATGAAGGAAAACACAATTATTTCCCTTGCAGACGCAAATTACTTTGAATTATTAAATGAGTTAGTTGATTCAATTAACAGATTTGAGCAAAGTAAAAAATTAGACATATGCATAATGGATGCAGGATTAAAAGATGATCAAATAAAAATATTAGAAAAAAAAGTATTTAGTATTAAAAAAGCTAATTGGGATATAGAGGTTCCAGACTCTAAAGTTAAAGGAAAAGAATGGTTAAAAAGCCAAGTATCAAGAGCTTTTATTCCAAAATATTTCCCTGGATATAGAAAGTATTTATGGATAGATGCAGATGCCTGGGTCAATTCTTGGGAGTCTATTGATTTATATTTTAAAGGATGTGAAAATAAAAAATTAGCAATAGCAACATCAGCCGATAGATCATATGGAAGAGTTTTAAGAGCTGATTGGATATTTGGGAGTCTCGCAAAAATAAAATCTCAAAACTATAAACATGCCAAGTCTTCTGGATTTTCTGAAAAAATTTCAAGAGAAGTAGCCCTAAAACCTCATTTGAATATTGGCTTGTTTAGTTTAGAAGCCGATGCTCCACATTGGGAGGTTTGGCAAAAAAACTTAAGAAAAGCATTATCTTCAGGAAAGATTTGGGGTTCGGAGCAAATTGCAATGAATATCACAATTTATTCTGATAATTTAGAAGTAGAAATTTTACCAGCTTATTGTAATTGGACACATATTGATGCGATTAAATTTGATAAACAAAATGGAACTTTTGTTGAACCATATTTACCAAATCATGAGATTGGAATTATCCATTTAGCAGGAAAAAATAATGACAATATAAGAAATGATAAAAATTATATTTCTAAGATTAAAACATTAGACGGTGATATAATTGAAAAATCATTAAGATTTGAGAATAATTGAAAAAAAATAAATTTTCAAAAAATTGGATTATCAAACAAAATAGAGATATTTACGTAAAAAAATCAAAACTGGAGGGTTATAGATCCAGAGCAGTATATAAATTAATAGAAATTAACAATAAATTTAAATTAATCAAAAATAATTCTTTGGTTGTAGATTTGGGAGCTGCACCTGGAAGTTGGTCTCAATATATTTCTAGAAATTTCAATAATTCAAAAATAATTTCAATTGATTTGAAAGAAATTGAACCAATCAAGAATTCAATACATATAAAAGGAGATTTCACAGAAGAACATCAAAAACTAAAAATACAAAAGTATTTTGAAAAAAAAGTAGATCTCATAATTTCTGATATGGCGGTAAACACAACTGGAAATAAAAGTGTAGACTCATTAGTTACGGGAGAATTATGTATAGAAGCAATGAATTTTGCTTGTGAATTCCTCAATAAAAAAGGAAGCTTTGTTTCTAAAATCTTTATGGGATCAACTTTTAACGAGATTGTCGCACTTGGAAAGAAATCATTTAACGAAGTAAACATTTTTAAGCCGCCCTCAAGCAGAAAAGACTCTAAAGAAAATTTTATAATTTGTAGAAATCTTAGATAGTAACTCTTTTATTTTTACAAGAATCATTTATATAAGGACATGGATAGTATTAAAGAAGCATTAACATTTGATGATGTCACATTAGCTCCAAATTACTCAGAAATACTGCCTAGCCAAGTAAATACCTCTATAAATTTAACATCAAAACTTAATATAAATATTCCTCTTCTATCATCTGCAATGGATACTGTAACCGAGTCACCGATGGGAATTGCTATGGCAAAAGCCGGAGGTATAGGAATTATTCATAGAAATCTAACTATAGACGAGCAAATTAAAGAAATAAGAAAAGTAAAATCAAAAAAACTTCTAGTAGGAGCAGCAGTCGGAGCAAGTGAAAAAGAATTAACTAGAGCAAAAAAACTTTTAAAAGAAAACCTGGATATTATTGTAATTGATACAGCTCATGGACACACAAAAAAAGTAGCAGATATAATAAAAAAAATTAAAAAATTACGTTCAAAAAATACAGCAATATGTGCTGGAAATATTGCAACAACTGAGGCAGCAAAATTTTTAGTAAAATTAGGAGTAGATATTATTAAAGTTGGTATTGGTCCAGGATCAATCTGTACTACAAGACTTGTTGCAGGGATAGGAGTTCCACAGTTAAGTGCTATCTTAAATGTAAAAAAAGGAATAGGTAAAAGTAAAACGACACTAATTGCTGATGGGGGGATAAAATTTTCTGGAGATATTGCAAAAGCTTTAGCGGCCGGAGCTGATGCAGTTATGATAGGATCTTTATTTGCAGGAACAGATCAAGCCCCAGGAAAAAAAATTAAAAAAAAAGGCAAAATATATAAATATTTTAGAGGCATGGGATCGATTGGAGCGATGAATAAAGGTTCTGCAGATAGATATTTTCAATCTAAACAAAAAGATACCTCAAAATATGTAGCCGAAGGAGTAGAGGGATATATTAAATATAGAGGTAGCGTTGATAAAATTATTTACAACCTAATAGGAGGTTTAAAGTCATCTATGGGATATTTGGGTGCAAAAAAAGTTACCGAACTAAGAAAAAATCCAAAATTTGTAAAAATTACCAAGGCAGGTTTTTACGAAAGTATGGTACATAATATAGATCTAGTTAAAAAATAATATGAAATACTTTATTTTAATAATATGTTTTTTTTTATTTAATACTATTGCAAAGACTAGTGAAAATAATTTTTTTAATGAAGCAAAGGATTTATTTGATAAAGAAAAATATGAGGACTCGAAGTTTTTATTCCAAAGAAATATAGTTTATAATCCAAAGGATTCAGCATCATACTTATATTTAGCAAAAATATTTAAAATTGAGGAAGATCAAAGACAAGAGGAAAAAAATATAAATACAACTCTTCTTTTAGATCCAAAGAACGAGGAAGCAATGTATCTTCTAATAGATATAGAATTGGAAAGATCAAACTTCTCAAAAGCAGATGAGTTAAGTAAAGATTTTAAGAAAATATGTAAAGAGATGTGTAACAAAATTGGTTTAATTGAAAGTCGTTTAAAAGATTTTGAAAAAAAAGATGCGTCTTGAAGACAATCTTAATAAAATATTAATTGTAGATTTTGGATCTCAATTTACACAATTAATTGCTCGAAAAATTAGAGAATTTGGAATTTATTGTGAAATAACAAGCCATAAAAAAATTAAAAGTTACATAAATTTTCATAAAAATATTAAGGGTATTGTTTTGTCTGGAGGTCCACTAAATGTTTATGAAAATAATAAAGTAAAATTTAATAGCAAGATTCTTAAATTAGGTATCCCAGTTTTAGGCATTTGCTTTGGACATCAAATTATCTCTAAAGAATTAGGTGGAAAAGTAAAAAATTCAAAATTTAGAGAGTTTGGTTTAGCTGAAGTAGAAGAGGTTAAAAAAAGTATACTTACAAAAAATTTCTTTTTTAAAGGTAGAAACAAAGTATGGATGAGCCACGCAGATCAGGTAACCAAGTTACCAAAAAATTTTCATGTTCTGGCAAAGAGTAAAAACTCAAAATTGTGTATAATTGAACATCTAGAAAAAAAATTTTTTGGTATTCAATTTCACCCAGAGGTTAGTCATACCAATAAAGGAAAACAAATACTGAAAAATTTTGTTTTTTCTATTTGTAAAATCAAAAGAAACTGGTCTTCAATTGACCAGAAGAAAAAACTCATAAACGAAGTTAGAAATCTAGTTGGAAATTCGAAAGTAATATGTGCTTTATCCGGAGGTGTAGACAGCAGTGTTGTTGCAAAATTATTATCAAATGCTATTGGAAAAAAATTGACTTGTATATTTGTTAATACGGGCCTTTTAAGAAAAAATGAAGAAATCCAGGTAGTAAATACATTTAAAAAAAGATTTAGAATTAATTTAATATATGTAAACGCAGAAAATATTTTTTTGAATAAATTAAAAAATGTAACAGACCCTGAGAAAAAAAGAAAAATAATTGGCAATCTTTTTATTAAAATTTTTGAAAAATATGCCAAAAAAATCAAAAATGTAAAATTTTTAGCGCAAGGTACGTTATATCCTGATTTAATAGAGAGCAAATCTGTTACAGGAAGCCAAACTTCAAAAATTAAATCTCACCATAATGTAGGAGGCCTTCCAAAAAAAATGAATCTTAAATTAGTTGAACCTCTTAAATATCTATTTAAAGATGAAGTAAGAAAATTAGGATTAGAACTTGGACTAAACTGGGAAATAATTTCAAGGCACCCTTTTCCTGGACCTGGATTTGCCATTAGGATGCCTGGCAAAATAACCAAAGAAAAAATAAAAATTTTAAAGGAAGCTGATAATTATTTTATTCAGTCTTTAAAAAGTAATAATTTATATGATAAAATATGGCAGGCATATGCAGCTTTATTGCCAGTAAAAACAGTTGGTGTAATGGGTGACAATAGAACTTATGAATATTTATGTCTTCTAAGAGCAATTACATCTGAAGATGGAATGACAGCTGATTTCTATCAATTCAATAAGTCTTATATTCAATCAATTTCTAATAAAATTGTGAACAATATAAAAGGTATTAACAGGGTTGTTTACGATGTTACTTCTAAGCCACCAAGCACTATTGAATTGGAATAATAAGCGTATATAAAGAATCCTATGAAATATTTACATACAATGATTAGAGTTTCTAATATCGAAGATTCTTTAAGATTTTTTTGTGAAGGTTTGGGATTAAAAGAGACAAGAAGGAAGGAAAGTGAAAAAGGTAGGTATACCTTAGTATTTCTAGCTGCTCCTAATGATAATGGAGCGGAAATAGAATTAACTTATAATTGGGATGGTGATAGTCTAGGTGAAGGATCAAGAAATTTTGGACATTTAGCATATAGAGTTGAGAATATATATGAGACATGTCAAAGATTGAAAGACATGGGGTATACTATTAATAGACCTCCAAGAGACGGTCACATGGCCTTTGTAAGATCTCCAGATAAAATTTCAGTTGAAATACTTCAAGATGGTTATTTAGAGCCTCTAGAACCATGGAAATCCATGGAAAATACAGGTACTTGGTAATACATAATTATGCTTACAAAAATACGTAGGCTTACTTTAAAAAAAAAAAATAAATCAAAAATTGTTTGTTTAACTGCATATTCAAAAAACATAGCTGAAGAAATTGACCAACATGCAGACTTAATACTTGTAGGAGATTCGCTAGGTTCAGTTTTATATAATTTTGATACAACAAGAAAAGTTAATCTCAAAATGATGATAGAACATTCGAAGAGCGTAAGAAAAGGTGTCAAGAAAGGCTTAATGATAGTTGATATGCCTTTCAATACTTATAAAAACAAATCTCAAGCTCTTAAAAATTGTAAAAAAGTATTAAAAGAAACAAAGTGTGATGGTATAAAACTAGAAGGTGGTAGAGAGCTAGATAAAATAATTAAGTATTTGACTAATAATAAAATCCCAGTCATGGGGCACATAGGCATAACTCCACAAACAATAAGAGGAAAATACAGATATAAAGGGAGAACAGCTTTTGAAAAAAAAAAATTACTCAAAGATTCTAAATCATTAGAGGAAGCAGGTGTATTTGCAATAGTTCTAGAATGTATTGAAAGAAAGTTGTCTCAAGAAATTACTAAAACTATCAAAATACCTACGATAGGAATTGGATCTTCAAAATATTGCGATGGTCAGATTTTAGTCACAGATGACATTTTAGGCTTAACAAACTCAAAAATGAAATTCGTAAAAAAATATATTAATTTAAAAAAAGATATAAGAATAGCAGTAAAAAAATTTCAAACAGATGTTAAGGATGGTTCTTACCCATCAATAAAATACTCATATTAAAAGTACTTTTTAAACTGTTCATTAATTCTTAAGATTTCTAAATCTACAAGTCCACCAATAATAAGTTGTATCGCAAGTAAAACAATAAATGCGATTCCAACATAAACAACCCATAAATGCTTCTGAATATAATTAGCTAAATAAGTAGCCATTGCTCCAGTAAGAACTACAGATAAAATTAAACCAAAAATCATAAAACCAAAGTTACCTTTAGAAGCCCCAACAACACCTATAACATTGTCAAAACTAATTGTGATATCTGCAAAAAGAACTTTGTACATGCCCTTTGCAAATGATGGTTCTAAAGATTTTTTTGTGGGTGATTTTATTTGCTTTTGAGCTTGTAATAGATCTTTTCTTAAATCATTTACTATCCAAATTAAAAGTAAACCACCTAGAATTTTTATAAAGTAAAATTTGAACAAATATGTTGCAAATACTGCAAATAAAACTTTAAAAATTAAAGCTCCAACCACTCCCCAAAATATGATTTTTTTTCTATTTTTCGGTACAAAATTAGCTGCAATTAGACCAATTATTATGGCGTTATCAGCTGCCAATATTATATCTATAAATATAATTTGCAGTAAAATAAGGGCTTCTTCGATCAAGATAACTATATAATAGTAACAATTACTAATTTTTCAATAAATCTTGATAAAATTTTTATTGATTTAATAAATAATACATAATGAGATGTATTTTTTAAAAATTAAGGAGGTTTAATGAAAATTTTAAAAACTTTGTTTTCTATTTTATTTTCTGTCTTGTTAATAGCAAATGTAAATGCTTCTGAAAAGTGGGATATGGCTTTAGCTTATGGTGCGAGTAACTTTCACTCAGCAAATGCAGCAGAATTTGCTAAAAACGTTTCAGAGAAAAGTGGTGGAAAACTAACAATAGTTACACATCCTGGTGGATCATTATTTAAAGGCGGAGAAATCTTTAGAGCAGTAAGAACTGGTCAAGCACAGATGGGTGAAAGATTCATGTCGGCATTAGGAAAAGTTGACCCTATTCTTGAAATCGACTCACAACCTTTTTTAGCAACATCATATGACGATGCTATGAAATTATATCAAGCATCAAAGCCAGCAATCATTGAAAGTTTAAATCAAAAGGGATTAGTATTTTTATATGCTGTTCCATGGCCTGCACAAGGACTATATAGTAAAAATGAAATCAATAGTGTTTCAGATTTAGAAGGTTTGAAATTTAGAGCTTACAACTCTGCAACAATAAGAATTGCAGAACTTACAGGTATGGCTCCAACAAAAATTGAGGCAGCTGAAATTAGTCAAGCATTTTCAACTGGTGCAGTTGAAAGTATGATTACATCACCAACAACTGGTAAAAATAGTAAAATATGGGAGAACGGTGTTAAATATTTCTATGATATTGCTGCTTGGTTCCCAAAAAACATGGTTGTTGCACATAGAGGATCTTGGAATAAGTTAGATGCAGATACTCAACTTTTAATTAAAAGAGAAGCTGCTGCTGCAGAAGAAAAAGGTTGGATGCTTTCTAGAGTTGGAAATATCGAAGATAAAAAAGCTCTAGCTGCTGCAGGAATGGTAGTAGGCAAAGTAAATGCTGATTTAGAGAAACATTTCCAAAAAGTTGGAAAAAAAATGGCAAAAGAATGGAAGAAAAAGGCTGGCAAAACAGGAGCTAGCGTACTTGCCGCATACAAATAAAATAATTATAATAAAAAAGGCCGTTTAAAAAAAACGGCCTTTTTTATGTTACAAAAAATTAACAAATCATTAAATAGTCTATATAATTATTCAGGATATATAGCTGCAATTTTCTTAATTTTAATAGCAGTTTTTATATTAACCGGAATTGCATCTAGAATTTTTGGTTTTTATATAAGGGGTTTAGCTGAATATTCAGGATATTGTATGGCTGCCTCATCTTTTTTTGCTCTTTCATATACATTTGTAAATGGGGGCCATATAAGAATCACATTATTTTTAGAAAAATCTACAGGTTTTAAAAAAAAATTTTTAGAAGTCTGGAGCTTAGTCGTCACAACAATATTCGCTGGTTATATGTCATATTATTTTATCAAAATGTTAAAAATTTCATACGAGTTTGAGGAAAGAAGTGAAGGTGCTGATGAAATTTTAATATGGATACCTCAGTGTAGTGTCGCTATTGGAGCAACACTTTTTTTTATATGTGCCTTTCATTTACTAATCCTAAAAATTTTTAATAATGATTGAAATTTTATTAGCTATTTTTTTTATAACAGTTTTACTACTTTTTTTAAGCTCTGGAATATGGGTAGCAATAAGTATGATTGGGGTTTCTTCTATTGGAATGATTTTATTTACTTCTCGACCAGTTGGAGATGCTATGGCCACAACAATTTGGGGCGCATCTTCATCATGGACTCTGACTGCATTGCCTCTTTTTGTATGGATGGGAGAAATTTTATTTAGGACTAAATTGTCAGAAAATTTATTTGAAGGGTTGGCCCCTTGGTTGCAGAAACTTCCTGGAGGTCTAATTCATGTCAATGTTGTTGGGTGTGCATTGTTCGCAGCAATATCTGGATCTTCAGCTGCAACAGTTGCCACTGTTGGAAAAATGTCAATACCAGAGCTAAGAAAAAGAAAATATCCAGAAAAAATATTACTTGGAAGTCTAGCGGGTTCAGGCACTTTAGGATTATTAATCCCTCCTTCAATTATTTTAATTATCTATGGAGTAACTGTTCAGGAGTCTATTGCTAAACTATTTATAGCAGGAATTATTCCTGGAATAATGATTGCTCTAATATTTATGGGTTATGTAATCATTTGGTCATTATTAAATAAAAATAAAATGCCCTTAACTGAAGCAAATTATTCATTCTTAAATAAATTAAGTAAATCAAAACAGTTAATACCTGTAATTTTATTAATCCTTGGTGTAATCGGCTCTATTTATACAGGAATTGCAACAGCAACTGAGGCTGCATCTTTAGGTGTTGTAGGAGCTTTAATACTTTCTTATTTTCAAAAAAGTTTGAACTTGAAAACTTTCAAGGAGTCTTTGCTTGGAGCAACAAAAACTTCATGCATGATTGCTTTCATTTTAGCTGGAGCAACATTTTTATCACTCGCAATGGGATTTACTGGCCTTCCTAGAAATCTAGCTATTTGGATACAAAACATGGAATTATCGCCGTACGTTTTAATTTTTGTATTAATGATTTTTTATATAATTTTGGGTATGTTTCTTGATGGAATTTCAGCAGTTGTTCTGACAATGGCAATTATAGAACCTATGATAAGGCAGGCAGGCTTTGATATGATTTGGTTTGGGATATTTTTAGTTATAGTTGTTGAAATGGCACAAATTACTCCACCAGTTGGATTTAATTTATTTGTTTTACAAGGTATGGCTAACAAAGATATGGGTTACATCGCAAAAAGTGCTTTTCCGTTATTCTTGTTAATGATATTTGCAGTAATCTTAATTGTTTTGTTTCCCCAAATAGCATTATGGATGCCTGAGCAAATGATACAAAATATAAATTAATATTTTGATTTTTTTGTTCCGTCGATAATTTCTTTTAATTCCTGATATTCTTTACAATTACAATTTTTTAAAACTTCCAATCTTTCTTTAGCCAAATTTATTCTGTTAGTAACAACATATAGTTCACCTAAGTACTCGTTAATTCCAACATGATTTGGATCAACTTGCAAACCAAGTAAGTAATATTTCTCACCAGCTTCAAAATCTCCAAGTTTTCTAGTTGTAAAACCTAGATAATTTAAAGTATCAGGTTGTAATGGTTTTTTTTTATCTAATTCCAATAAAATTTTTTGCGCTTTTTTGTATCTTTTTAAAGCTTTGTCCATTTTATCTTTTGATTCATATTTTTTTGCAGCCTCAATCAATTTTACTGCATTTTTGTAACTTGGCTTTTTATCTGACGAACTTGTTCCAGCCGCAAATGACTGAGCAGTAAAGGTTAAAAGTAAAAATAATATTAAAAATATTTTAGTAATTTTCATAAAAATTTACTCATTTTATTTAATTGTTTCAAATTTAAATTATTCTCTAATAAATTTTGTTTTACAAACATTGCAGTCTCTAAAGAATTTTGATTATCTCCATGTATGCAGATGGAGTCAATTTCACAAGGTATTTGTTTACCACTGTGACAATTAAGGGTTTGGTTTTTGACCATATTCAAAACGTGATTTTTAGCTTGATTAGGATCAGTTATTAAAGCATGATCTTTAGTTCTGGAAACTAAGGTTCCATCATCTTCGTAATTTCTGTCAGCAAATATTTCACAAGCAATTTTCATATTAAGTTTTTTTGCTGCTATCTCCATTTTCGAACCAGTAGGAACTAAATAAATTATGTCTTTATCTATTTGATATATTGTTTTAGCTAAAGTTGTTGCTAATTCTAAATCTTCACAAGCCATATTATTTAACGCGCCGTGAGGTTTAATATGTGAAACTTTTTCTCCATGAAGACTTGCTATATTCTGTAATATCTCATATTGATCAGTAACTAACTTGGTTATTTCACTAGCTGGCAGGTCCATTCTTTTACGTCCGAAATTCTCTGGATCCTTAAATGATGGGTGTGCCCCTATACTAACATTATTTTCTTTAGAAATTTTCACTACTTCTTGCATTGTCTGCTCATCACCAGCGTGATAACCACATGCTACATTGGCAGAATTCACAATTTTGAGTAGCTCTGGATCA
>CACKHK010000015.1 GCA_902599955.1 uncultured Pelagibacteraceae bacterium
CAGACTAGAGGCAGATGTAGTTCTTATTTCTGTTGGTCGAAAACCCTATACTGACAATTTAAACCTAGATAAAATTGGTGTAAGCCTTGACAAAAAAGGGAGAATTAAAGTTGATAAAAATTTTGAGACAAATATAAAAAATATTTATGCAATAGGTGATGTAATAGATGGTCCTATGCTTGCTCACAAAGCAGAGGAAGAGGGAATTGCTGTTGCAGAATTGATTGCAGGTCAATCTGGACATGTAAATTATAATTTGATACCAGGGGTAATATACACATCTCCAGAAGTTGCTTATGTAGGTGAAAATGAAGAACAACTTAAAGAAAAAAATATTAGCTATAAAATTGGAAAATTTCCATTCATGGCAAATTCAAGAGCAAAAGCGATAAATGAGCCTGAGGGATTCGTTAAAATATTAGCCGATAGCTCGACAGATCGTGTTTTAGGAGTGCATATTATTGGTCCACACGCAGGAGAAATGATCGCTGAGATGTCTGTAGCTATGGAATTTGGCGCTAGTTCTGAGGATATTGCAAGGACTTGTCATGCGCATCCAACTTTTTCAGAAGCAATTAAAGAGGCAGCATTATCTGTAGATAAAAGGCAGATTCACTCTTAATATATTTCATAACCTTATTTATGAAATATCCAGTTCTTTTACCAAATATTTTTGATTACCCATTTACTTATAAAAGTAATTTAAATTTAAAAGTTGGAGAGTATGTTAAGGTTTCGTTTGGTAAATCTAAAATTACAGGAGTCGTTTGGGATAATTTTGAAAAAAATAATAATAAAAGTTTCAAAATAAAAGAAATTGATAAAAGATTAAATATCAAACCTCTAAAAAAAGAGACAATCAAGTTTTTAAATTGGTTTTCTGAATACAATTTAGTTCCCAAAGGTATGTCTTTAAAATTACATTTATTAAGTGGTGAGGCAATCGAAAATTTTGATGATAAAGAATATAATTTTTTTTTAAAAAGAAATGGTTCTAAAGAATTTAAACTATCTAAAGACCAAAATAAAATATTAAATGAATTAAAAAATAAAGATAATAAATTTAGGGTTCATTTGTTACAAGGCACGACCGGTTCTGGAAAAACCATTGTGTATTTTAAACACATATTTGATATTTTAGAAAAAAATAAGCAAGCCTTAATACTATTGCCTGAAATTGGATTGACAGCTGAATTTGAGAGAAAATTCAAAGAATTTTTTGGATTTAATCCATCTGTTTGGCATTCTGGCATTAGTCTAAAAAGAAAAAAAATAATTTGGAGTGGTCTTTCTTCTGGAAAAATAAAAGTTGTAATTGGAGCTAGATCTTCTCTATTTTTACCTTTTAAGAATATGGGTTTAATAATTGTTGATGAAGAACATGATCAATCTTTCAAACAAGATGAGGGAGTGATTTACAATGCCAGAGATATGGCTATCTCTAGAGCAAAATTTGAGAATATTCCCATTAATTTAGTTACTGCTGTGCCGTCAATCGAAACTTATTCAAATGTAAAAAAAAGTAAGTATTCAGGTTCTAGGCTATTAAAAAGATATAAAGATGCAAGTTTACCCTCTTACGAAATAATAGATTTAAATTTAAATAAACTTAATAAAAATTCTTGGATATCAAATAAAACTGTAGAAAAAGTCAAAGAACATTTAATTAAAAAAGATCAAATATTATTTTTTATTAATAGAAGAGGTTTTGCGCCATTTGCATTATGCAAAAATTGTTTAAATGTATATTCTTGTCCACATTGCTCAATTAATCTTGTGTTTCACAAAAATAAAAAAAAACTTTTATGTCATTACTGTGGTTTTAAAAGCGATCTTAATAGAGATTGTAAAAAAGGTAATGAATGTGATCTAGTTTTTAGTGGAAGTGGTGTTGAAAGAGTTTCTGAGGAAGTAAAATTATTATTTCCTGACAAAAAAATTTCAATATTTTCAAGTGACACAATGAGTAAAAAATCCTCTGTAGAAAAACTAAATCAAATAGTTAGCGGTGAAATTGATATTTTAGTAGGTACTCAATTAATTTCAAAAGGTTTTCATTTTCCTAAATTAAATTGTATTGTTGTGTTAGATATTGATTTAACATTAAACGGCCATGATTTGAGAGTGGCTGAAAAAAATTTACAACTCTATCATCAACTTTCAGGAAGAGCTGGCAGAGCAGGAAAACCTGCAACAGTTTATTTTCAAACTTTTGGAAAAAATCAAAAAATAATTAGTCAAATTACAGATCCTGATCCATTTATATTTTTAGATAGTGAACTTAAATTAAGAGAAAATTATAATTTACCCCCTTTTGAAAGATTTGTATCTTTGATTTTGACATCTCCTAAAGAATTAAAATTAGAGCAAGAATCTAATAATCTTAAGAATTATTTGGTAAATAATCTAGATGATCGAGTTCTTGGACCCGTTAACGCGCCAATCTATAAAGTCAGGGGGAGATATAGAAATCGATTACTTATTAGATCTAATAAAAATAGAAAAATACAAAGAAAACTAAGTCAAATCTTGAATAATTATAAATTACCAAAAGAAATAAAACTGACGGTTGATGTTGACCCAATATCTTTCAATTAACTTTAAAATTTAACAATATTTGGTCAATCTGATACTTGAAGACAACAGAGTCATGTGCTAGTTACACGAGAAAATCATAGTAATAATAAGAGTTAAAATTGAGTAAAAATAACAGTTTTTCTGTGACAACCGCGAGTAGATACTCGTTAGCACTTTATGAATTATCTCATGAGGAGAATTCATTAGAAGAAGTAGAAAGTCACTCTAACCTCTTTTTAAAATTAATTCATGAAAGCGAGGATCTTAATTCTTTAATAAAAGACCCGACAAACTCAGTTGAAGATTTAAACAATGTTTTATCAAAAATTGCAGAGACGTATAATTTAAATAAATTACTTACTAAGTTTCTAAGTTTTTTGATTTCAAAAAGAAGATTTTTTTTTGTGCAATTAATTCTTAAGGACTTTGTTAATACTTGTTCAAAAAAAAGAGGTGAAGTTAAAGCTGAATTAATATCTTCAAAAGAATTATCAAATGATCAAATCGATAAAATTAAAAACGATTTGTCAAAAAATTTTAGCTCAAAAATAAAATTAGACTATAAGTTCGATAAAAGTTTAATTGGAGGATTAATAATACAAGTAGGAAGTATTATGGTAGACACCTCTATTAAAAATAAATTACAACAAATTGAAAATAAAATGATAGAGGCATAAATGGAAATAAATCCGTCAGAAGTAACAAAGATATTAAAAGAGCAAATTAAGAAATTTGGAGATAAGGCTGAAGTAACTGAAGTAGGTCAGGTTTTATCAGTAGGAGATGGTATTGCTAGAATATATGGTTTAGATAATGTTCAAGCGGGTGAAATGGTAGAATTTTCTGATGGCTCAAAAGGAATGGCATTAAATTTGGAAAGTGAAAATGTAGGTGTCGTAATTTTTGGTGACGATAAATCAGTAAGAGAAGGTGATACTGTAAAAAGAACAGGTGCGATTGTTGATACTCCAGTTGGTAAGGAATTGCTTGGTAGAGTAGTTGATGGTTTAGGAAATCCAATTGATGGAAAGGGCGCACTAGATAAAAGTGTAAAGAGAAGCAGAGTTGAAGTTAAAGCTCCAGGTATAATTCCACGTAAATCAGTTAGCGAACCAATGCAAACCGGCCTAAAATCAATTGATAGTTTGGTACCAATTGGAAGAGGACAAAGAGAGCTAATTATCGGGGATAGACAAACTGGTAAAACAGCAGTTGCTATTGATGCAATTATAAATCAGAAGAAAATTAATGAGTCTGGAGATGAAAAGAAAAAATTATATTGTATTTACGTAGCAGTTGGTCAAAAGAGATCTACTGTGAGGCAAATAGAAAAAACATTAGAGGAGGCTGGAGCAATGGAATATACAACAATAGTTGCTGCAACAGCTTCAGATGCTGCACCATTACAATTTTTAGCACCTTACACTGGATGTGCAATGGGTGAATACTTTAGAGATAATGGTATGCATGCTCTAATAATTTATGATGATTTATCAAAACAAGCTGTAGCTTACAGACAAATGTCTCTTTTGTTAAGAAGACCGCCTGGAAGAGAAGCATATCCAGGTGATGTATTTTATTTACACAGCAGATTGCTCGAAAGAGCAGCCAAGTTAAGTGATGAACATGGTGGTGGATCTTTGACTGCTTTACCTATTATTGAAACTCAAGGGGGGGATGTTTCAGCATTTATACCTACAAACGTAATCTCTATTACCGATGGTCAAATATTTTTAGAAACAGAGCTTTTTAACCAAGGTATTAGACCTGCAATAAATGTTGGATTATCAGTTTCAAGAGTGGGATCTTCAGCGCAAACTAAAGCGATGAAAAAAGTTTCTGGTTCAATGAAATTAGAACTAGCACAATACAGAGAGATGGCAGCATTTGCACAATTTGGTTCAGACCTTGATGCATCAACCCAAAAATTACTTAATAGAGGTTCAAAATTAACTGAGCTTCTAAAACAAAATCAGTATTCACCAATGACTGTGGCAGAACAAGTAATTTCTATTTTCTGTGGTGTAAAAGGGCATCTTGATGATATCGAACAAAAAGATATCTCAAGTTTCGAAAATAAAATAATTGAAAAATGTAAAGCTGAAAAACCTGAAATCATCGAAGCTATTACTACATCTGGAAAACTTGATGATGAGCACGAGAAAATTTTAAACGAAATTATTCTCCAACTTAAAAAAGATTTTAGCGCTTAAAATTATGGCAAGTTTAGATGATCTAAAAAAGAGAATTTCGAGTGTTAAATCAACACAGAAAATAACAAAAGCTATGAAGATGGTAGCAGCTGCAAAACTAAGAAGAGCACAAGAAAGTGCTGAAAAAGGAAGACCTTATTCAGATAAAATGAATAATATTATTTTAAACTTATCAGGTGGAATATCAGATATTGAAAATGCTCCAAAATTACTTTCTGGAACAGGAGAGGATAAAATTCATTTATGTGTTGTTATGACATCAGATAGAGGTCTTTGTGGTGGATTTAATACTAACATAATTAAAAAAGCAAAATTATATTTTCAAAAAATATTAGATGAAGGAAAAATATTAAAAATCATTACAGTTGGAACAAAAGGTTATGATCAGTTAAAACGTGTTTATGGTGATAATATCATAGAGAGAATTTCTTTCAAAGAGTCAAAAAATGTAAATTATTTTGATGCAGATAAAGTAGGCAAGACAGTAATCGAAAAATTTGAAAATAAAGAATTTGATGTATGTGTAATATTTTACAACCAATTTAAAAATGTAATAACCCAAATCCCACAGGAGCAACAAATCATTCCTTTAAAAACAACTGATGAGGAAACAAATTCATCTGATGATAATTATGAATTTGAGCCAGAGGAGGATGAAATATTGAGTAACTTATTGCCTAAAAATATTTCAACTCAGATTTTTAAAGCGATGTTAGAGAATTCAGCTAGCGAACAAGGTTCGAGGATGAGTGCAATGGATAACGCAACCAGAAACGCAGGTGAAATGGTTGACAAACTTACTATTGAGTATAATAGAAGTCGTCAGGCAGCAATTACTAAAGAGTTAATAGAAATAATTTCAGGAGCAGAAAGTTTATAATTATGAGAAAAGGGAAAATAACACAGATTATTGGGGCGGTAGTTGATGTAAAATTTGAAGGAGAACTACCAGAAATTTTAACAGCATTAGAGTGTGATAATGGTGGAAATAGACTAGTTCTAGAGGTTGCTCAACACTTAGGAGAGTCAAGTGTGAGAACGATTGCAATGGATGCAACTGAGGGACTTAAAAGAGGAGATGAAGTAACAGATACTGCGGCACCGATTAAAGTTCCTGTAGGACCAGAAACATTAGGAAGAATTATAAATGTGATTGGTGAACCAATTGATGAAAAGGGTGATGTAAAAAGTTCAGATAATTGGCCAATACACAGATCAGCTCCAGAATTTAATGATCAATCTACAGAAACTGAAATACTTGTAACAGGTATTAAAGTCATTGATCTTTTAGCTCCCTATGCAAAAGGAGGAAAGATTGGTTTATTTGGTGGTGCTGGTGTTGGAAAAACAGTTCTGATCATGGAATTAATTAACAATGTTGCCAAAGCTCATGGTGGATTTTCAGTTTTTGCCGGCGTAGGAGAAAGAACTAGAGAAGGTAATGATTTGTATCACGAAATGATAGACTCTGGTGTTATTAAGCCAGATGGAGAAGGATCTAAAGCAGCGTTAGTATACGGACAAATGAATGAGCCTCCAGGAGCTAGAGCAAGAGTAGCATTGACTGGTCTGACTGTTGCAGAATATTTTAGAGATCAAGAGGGACAAGACGTTTTATTCTTTGTTGATAATATATTTAGATTTACACAAGCTGGATCTGAAGTATCTGCTTTACTAGGTAGAATACCTTCAGCAGTGGGATACCAACCAACTTTAGCAACGGACATGGGTAACCTACAGGAAAGAATTACGACCACAAATAAAGGTTCGATTACATCTGTACAAGCCATATATGTTCCTGCTGATGATTTAACTGACCCAGCTCCAGCTACCTCATTTGCTCATTTAGATGCAACAACGGTACTTTCTAGACAAATTGCAGAGATTGGTATCTATCCGGCGGTAGACCCCTTGGACTCAACTTCTAGAATATTAGATCCTAGAATAGTTGGAGATGAACATTATAGAGTAGCAAGAGAAGTGCAGAAAGTTTTACAAACTTACAAATCTTTACAGGATATTATTGCGATTTTAGGTATGGATGAATTATCTGAAGAAGACAAATTAATTGTTGCTAGAGCTAGAAAAATTCAAAGATTTTTGTCTCAACCTTTCTTTGTAGCTGAAGTATTTACTGGATCACCTGGAAAACTTGTAGACCTTGAGTCAACTATAAAAGGATTTGATGCTATTTGTAAAGGTGAGTATGACCATTTACCTGAAGCTGCATTTTATATGGTTGGAACTATTGAGGAAGCTATTCAAAAAGCAGAGGATTTAGCAAAAGAAGCTGCTGCATAATGAGTGAAGAATATTCTTTAGAAATAGTAAACCCTGAGAAGTCTTTTTTATTAAAAGATGATGTTACTGAGGTGGTAGTACCAGCATACGAAGGAGAGATTGGAATTTTAAAGGACCATATTTCTATCATATCATTTTTAAAACCAGGGATTATCAAAGTCTTTTCAAAATCTGGAGATGATAGTTACTACGTAAATGATGGTATAATCGAATTTAAAAATAATAATCTCTCTATTTTAACCAGTCTTATTTTGAATTTAAAAGATATTGATAAAGGAAAAATATCTGAAATTCAAAAATCAGCTGAAGAGGAACTTGGTAACTCTGAAATTAGTGATCAAGAAAAATATTTATTAGATCAGAAAATTGAAGTATTAAAGTCAATTAATTAATATTTTTTTTACTTCCTGCTGAATTTTTTCATAAACATGAAGTTTAAATGTTACAACTAATTTAGTAATTTCATCTATATCAACCCACTTCCATTCAAGAAACTCTGGGTTTTTAGTTTTAATATTTATTTCATTTTCGTCACCATCGAATCTCATTATATACCATTGCTGTACTTGTCCTTTGTATTTGCCCTTCCAGATTATCCCCAAGAGTTCATCTGGTAAATGGTATGTCAATAAACTATCTATCTTTTTTATTAAAGTTACTGACTTAATACTAGTTTCTTCATTTAATTCCCTAATTGCGGCCTCATAAAGATCTTCTCCCTTATCAACTCCTCCTTGTGGCATTTGCCAAAAGTTTTTTTTATTATCTATTCTTTTTGCCACAAAAACTTTATTTTCTTTATTTAAAACAACTATCCCAACGCCACTTCGGAGTGGCAAATTTTTGTATTTATCAATCATTCTAACCGTTAAGAAGTTTAAGAGCGTATTGAAGTTGATTGTCTGTATCGGTATTAAATCTAAAACCATCAGATCCCTCTACAACCTCAATGTCAGGTGATACACCTACATCAGATATAGATTTTCCCGAGGGTAAATAATATTTAGAAACTGTTAGTCTAATTGCGCCCTTATTTTTTAAAGGAATAATAGATTGCACAGATCCTTTGCCATAACTATTTTCTCCAATTATAATTGCTCTTTTGTGATCTTTAAGAGCACCTGCTACTATTTCAGATGCTGAAGCTGAACCATAATTTATTAGAACAACAATGGTATCTCCATTTATCAAATCACCTGTTCTAGCAAAAAACTTTCTACTTTCATATTTTCTCTTACTTTTAGTTGATACAATTTCTCCACTATCAATAAAAAAATCTGTGATTTTGATTGCTTGAGAAAGTAAACCACCAGGATTATTTCTTAAATCTAAAATGTAATTTTTAATATTATCATTTTTTTTAAATTCTTTAATTTTATCTTTAATTTGATCACCACTATTTTCATTAAATGATGTAAGTCTAAGATATCCAGTTTGATTATCTAAAATTTCAGATTTAACTGATGCTACTTTAATTTTTTCTCTTGTTATGTTAAAAATTAATGCTTTTCTTTCTCCTCTTCTTCGAACAGTTATCTCTATATCTGTTCCTACAGGTCCTCTCATAATATCAACTGCTTCACTTAAAGATTTGCCTTGTACTTGAATGTCATTAATTTTTACTATGTAATCTCCAGCTTTTACTCCAGCCTCAGCTGCTGGTGAGTCATCCATTGGTGTTATAACTTTAATTACTCCAGCCTCCATACTTACTTCAATTCCTAATCCGCCAAATTCACCACTAGTTTCTGTTTGCATACTTTCATATAATTCTGGAGTCATATATGCAGAGTATGGATCTAGTGATTGCAGCACACCATTAATCGCTGCGTCCATTGCTTCACTTTGATTTACTTCATCAACAAATTCTTTATTAATTTTATCTAGCACTTCTGAGAAAATATCTATCTTTTTATATACATCGTCTTCAGAAGAATTAACTAAATTAGTTTGAAAAAAAAAAATTAATAAAAAAAGTGGATATATATATAACTTTCTTTTCATATAATTACTTTTTCTTTAGGTATCAGCTCAGACCATATTTTCTCTAATTCATAAAATTTTCTTTTTTCTGGATTAAAAATATGAATAATAAGATCTATTCCGTCTACTAGTTTCCAATCATTGCTTTCTGTTCCTTCAATTTTACAGTTATGAACACCATTCTTTTTTAAAAATTCATAAACTTGCTCTGACAATGCTTGAATGTGTCTAGAGGAAGTTCCACTAGCAATTATCATTTGATCTGCAATTGACGATTTTCCATCTAAATCTATTGATACAATGTCTAATGCTTTATTTGAGTCTAAAAGATTAATTATATCTTTGTGAAGAGAAGAGATGTTATCCATTAATTGAATTAAGAGTATCAAATTTTTCTTAATTTAGAAGATGAAATATTGACTTTCTTAAATCTAATAAATTCTATGCTTTTGTTGCTATATTTTTTATAGCTTACAGAATTCAATGATTTTGCCTTATATTTATCTCTATCAAAAACAAGTATATGGCAAATACTCAAGATTAAGTTTGAATTTTTCCATTTGTGAAAATTAATTAAACTATCAGCCCCCATAATGAAATAAATTTCAGCATTTTTATTTTTTCTTTTAATATATTTGATTAAGTCAACAGTTCGATTAGATTTAACTATATTTTCAAAATATTTAACTTTAATAAACAAATTATTTTTGTTTATTTTTTTTGCATATTTTATTCTTTTATCTAAATTCAAATTACTTTTACCTTTAAAAGGATTTTTTTTAGTTACAGCCCAAATAACTTTATTAAGACTGAATCTTTTTTTTGCTTCTTTTGAAATACTTATATGTCCCCTGTGAGCTGGATCAAATGTACCACCAAGAATTCCTATTTTTTTTTTACTTTCTTGTTTGACCAGATCCATATATTTCATATTTGTAGCTTACAAGCTGGTTGAGTCCTACAGGACCTCTTGGTGGGAGTTTATTTGTTGAAATTCCTACCTCACCACCATAACCAAACTCACCACCATCTGCGTATTGTGTTGATGAATTATGAATTGCGATAGAACTTTTAACATTTTTTAAAAAATATTTTGCAGAGTGATTATTGTTTGTAATTATTGCATCTGTATGCATTGTTCCAAATTTATTGATATGACTAACTGCATAATGAATGTCGTCAACTAATTTTACTGAAATTTTAGCTGATAAATGTTCTTTAGCCCAAGTTTTATTATTTGCTAGTTTTGATTTTCCTTTAAATAATTTAGAGATTTTTTTATCAGCATAAATTAAACAACCTTTTTCACTCAATTCATTTAAAATCTCATTTACATTTTTTGATTTATTTTTATGTATTAATAGCGTCTCAGTAGCTCCACAAATACTAGTATTACGCATTTTGGCATTAACTATTATCTTTTTTGCCATTGATATATTCGCATCTTTATCAACATATGTGTGACAAATACCTTCGAGATGTCCAATAACAGGTACAGACGAAAGTTCTTGTACTTTTTTAACAAGACTTTTTCCTCCTCTTGGAATTATAACATCTATGTATTTAGTCATTTTTGAAAGCATATACTCCACTAGCTTTCTATTTTTATTTTCAATGAATTGAACAAAGTTTTTATTTATTTTATTTTTTTCTAAAGATTTTCTAAAAAGGTGAGCTAAAATTTTATTACTAAAATATGCTTCGGAACCTCCTCTTAAAATGACACAGTTTCCAGATTTAAAACAAAGTGTAGATACATCTGATGTAACATTTGGTCTACTTTCATAGATTATACCAATAATTCCAATAGGAATAGATACTTTCTTTATTTTTAAACCATTTGGCCTCTTCCAAGTTTCTAGATCTACATCCACTGGATCTTTAAAATTCGCAATTATTTTAATTGATTTAATTATCGATTTTATTTTTTCGTTATTAAGAGCGAGTCTTTTAATTAAATTCTCTTTTAATTTTTTAGATTTAGCAACTTTTATATCTTTGGAATTTTCATTTAGAATTTTATTTTTATTTTTCGAGATAAGTTCAGCATAGTAATTTAATACTTTATTCTTTTTCTTGTTACTTATTTTGTTTTCAAAGGCAATTTTCGCATTTAAACCAATTTTTTCCAAGTATTTGCTCATTTTATTAATACCATGTCATCTTTATGAATAACTTCAGATTTTGAAACATAACCCAAAATATCATTTATTTTATTAGAGTGCTTTCCTTTAATTTTTAAAATTTCATCAGAGGAGAAACTGCTCAAACCTCTGGCAAATTCAGTCATACTATTATTAAGAATTTTGATATGATCACCTTTGTTAAAACTACCTTGAACATCTTTAATCCCAGCGGCCAATAGGCTTTTGCCATTATTGAGAGCTGATAAAGCACCTTCATCAATTATTATTTTTCCCTTAGGAGAAATTGAACTTATTATCCATCTTTTTCTAGCGTCCAATTTTGAGATTTTAGGCAAAAACCATGTACATTTATTTTTAGTTAAAATTTTTTGTATTGGCCTATTTATTAAACCATTAGCTATTGCCATATGACATCCCGAAAATTGACAAATTTTAGCAGCATCAATCTTTGTCTTCATTCCTCCAGATCCAAATTCCCCAGTTTTTTGTGTAGCCAATCTTTCTATGTTTTTATCAATACTTTTTATTTCATAGATTAGTTTTGCTTTTTTATCTAATTTGGGATCTTTTGAGAAAAGGCCATTCACATCAGATAATAAAATTAAACAATCTGCGCCAGATATCTGAGCGACTCTTGATGCTAACCTATCATTATCTCCGTATTTTATTTCAGAGGTAGCAATACTATCATTTTCATTTACTACTGGTATAAAACCGAGATCAAATAAATTTTCAAAGGTCCTTTTAGCATTTATTGCTCTCCGTCTTTTTTCTGTATCTTCAAGTGTAAGTAAAATTTGTGAAAGATTTATTTTTGACTTATTGAAAGTTTTTTTAAAAAGATTCATTAACTCAATTTGTCCAATTGAAGCTACAGCTTGGCTTTTATCAAGTTTTAATTTTTTTTTACTTAGTTTTAATTTTTTACAACCAAGAGCTATTGCTCCTGAACTTACTAAAATGATATTTTTTTTTAATTTTTTGAGATATTGAACATCTTTTGCAAATTCTGTCAGCCATTTTTCTCTAACAATTTTTTTGTCATTTATTAATAAAGATGATCCAATCTTTATAACAACTGTTTTTGAGTCTTTAAGATACATAATTAAGTAATTTTGATTTAATATCAGATACAGATTTTTTATCGAGTGTTGATGTTTCAAAAGTAGGTTTCTTTATAATTTCATGAAATTCATTTATTTTTTTATTTTTTTCTTCTTCATCAACTAGATCTGTCTTATTAAATACAATTATTTCCTGCTTTTTTAGAAGTTCTGAACTATATTTTGCCATCTCCTCTCTAACTTGACTATATGAATTGACCAAATTTTTTTCTGAAATATCGATTAAATGTAACAATACTTTACATCTCTCTATATGTTTTAAAAATTTAATACCTAATCCCGTACCTTTATGTGCTCCTTCAATTAATCCTGGAATATCAGCCAAAGTTATTTCTTTATCATCGTATATTGCAACCCCAAGATTTGGATTAAGAGTTGTAAATTTGTAATTTGCAATTTTAGGAGTTGCACTTGTTAATGAAGCTAATAAGCTTGACTTACCCGCATTAGGCAAACCTATAATTCCTATATCTGCAATTGTTTTAAGTTGTAGCCATATCCAGAATTCTTCACCAATTGCTCCTTTGGTAAATTTTTTTGGAGCTCTATTAGTTGATGATTTAAATCTTGTGTTGCCAAATCCTCCCTTACCACCAATTGCTGCAACAAATTCCTCATTTTCTTTTTTAAAATCAAATATTAACGTTTTATTATCTTCTTCAAATACTTGGGTTCCAATTGGTACTTTTAAGTATAAATTTTCTCCACCTCTGCCTGTCTTATTTTTTCCGCTTCCATCTCTACCTCTCTCAGCTTTGAAGTGTTGTTGATATCTGAAATCAATTAATGTGTTTAAATTTCTTTCTGACACTAACATTATAGAACCACCTTTACCTCCATCACCTCCATCAGGTCCTCCAAATTCAATAAATTTTTCTCTTCTGAAACTCGGAGATCCAGACCCACCGTCTCCGGCTTTTACATATATCTTTACTTGATCGAGAAATTTCATGATTTTACAGATGTTAATTATCTGTCTATTAATTAGGCTTTACTGAAACGTAAGTTCTGTCTGACTTGCTTTTTTTAAAAATTACTTTTCCTTTAACAACAGAAAAAATTGAATGGTCTTTACCCATTCCAACATTTTCTCCAGGAAATATTTTAGTACCTCTTTGTCTAACAATAATATTGCCAGGAACAACTAGTTGACCACCGTATTTTTTTACTCCTAATCTACGACCAGCGCTATCTCTTCCGTTCCTTGATGATCCACCTGCTTTTTTTGTTGCCATAAATTACCTATTTATTTTGAAGCCTCAATTTTTTCTTTTTTAGCTTCATTAACTGCAATTTCCTTTTTTTTCATTTTTTCAGCCTCTGATAACACTTTACCATCTTTTGAAAAAATTTTATTAATTCTTATTAACGAGAATTGCTGTCTATGTCCATTCTTTCGTCTCGAATTTTTTCTTCTTCTTTTTTTGAAAATTAAAACTGTTCTTTCTTTACCATTTTTTAATAATTCTGCTTCAACTTTAGCTCCATTTACTGTTGGTTCACCTAACTCAATATTTTTATCATCTCCATAGGCTAAAATTTCTTTAAATTCTACTTTTGTATCTGGATTAGAATCTGGCAATTTTTCAATTTTAATAATTTCTCCAGCCGATACTTTGTACTGTTTTCCACCTGTTTGTATAACTGCGTATGACATTAATGATCCTAATTTTTAATTATCAGCAATATAGTCAGGGCCTTATTTTAGTCAAGCTGAATAAGCTAGAAATTATCCTTTAAATCTCTCAATTTTGAAAATTTTTCAACATTTTTTGATCTTAAAAAAATATTAGTCTTAAGCTCTTCTTCAAGTGTTGTTGGAATAGTTGGCTGACCTTTGGCCAGCTGATTTTTTATTAACTGAATTTTTGAAATTAGTGCACTATTTTCTGAGTCGTACTTTAAACAAAAATCTGAATTTTTTAATGTGTATTCATGTCCACAATAAATTTCCGTCTTAGATGGTAAATTTTTTAATAACTGAAGAGAATTAAACATTTGCTCATGAGTTCCTTCAAATACTCTTCCACAACCTAAAGAAAATAATGTATCTCCAGAAAATAGTACATTTTCTCTAAAAAAATAAAAACATATGTGGCCTAAAGTATGTCCTGGAATATGAAAAACCTTAGCTTCAAATATACCGTCTTTCCAAATTTCATTATTTTTTAAACAAATATCTATTTCAGGTATCCTATGTTTGTCTTCATCAAACCCAATTACTTTAGCGTTGTATAATTTTTTAAGTTCTTTATTTCCTCCTACATGATCATAATGATGATGAGTATTCATTATAAATTTTAATTTAAGATTAAGACTTTCGATTTTATCTATAATAGGTTTTGACTCACTAGGATCCACAACAATAGCGGACTTAGTTACTTCATCAATTAATAAATATGAAAAATTATCTTCTAAACATTTTATAATTTCTATTTTCATTTTACTTTTCTAATAAAAATATACCTAACTCAGATATTAGGTTTTTATATTTTAAATTTGAACGTTTGATATTTGAGATTGTTTGTCCATTTAATGAAATCGTTTTAAAAATATTTATCCCCCTATTATTGCAAAAATTATAAAAATCTAGAATTGTACACATATGTAGGTTTGGGGTATCATACCATTGATAAGGTAAATTCTTGGTAACTGGCATTTCTCCTTTAAATAGCAAATCTAATCTAACTTTCCAATGTCCAAAATTTGGAATTGTAACAATTACTTTTTTTCCTACTCGTAATAAATTTTCAATCACTTTTTCTGGATTCATAAATGCTTGAAGCGTTTGACTCAATATTACATAATCAAATGACAAGTCTGGAAATTGTTTTAAATCATTTTCAGCATCGCCTTCAATTACAGTTAGACCTTTTGACAAACATTTTTTTACTTTTTCTTTAGAAATTTCAAGTCCTCTAATATCTACTACTTTATTTTTTGATAGAAATTCCATCAAAATTCCATCACCACATCCAACATCTAAGACTCTTGATTTTTCCTCAATAAACTTAGATATAACTTTAAATTCTTCTTTCATTAATATTAGAATAAGTTGTGTTTAAATAATTTTTAATAGTGCTTAAAAAATCTGGTACGTCTAATAAAAAGGAATCATGACCTTTATCAGTTTTAATTTCAACAAAACCAACATCGGCACCTATTGCATTTAGTGCTATTACAATATCCTTATTCTCAGATGTTGGGTATAACCAATCAGAAGTAAAGGAAATAATAAAAAATTTAGTTTTGGTATTTTTAAATGCTTTAGACAGGTTTCCACCAAATTGTTTTGTTAAATCAAAATAATCCATCGCTCTTGTTATATACAAATAACTATTTGCATCAAATCTATCTACAAATACAGAGCCTTGATATCTCAAATAACTTTCAATTTGAAAGTCAGCATCAAATCCAAATTTTAAATCAGATCTTTCTTGAAGATTTCTTCCAAACTTTTCTTGTAAACCTTGTTTTGATAAATAAGTGATATGAGCAGCCATTCTAGCAACAGCTAAACCTTTATCAGGATTTGTTGATTTCTCATTATACAATCCCTCTTTCCAATTACTATCAGACATTATTGCCTGTCTTCCAAGTTCATTAAATGCAATATTTTGAGCTGAATGACTAGCCGTACAAGCAATTGGTAAAGCTACTTCAGCTTTATTTGGAAAATTTGATACAAACTGTAAAACTTGCATCCCACCCATTGAACCTCCAGCAACTGCAAATAATTTTTCTATTTTAAAATGGTCTAATAAGTTGTATTGAGCGTTAACCATATCGTTAATGGTTATAACCGGAAAATTTGTACCTAAAGGTTTATTAGTCAAGGGATCTATAGATCCTGGTCCATAAGATCCCATACAACCACCAATGACATTTGCACAAATAATAAAAAATTTATCAGTATCGAATGGCTTTCCTGGACCAACCGCATAATTCCACCAACCTTCTTTATTTGTTATAGGATTTATGCCCGAGGCATACTGATCGCCAGTTAATGCATGAAAAATTAATATAGCATTATCTTTATTTTCGTTAAGATTCCCATAAGTCTCATAAGCTAGTGGGAAGTTTGATATTTCCTTTCCACAATCAAGCTTTAGAGTTTTCTTAATAAGCACACTATTCAATTGATTCAAGTTACTCATAAATTTTTGCCGATGTGAATTGTGAGGTAAAAAACTTATTTAGCAGGTTTTTTAACGCGCTCGCAATTCAGTTAAATCAGCGCAAAAAGCTTTTATAAGATACATTTTTAGTTGTCAATTTTTTTTGAATTATTGATTGTATTATTTAATTATCCGACTATTTATTAATAAAATTAGCACATGACTACTCCAACATTTAGAAAAATCGAATTAGAGGCTTACAAGCCAGGAAAATCGTTTTTAAATAAAAAAAAAAATATAATTAAGTTATCGGCAAATGAGTCTGCTTTAGGCATGAGTAAGAATGCATCTAAAGTATTAAAAAAATTTAGAGGAGATATATCAAAATATCCAGATGGAAAATTTAAAGAGTTAACATCGATAATTTCAAAAAAATATAATTGTAAACAAAATCAGGTTATATGTGGATCTGGGTCTGATGAAATTATTCAAATGTTGTGTCAATTGTTTTTAAATAAAGGAGATGAGGTAGTAGTCCCAGAATTTAGTTTTTTAATGTATAGAATTTATTCAAAAATAGTAGGGGCAAAAGTTGTGTTTTCTAAAGAGAAAAATTTTAAGGTATCTAATGATGAAATTTTAAAAAAAATAACCAAGAGAACTAAAATTGTATTTATAGCTAATCCCAATAATCCTACAGGAACCTATATTTCTAAGAACCAGTTATTAGATTTAAGAAAGCGTTTAAATAAAAAAATTTTACTAGTAGTTGATGATGCGTATTTTGAATATATGCTGAATGAAGATTACAAATCAGGTTTAGAACTTTTTAAAAATAAAAATAATGTGTTTATATTAAGAACATTTTCTAAAATTTATGGTCTTGCATCTTTAAGAGTAGGTTGGGGTTATGGAAGTAAAAAAATTGTAGATGCTTTATATAAAATTAAACCACCATTTAATGTTAACAAGATAGCACAGGAATGTGCAGTTGAGTCTCTTAAAGATAAAATTTTTATAAAAAAATCTGTAAAACATAATTTAGATTGGGCAAAAAAAATACAGAAAGAAATGAATTCGTACAATATTCAGACAAATGAAATTGGACCAAATTTTTTTCTTTTAGATTTTACAAGTTGTAAATTAAGCTCAAATTTTGTTGAGAGAAAACTTGAGAGATCAGGAATAATTCTTAGGGAGATGAATTCGTATGGTATTAAAAATTGCCTAAGGCTTACAATTGGAAATGCGAAAGAAAATATACTTTTAATTAAACAGATGAAAAAAATTTTTAAAAATGTTTAAGAATATATTGATCGTTGGTTGTGGATTAATTGGATCTTCAATTTTAAGAGCGTCTTTAAATAAAAAAGCTTCTAAAAACTTTTTCGTTTATGAAAAATCGAGAAAAAATATAAGAGAAATTAAAAAAATAAATAAAAAAATAATTATTTTAAAAAAACTTGATAACAAAATTTCAGATATGGATTTTGTTATAATTGCTACACCAATGAGTCAGTATGAAAGAGTTATCCCTCACTTAAATAAGTATTTAAGTAAAAAATCTTTAATTACTGATGTAGGTTCAACAAAGGGAAATATTAGTAAATTAAAAAAAAATAGCCTATCAAAGTCGCTTGATTGGATTATGAGTCACCCAATATCTGGATCAGAGGTGAGTGGACCAAAGTATGGAAGTAAAAGTTTATTTGTTAATAAATGGTGCATAATTTTTAGTGACAAAAACAAAATAAAACAAAAGAAATTAATTAATTTTTGGAAAAAAATTGGTTCTAAAGTAATAATTATGGATGAGAAAGTTCACGATAAGATATTTTCTATCACAAGTCATTTACCTCACTTAATAGCTTACAATTTAATAAAGACCGCTCAAGATTTTCAAAAGACTCAAAAAAAAGATGTAATTAAATTTAGTGCGGGAGGGTTAAGAGATTTTTCAAGAATTGCTGCTTCAAACGAAATAATGTGGAGAGACATTTTTTTTAATAATAAAAATAATATTGTAAGTGCAATTAACTTATTTATCAAAAATTTAAAATCATTTAAAAAAAATATTGAGAATTTAGATGATAAAACTTTAAGAAAAAAATTGGTTAATTCAAAAAAAGTAAGACAGCAAATATTAAATTTAAAACAAGATATAGCGAAACCAGATTTTGGAAGAGATCAAAATTAAATTGATATAATTTTAATCACTTTTAACTTAGCAGTTTTTTCAATTAATTTAATGGTTTTTATTATTGGCATTATTAATACTTTCTTTTTTGGACCGTATGCATGAATTAATTCTCTTTTATTTAAACAAATGGCAACATGTCCTTTCCAAAAAATAATATCTCCTTTTTTAAATAATTTTTTATTATTAACACCTTTTTTTATTTTAACTTGATCTTTTGTGTCCCTTGGAAAAAATTTATTATTATATTTATAAAAAATTTGAAGTAATGCTGAACAATCAATACCATCAAAAGTTTTGCCACCCCATTTGTATTTAATTTTCAAAAAATATTTAAATATTTTACTAAAATTATAATCTTTTTTGTTTATTATTTCTAATTCGTTGAATTTTATCCATTTGTTTTTTTCAAACATTACAAAATTATTATCTTTTTTTAACATTTGAATTTCAGACGAAAATGGTAGGTATTTTTTTGTTAAGTACTTATTATTATTTTTTGGTTTATAGTAAATTTTTGATTTTAATACATTAACCTTGTGAGTTTTATCTAAAAATTTATTAAATTTTTCTTTCTTAATGAAACCTACGTAATTATCAAAATCAGTTTTAATTTTTAAAAAATCTTTCTTTCTTCCTATTACACTAAATTTTTCACCGTATAATATTTGAGTACTTATATTTGATTTCTTTGAAGCAAGCTCATAAACATTCAAAGAATTACTCTTACAAAAAAAGGTACTATTTTTCACCAATTTTTACTTTATTCCTTATAAACCATAAACAAATTAGCGAAGGAATAACCATTAAAGTTGTTATAACAAAAAAAGCACCCCAGTCTCCATTAAGCCAATCTACTAGCGCACCTGACGAAGAGGCAAGAGTAGTCCTTCCAGCTGTTCCTATAGATGCTAATAATGCATATTGAGTTGCAGTATAGGTCCTATCTACTAATAAAGAAATAAAGGCAACAAATGCGACTGTCGCAAATGCAGCTGTGATATCGTCAGCTATTACAGCTATTGCAAATAATAATTCTGATTTACCTGTCCATGCCAATATTGCAAAAAGTAAATTAGTTAACGCCATCAAACCTCCAGCAAAAAACATAGTTTTTACTGTTCCCGCTCTCATAGCCATTAAACCTCCTATTAAAGTGAAAACGACGGTTGTTATCCATCCCAATCCTTTAGAGTAAATAGCTATTTGTCCTTTTGAAAAACCAATTTCTTTATAAAAAACAATCGACATACGTCCTAAAAATGCTTCGCCAATTTTAAACAAAAATACAAATCCCAATATTCCTACAGCAATGCTAAATCCATTTTTTTTGAAAAAACTAACTATTGGTCCACCAATAGTTCCTGAAATATAAGCAATAAAATTTGTTAAAACATTATTTGACCCAAGTTTATTTAAAATCATTTGATCAGTGGCTTTTTGATTGCTTTGTCTGTTGTTATCACTTGTCTCATGAACAAACATCAAACCAATATTCATTAAAATAATTAAAATGCCTAAAACTAAAAAAGTTGCTTGCCAATAATTCGATATTCCCATGTTTTCAAAAAATTCCGCAGTGAATAAAGCTACAACTCCCCCTAATTTATAACCAGTCCACCATCCAACAACTGCTATAGCTGCTCCTGCTGCCATGGATTTACCTTCGTTGGAACTTATTTGTTCTATTCTTAACGCATCAACAGTTATATCTTGAGTTGCAGATGCAATAGCAATAATCAGTCCAACACTTATTAAAAGAGCTAAGTTTTGAGAAGGATTTATTAAACTCCAGACAATCAAGCTTAGTAAAATTATCAACTGCATTAAAACAATCCATCCTCTTCTATGACCTAATTTTTTGGTTAAAAATGGAATTTGTATTCTGTCAATGATTGGAGCCCACAAATAATTAAATGCATACACTCCAAATATTAATCCTGCCCATCCTATGGTTGATCTGCTTAAGCCTTCTTCTTTTAACCAAAGACTTAAGCTACTTGCAATTAATACCCAAGGAAAACCACTAATAGCACCTAGCAGTAATATCCTCAACATACGTAAATCTTTGTATACAAGAAAAGACTCTCTCCAGCTTTGTTTAGTTTCAGACATTAATATTTCCTCCAAAAAGATGGAATAAATAACACTAATACAGCAAACAGTTCCAATCTACCTAAAATCATAGCTAAACTTAAAATCCATTTTGAAAAATCAGATAAGTTTGAAAAATTACCATTTGGACCAATAATATCGCCTAAACCAGGACCTACATTTGATATTGATGTTGCAGCTGCCGATATTGAAGTAGTTAAATCTAGGCCACTAGTTGATAATAAAGCGGTTATAACAAAAAAAATCACAATATATAAAAATATAAAAGATATTATTGATGCTAAAAATTTTTCATCAATATTATTACTTTCGTATTTTATTTTAAATATACCTCTTGGATAAATTATTTTCTTAAGTTGTACAGCAATAAATTGGAATAAAATTTGGACCCTAAATATTTTAATCCCACATGCTGTAGATCCTGCACATCCACCTATGAACATAAGGATAAGAAAATAAATTAATGGGAATTGACCCCAATCACTAAAGTTTTGAGTTACATAACCAGTTCCTGTTAAAATTGATATTACATTAAACGCAACCGACCTAATGCTCGTATCAAAAAAACTTTGATTTTTTATTAACAAATACAAATACATTAAGAGAATTGAAAAAATAACAATTTTAATAAAAGTTTTAATTTGAGTATCTTTAAAAAATATTTTTTTGTCACCATTTAGATATTTGATGTAAGCTATGAATGGAATACTTCCTAAGATTATAAATATTATTGATGTGAATTCTATAAGAGAACTATCAAAATAACCAATAGACTCGTTATAGTTTGAAAATCCTCCTGTTGCTATTGTTGTCATTGAGTGAACAATACTATCAAAAAAGTTCATGCCAAATATTTTATAAAATAATGCGCATATAAAAGTTAATCCTGAGTATACTAAGATCAATCTCAATGCTATTTCTTTTGATCTAGGTAAAATTTTTTCCGGGGTATCACTTGTGGATATGATAAACAACTGCATTCCACCAATATTCATAAGGGGCATTAAAGTTATTGCCATAACGATTATACCAATTCCACCTAACCACTGGAGCATTCCTCTCCAAAGCAGTATACTCTTAGGAGTTTCATTTAAATTAGTTATTATAGTTGATCCAGTCGTAGTGATACCTGACATGCTCTCAAAAAAGGCATCTGTTAAACTCAATTCAATCTCTGAAAATATGAAAGGAAGAGAGCCAAATATTGCAATACTTAACCAAGATAAAGCCGTTAAAAGAAAAGCTTGAGGTAAACTGATCTTCTTATCATGATCTAAATTAGATAGTAAAAAAAGAACTCCAAAAATAATAGTTACAATTCCAGAACTTATAAAACTAGAGTCTAGTTCATTATAAAAAAACTGCGCTAAAATTGGCGCAATCATCGATAAACCTAAAATTATTTGTAAAATCCCTAAGGTAAAGAATACAGTTTTATAATTGGACATTTTGATTGGACATTATTTTATGGTAAATAAATTTCAACTCTATAAGAATTATTAAAAACGTTATTTTACAGGCTGTTTAATTAAAAGTGATAGATAAAACCAACATAGACAAAACAAACGCTTGGCCCTTTGTTGAAGCTAAAAAGCTTTTAAGAGAGAGAAAAAAAAATATTGAAAATAAGGGAAAAATTATTCTTCAAACAGGATATGGCCCTAGCGGCTTGCCGCACATTGGTACCTTCGGTGAAGTAGCAAGAACCACAATGATTGTTAACGCTTTAAATCATTTATCAGATCTCCCTAAAGAAATAATTACTTTTTCTGACGACATGGATGGACTTAGAAAAGTTCCTGAAAATATTCCTGATCCTGAAAAACTTGAGGAAAACCTTCATAAACCCTTAACTCAAGTTCCAGATCCTTTTGAAAAATTTAACAGTTTTGGTGAACATAATAATGAAATGTTAAAAAATTTCTTAGATAAATTTAAGTTTGAATACAGTTTTAAAAGTTCAACAGTTTTATATAATTCAGGTTTTTTCAATGATACATTAAAATTAATTTTAGAAAATTATGAAGGAATAATGAACATAATTATTCCTACTCTTGGTAAAGAAAGGCAAAAAACATATTCCCCATTTTTACCAATATGTCCAGATACAGGGATTGTATTAGAGATACCAGTTTCAGAATTAGATACTAAAACTCAAAAATAATTTTTGATAACAATGGCAAAAAATTAGAGCAAAGTATTTTAGATGGAAATTGTAAACTACAATGGAAAGTAGATTGGGCTATGAGATGGTATGCCCTTGATGTAGATTTTGAAATGTAGTGATTTAATTTGGGGTTTTGGAGCAATTCATTGCATGACACAACAAGAGCCAAAAATTTGAATTAAGCAGCTTTTAGAGTACCTAATAATAATCTAAAAGGTATCAACATTACTAAAGCAACAAAAATCTTTACTGCTAAATCTCCTAAAGAAAGTGTCACCCAAGGTATTCCTGTTCCATAAAATGAAATTGAAAAGAACAAGAATGTATCAACGGTAGAGCCAATTAATGAAGATGCAAGTGGCGCAATAAACCATTTTTTTTGTCTTAATTGATCAAATATTTGTACATCCAATAATTGAGCAATAATAAATGCTGTTCCTGAACCAATTGCTATTCTTACTGAGATTAAATCGGCAAAATTTGTTGAGAAAATTAGTGTAAACAAAATACCTATTGTGAAACCTATATATACAATTTTTCTAGCAACTAATTTACCAAAAGATCTATTTGCTAGATCAGTTATTAAAAATGCTATTGGATAACTGAATGCTCCATATGTAAGAATTTCTTGTAGACCATAATATTTAATTGGAAATTGAACTAAATAATTAGACGTTAAAACAACCAATCCCATTAAAAATGAGAGTGTTAAAAATACCTTATTCATTATGCAGATTTACTGACTAAAGATTTTTTTAATTTTTTCAGTCTAAGTGATAAATCTCTAGACTTGGCTGAAATAAGAAATTGATCAAAACTACCTTTTTTATCTACTGATCGAACCCCAGCATTTGAGACTGTTAATCTTAAACTTCTCTTAAGTAGTTCACTTTTAAACTTAACTTTTTTTAAATTTGGAAGAAATCTTCTTTTAGTCTTATTGTTAGCATGACTAACATTATGACCCTTAAGTGGGATTTTTCCAGTAAGTTCACATTTTTTAGACATAAATTATGAGCCTGTATAAGATCTGAATCTTATCGCGTCAAGATTAATTTTTAGTTCCAATAGCCTCTGAAACATTTTTAAATCCCTTATTTTTTAATAAATCAATTAATTCTATACTTATTTTTGAGGCTATACGAGGACCTCTGTAAACCATTCCAGTATATAATTGAACGAGTGTTGCACCAGAAATGATTTTTTCAAAAGCATCTTGTCCATTACTAACACCACCCACTCCTATTATTTTTGTTTTATCTTTTAGAATTTTATAAAATTTAGAAATTGCCTCGTTTGAAATCTTTTCAATTGGTTTACCTGACAGTCCACCCTTTTCTAATTTATTTATATTTTTTAAATTTTCTCTATTCTTATCTGTGGTATTGGAAACAATAATAATTCCAATTTCTTGTTCCATAATGATCTTGGATACTTCATTAATTTGATCGTCATTAAGATCAGGTGAAACTTTTATTGCTAATGGAATGTTTGAATTCAATTCTTTTTTTTCATTTCTTAGCTTATCAATTAATGAATTTAATTCATCCTGTTTATGAAAGTCTCTTAAATTTTCTGTATTTGGTGAGGAGATGTTTATAGTTATATAATCAGCTAAATTATAAAATTTACGAAAACAAATTAAATAATCCTCAATTCTATCTTTGGAGTCTTTATTTGGTCCAATATTTATTCCTAAAAAACCCTTTTTATTATTTTCCTTTATTGTCTGACTAATTTGTTCTGAACCAGAATTGTTAAAACCTAATCTATTAATAAGAGCTTCATCTTCTTCAAGTCTAAAAACTCTTGGTTTAGGGTTGCCAAATTGAGGCTTTGGAGTAATTGTGCCTACTTCAACAAAACCAAATCCAAGATTAAATAGAGGATTATATACTTCAGCATTTTTATCAAAGCCAGCAGCAACACCAATTGGTGAAGATAATTTTTTTTCACAAAAAGTTGTTTCTAAAATATGATTATCTATAGGTTTTGAGTAAGAAATATTATTTAATTTAAGTGCTTTTATCGCTAAAGAATGAGCTACTTCAGGGCTAAATTTAAAAATTAGTGGTCTTATAATATTAAACATTTTCTAATTTACTTTTTATTAGTTCTTTAGTTTCTTGAACCCCAAAAAAGCTTATAAAAAAACCAAATCGTGGTCCATTTTCTACCCCAAAAACTACCTCATAAATCAATTTGAACCAATCACGCAAATTTTCTTTATAGCCATTTTCTTTGCCGACTGTATAAATTGTAGTCTGAATATCCTCTGGTTTCATTGCGTCATTACAGTTATTTAAAGAGTTTACTAAAGCCTTTAAAGCAATCTTTTCGGTTTCATTAGGTTTTTTATAAATCTTTTTAGATTTTATTACGTCATTAAAATATTTAATTGCATAAGATATTAACTTGTCAAAAATTGGATGCATATCTTCATTAATATCTTTTTTATATTTCTTTACAAATTTCCAAAGTAATTCTTTATTATCAGCATTGCTGGTCTCAACTAAATTTAATAGCATTGAGAAGGACATTATTGAATTTTCCTCTGGTATCTCTGAATTATGAACATGCCAAACAGGGTTCATTAGTTTTTGAAGTTCGTTTTGAGTTTTACCTTTTTCAATAAAATCGAGATATTCGTCAACAGCCTTTGGAACTACTTCTCTGTAAAGTTTTTTTGCCCTTTTTGGGTTCTGGTACATATACAAGGAAAGACTTTCAGGTGATGCATATTCTAGCCATTGATCAATTGTGATACCATTTCCTTTTGACTTTGATATTTTTTCACCTTTTTCATCTAAAAATAACTCATATGCAAAACCAGATGGATTTGACTTACCCAATAATCTT
>CACKHK010000016.1 GCA_902599955.1 uncultured Pelagibacteraceae bacterium
AAACTTATACCAAATTTACTTAATATCTGATTCTACTGGAGAGACACTAGATAGGATTTTTTTGGCATTAAAGGCACAATTCCCTAATTTTGAATATGAAACCAATCATTTCTCTTTCACCCGTACTGAAAGTCAAACCTTAAATATTCTAAAACAAGCTAAGAAAGATAAAAATTCTATAATTTTATATACAATAGTGAATAGTAAACTTGCAAAGTATCTTACAGAAAAAGCTTATGAGAGAGAAATACCCTGTTTTGGTGTTCTTGGAGATTTAATATTAAATTTCTCAAAAGTGCTTAATCAAAAAGCTTCACATCAACCAAGTGGTCAACATATTTTGAATGAAGAATACTATGATAGAATTGAAGCCATTCAGTTTACTATGAACCATGATGATGGTAATCAAACTGATGATATAGAGAAATCTGATATTATTCTTTTAGGAGTAAGCAGGACAAGTAAAACTCCAACGGCAATTTATTTAGCTAACAGAGGTTTTAAAACTTCAAATATTCCATTAGTAAACAAAAACTCAATTCCATCGAAGGTTACAGAAAAAAACTTTTCTCCTTGTGTTGTAGGTTTAGTAACTGAGGCAGAGAGACTATATGATTTAAGAAAAAACAGATTGAATTCTCTTAAAGAAGATAAAAATAGTGAGTACATAAACATAAATAAAATTAGGGAAGAATTAGATAGTTCTAAAAAAATATTTAAAGAAAATAATTGGCCCACAATAGACGTAACTAGAAAATCAGTTGAAGAAACAGCAGCATCTGTAATTAAAATTTATGAAATAAAAAATAAAAAAAATGCCTAACATAATTTTAGCTTCAAAAAGTAAAGTTAGAAAAGAAATACTAGATAATCATAGCATCAATTGTCATGTTCAAGTGTCAAATGTTGATGAAAACCCAATAAAAGAAAGTTTATTAAAAGAGGGAGCTTCACCTGAAATTATTTCCAAAAATCTTGCAGAATTGAAAGCAAATAAGGTAAGTCAAAAAGTGAATAATACTCTAGTTTTAGGAGCAGATAGCGTCATTGATCTGACAGGGGAGTTAATATCAAAACCAGAAAGTAGGGAAGAGGCTTTAAGTATTTTAAAAAAACTTAATGGAAAAAAACACTCCTTGATCAGTTCGGTTTGTATATCTAAAAATGGATCCATGGTTTGGAACTATACTGATAAAGCTTACTTGACCATGAAGGATTTTTCTGAAAATGAATTAATCACGTATCTGAATAAAATAAGTGATGAAGCTTTGTATGCCTACAATGTCTATCAAATTGAAGGAGAAGGAAGAGCTTTATTTTCTAATATTGATGGCGATGAAGACACGATAATGGGCTTACCTGTTAAAAAAATTAAGGAATATCTAGAGCTTCAAAAATGAAAAAATTTTTTGTTATAGGAAACCCAATTGAACATTCTTTATCTCCAAAACTGCATAATTATTGGATAAAATCTAATAATTTAAAAGCAGTTTACGATAAAAAAAAATTAGATGTATCAGAATTAGAAAATTTAATTAAAGAAGTAAAAGAAAAAAAAATTGATGGAATTAATGTTACTGTTCCATTTAAAAATTCTATAATTCCTTTTTTAGATAAACTATCCAACGAGGCTCAAAAAACACAATCAGTAAATACGATATATTTGAAAGATGGAATGGTAATAGGTCACAATACAGACATAGAAGGATTTGAGTTAGCCATTAAACATACAAATTATGATATTGTTGGGAAAAATATACTAGTATTGGGTGCGGGAGGAGTTTCGCCATCAATAATTTTGGCTTTAAACAATATGAGTGTAAAAAAAATATTTATAAGCAATAGAACACAAAGCAAAGCTGAAAATTTAAAAAAAAACTTTAATGAAATTGAAATTATTAGATGGGGTACAATACCAGATTTTGACATGATTATTAATGCAACTAGTTTAGGTTTGAAAAATGATGAAAATATTATTTTGGATTATTCAAAAATTAGTCCAGAAAAGTTTTTTTATGATGTCATATATAATCCTGCTGAAACCAATTTTTTAAAATCAGCAAAAAAAAATGGAAATAAAATAGAAAATGGAAAAAAAATGTTTATTTTTCAGGCTCAAGCCTCATTTAAAATATGGAATAACCTCGAGCCCAAAGTGGATGAGAAAGTAATGGAGCTTTTAAATTGATTAAAATTGGTATTTTAGGTGATATAGGTTCAGGAAAAAGCTTTGTTGCAAAACAATTTGGTTATCCAGTTTTTAATGCTGATAAAGAAGTAAGCGATATCTACAAAAATGATAAATCTTGTTACAAAAAAATAAAAAAAAAATTTCCAAAATTTATTAAGTCAAAATCTTTAAAAAAAAATGAACTTGGAAGTGTAATCAAAGAAAATAAACAAAATCTAAAAAAAATTTCGGACATAGTGCATCCTATCGTTAGAAAGAGAATGCTTACTTTCTTTAAAAAAAACCAAAAAAAAAAAATGGTTGTATTAGATATACCCTTATTAGTTGAAAATAAATTATACGATAAAAACTTTTACTTAATTTTTGTTCAATCAAATAGAAATGAGATTAATAAACGACTTAAAAAAAGGCCTTTTTATAATAAAACTATTATTACCAGTCTAAGAAAATCCCAAAGATCTTTGACTTATAAAAAGAAAATATCTGATTATGTTATTAAGAATAATTTTAAACTTCAAAGCTTAAAAAAAAATATTAAAATTATAAAAAGAAATATTTTAAATGAAAGAATTAGTTCTTGATACAGAAACCACAGGATTGTCCGTAAGAGATGGGCATCGAATTGTAGAAATTGGCTGTATAGAGTTAGATAATCTAGTCCCAACCAAAAATGTATTTCATGTTTATTTGAATCCAGAGAGAAAGGTCTCCGAGAAAGCTTTTGAGGTTCATGGTTACACTGACGAATTTTTGTCTAATAAACAGAAATTTTCAGAAGTTGCTGAAGACTTTTTATCTTTTATTCAGGATAAAAAAATTATAATTCATAACGCTGAGTTTGATATTGGGCATTTAAATAATGAATTAAGCTTAATTGGAAAGCCCAAAATAAGTAATTCAAATATAATTGATACTTTAGAACTTGCTAGAAATAAATTCCCAGGTTCTGGGATAAGCCTAGATGCATTATGTAAAAGATTTAGAATTGATAATTCTAGAAGGAAAAAACATACTGCCTTGATTGACTGTGAGTTACTTGCAAAAGTTTATATTAATCTTATTGATCAAAAAGAGCCTACATTTGATTTATCGGAAAAAAATGATTTAAACGTCGCATTGGATGATAAAAGTGACTACCACAAAGAAATTATTTTACCAACTGATAGGGAATTATTAGATCATTCTGAATTTTTAAAAAAAAACTTAAAAAAAAATTATTTCTGATTTAATCTAGCTTTATATAATTCTTCAAAATCTATTTTTTTTCCAAACGTTAGATCAGGAAGACCTGAATTTTTAAGAATAGTCAAAAACTTTTTTTCTAAATCAGGATATATTTTGGTTTGTAGATCGCACAAAACTATTTTTTCTAATTCTTTTTTTTCAATTTTTAAATCTAAAATATCGATAACTGTTGCATATTTAATTTGAAAATAACCTTGAGCCTTTTTTTTGTTTGGATTTGCATAAGTCAAAATAGTTAGCACTTCTAACATTTTTCTTTTTGCAGGTTTAGTACTTATATCAACACTCATTCTATATTCTGGTGTGGTGTTTCTAATTGTGATTAAACTTTCAGGACTTGGTATTTCAACTGACAAATCTTGAATATAACTTAGTATTATTTTGTATTTATTTTCCATCTTTATCATCTATATCCTCATACTTACCCTCTATAAAACTTTTTTCACCGGATTTACTTTTATTTTTTGTAGAATATTTTTTTGAATATTTTCTTAAAATTATTTTTCTCGTAACCGGGAAAACTAACAGAATACCTATAACATCAGTTGCAAACCCCGGTAATATTAATAATAAAGCTGCAAATGCTATTGCTGCTCCTGAAACTATCTCATAAAGAGGTAGTTCATTTTTGATTAATTGAGACATTCCTGATCTTAAAGTGTTAAAACCCTCATATCTTGCATACCAAATACCAAGAATTGCAGTAACAAGTATCAGCAAAATTGTATTTAAAGCTCCTATTTGAGACCCAACTTTTATGAGTAAGTAGATTTCAATAAGAGGTATTCCTAAAATAAGAATTAATGCTGTGTTCATTTGTCTATAGTGTAAATTGCAGGTTGAAATTAATCAACATAGTAAATATTATAATCCTATGAGTTATAGTTTTGAATACATCGATATTATATTATTGGCAATGATAGCTGGATTTATTTTCCTTAGATTAAGGGGTATTTTAGGAAAAAAAACAGGCTTTGAGGAGAATATAAACTCTACATTTCCACACGAGGAGGTTCCAGAAAAGAAGTCTTCTCCTATTTTAAACGCTGAAACTTTTGATGATGCCGCAAAAAAAGATTTTTTGAATGGTGCAAAGATAGCTTACGAAACTGTAATAACTAGTTTTTCTAAAGGTGATCTAAAATCTATTAAAAATCTTTTAGATAAAAGTGTTTATGATCAATTTGATGAAGCTATTAAAGATAAAAAAGCTAGAAATGTTACTTCTGAAACTACGTTTATTGGTATTAATTCCGCAGAAATAAAAGAGCATTCTCAAAACAAAAATATGCTTGAAGTAAGCGTTGAGTTTGTAAGTGAAATTATTTCATGCATTAAAGATAAAGATAATAAAATTGTATCTGGAGATTCACAAAAAGTTAAAAAAGTGCTTGATACATGGAAATTTACTAAAGATGGTACTTCAAAAAATCCTAATTGGTTAATAGTAGATACACAAGCTTAGTTGATTAAAAAAATATCAGATAAAGATAAACAAGACTGGCAAAATTTTCTAAATAGTTCCGATAAATTAGAAAATAAAGATCAAAAAATTTCTATATCACCCAAACGACACATTGAAAAATCTATTGATTTACATGGTTATACTTTAGAGGAGGCTAACCAAAAAATGACTTCTTATATAGAAGAATGTTATGCAAATGGTGTTAATAAAATAAATGTTATTACTGGTAAGGGTTTAAGATCTAAAAATTTAAATGATCCATATCAATCTAATAACTTAAGTATTTTAAAGTTTTCAGTACCTCATTTTATTAAAGGTAATAATCAACTGATGAGTAAAATAATAAGTATTGATTTCGAGGCTGTTGAAAATCCATCTGTTGGAAATTTTGATATTTTTTTAAGAAAAAAAAAATAAGAACTATAAAATAAACTTTGACAGATCTGCGTCCTTAACAAGTTCACCAATATTTTTCTTAATGTAGTTTGAATCTATACTAATTTTTTCACCAGCTCTATCTGTTGCTGTAAAACTAATTTCATCTAAAACTCTTTCTATAATAGTGTGCAGCCTTCTCGCGCCTATGTTTTCAACAGTTGTGTTAACCTCACTTGCAATTGTTGCGATTGTATCAATTCCATCTTCAGTGAATTCTAAATCAACATTTTCTGTTTTAAGTAAAGCTTTGTACTGTTTAATCAAACTATTATCCGGCTCTTTTAAAATACGTTTAAAATCCTCGCTATTTAACGCATCTAGCTCAACTCTGATTGGCAATCTTCCTTGAAGTTCTGGTAAAAGATCTGATGGTTTTGCTAATTGGAACGCTCCAGAGGCTATAAACAATATGTGGTCAGTTTTAATCGGACCGTACTTGGTACTTACAGTTGTCCCTTCTATTAATGGAAGCAAGTCTCTTTGAACACCTTCTCTTGATACGTCTCCACCAACTCTGTCGGTTCTTGCTGAAATTTTATCTATTTCATCTAAAAATACTATACCATTGTTCTCAGTTGTATTTTTTGCTGATTTAATAATTTTGTCTTGTTCTATTAATTTATCAGCTTCTTCATTGAGTAATATTTCATGAGACTCTTTCACTGACATTTTTTTCTTTTTAGCCTTCTGTCCCATAGATTTACCGAGCATATCTGAAATATTAATCATTCCAACATTCGCTCCGGGCATTCCAGGAATTTCAAATGATGGCATACCCCCGCCACTATCTGTAACAGCAATCTCTATTTCGTTATCATCGAGATCGCCATCTCTTAATCTTTTTCTAAAACTTTCTCTTGTTGCTACACTTGCTTTACTTCCAACAATTGCATCAAGAACTCTATCCTCTGCTAACTTTTGCGCTTTTGCGTGAACTTCTTTTCTTTTCTTAACTTTTTCCATTGCAATAGCAATTTCAAGAAGGTCTCTAATTATCTGCTCAACATCTCTTCCAACGTAACCTACTTCAGTAAACCTTGTAGCTTCAACTTTTACAAATGGTGCTTCGGCTAGTTTTGATAATCTTCTAGAAATTTCTGTTTTACCAACACCTGTTGGTCCCATCATTAAAATATTTTTTGGAAGAACTTCATCTTTCATATCTCCTTCCAAAGCTTGTCTTCTCCATCTATTTCTTAAAGCAATTGCAACAGCTCTTTTAGCATTGTTTTGACCAACAACAAATCTATCCAATTCTGAGACTATTTCTCTTGGAGATAATGAATTTTGAATGTTACTATTTTCCTTTTTTACTTTAGCGCTGGGTAGAGTTGTAACGTTTGATTTTTCCATATTAAATTTTCTCGATGTTTAAATTGTCATTTGTGAAAACACATATTTCAGATGCAACTTTAATTGCTTTTTTAGCAACTTCTTCAGCAGATAAATCTGTATCCATCAAAACTTTTGCAGATGCTAATGCATAATTTCCACCTGACCCTATTCCTATAACATCTCCTTCTGGCTCTAAAACATCTCCGGTTCCAGAAATAATAAAACTATTTTCTTTATCACCAACAGCCATTAATGCCTCTAATCTTCTTAAATATTTATCAGTTCGCCAATCTTTTGCTAATTCAACAGCTGCTCTTGCTAAATTTCCAGCATGTTTTTCTAATTTAGACTCTAATCTTTCAAATAATGTTAATGCATCAGCCGTAGATCCAGCAAATCCTGCGATCACATTTCTTTTCTCAATCTTACGAACTTTATTTGCAGTTTTCTTAATTACGGTATTTCCCATACTAACTTGGCCGTCTCCAGCAACTACTACTTCATTGTTTTTTCTCACTAATACTATGGTTGTCATGAGATATAAATGGATACTAAATTCAATAGTTCAAGACCAAGGCTAGAATTATTGCCATAATTGAATAATAGATATATACCTTTTTCAGATTATGAAACGTAAAGCCAAAATAAGTAGAAAAACAAAAGAGACCAACATCAGTGTTGATTTAAATATTGATGGTAAGGGTAAGTACAAAGTTGACACAGGTATAGGATTTTTAGATCACATGCTTGAGCAATTATCAAAACACTCTTCGATGGATATGAATATTAAAGCTAAAGGTGATACTCATATTGATCTTCACCATACAACTGAAGATACTGGAATTGCAATTGGTGAATGTTTGAAAAAAGCATCAAAGAAATTTGTTGGTATAAAAAGATATGCTCATGCGATGATTCCGATGGATGAAACATTGACTAGAGTTGCAATTGATGTCTCAAACAGACCTTATTTAATTTGGAAAGTAAAATTGAAAGTAGAAAAACTGGGTGAGATGGACACTGAACTATTTAAGGAATGGTTCCAAGCATTTTCACAGGCTGCAGGAATTACTTTACACATTGAAAATATTTATGGTGATAACAGTCATCATATAATTGAGTCTTGCTTCAAAGGATTGGCAAGATCTTTACGTGCTGCTTTAGAAATGGATCCAAGAAATAAAACTACAATACCTTCTACAAAAGGTTCTTTATAAATTTAATGAATGTCACAATTGTTGACTACAATTCAGGCAATATAAGTTCTGTAATAAATTCTTTTAATGAAGTTGCAAAAGATAAAGTAAACATTGAAGTATCATCAAATCTTGAAACCATAAAAACTAGCGATAAAGTTGTATTACCAGGACAAGGATCTTTCAAAAACTGTATTGATGGACTTAATAGCATTAATGGTTTGATTGATACATTGAATCTATTTGCAATAGAGCACAAAAAACCTCTGCTAGGGATATGTGTGGGCTTGCAAATGTTTGCAGATGTTGGGTATGAGGAAGTTGAGACTAAAGGTTTAGGATGGATTTCAGGTAAAGTGTCTAAAATTGATAACAAAGATGGTAAATTTAAGCTTCCACACATTGGTTGGAATGAAATTAATATAACAAAAGACAGTGAGATTTTTAAAGGTATAGAAAATAATTCTCATATGTACTTCGTTCACAGTTATGAGTTTGTACCAAAGGATAAATCTGTAATTTCAGCAACAACTGATTACTCATCAAAAGTTGTTTGTGCTGCAGAACGAGAAAATATATTTGGAACGCAATTTCACCCTGAAAAGAGTGATAAAATTGGACTAAAAATAATAGATAACTTTTTAAAATTATAAATGAAAAATTTCGATTTGAGCCATTTAGTTGGCAAAGATGTTTCAGTTGCCTTTAAGGAAGCAGATGAACTCTTTGCAAAAAATTTAGAAGGTAAAATTCATGCACACAAAATTTATAGTCATTTGATTGATCAAGTGCCTAATGAATATTCAGAAAAGAAATTTTATGTTTTAAGGGGAATATTGAGAGAAAAACTATGGAACTGTGAAAAATCTTTTTTCTGGAACGAGAAATTTTTTTCACAATCAGGACAAGACAAAATAATTAAAAATTATTTTTTTCAAAATAGAAAAGATGGTTTTTTTGTCGAGATAGGTGCGTATGACGGTATTGAAGGAAGTAATTGTTATCATTTTGAAAAGTATATGAATTGGCAAGGAATCGCAATTGAACCATCAAAATTACAATATGAAAAACTTAAAAATAATCGAAATTGTAAAACTATAAATAAAGCAATAAGTAATGAGATAAAAGATGTTGAGTTTTTAGAAGTTGTAGCGGGACTTACTCAGATGAGTGGAATTAATAACGAAAATTATACTGCTAATGAATTAATAAAAAAAAATGAACAAAGTAAAACAAAAACATCAAAAATTACTACATCTACTTTTGAAAAAGAAATAAAGAGTGATATTGAAATTGACTATTTATCAATAGATATTGAAGGTGAAGAGTTAGATTTATTAAAATCAGTAGATTTTAATAAATATAATATCAAAGTAATCTCAGTAGAGAATAATGTCCCAGATAAATTTAATTATTATTCTTTTTTCAAACCAAAAAACTTCTCTTTTTTTGATAGAATAGGTCAAGATGAAATTTTTTATAATAATAATTATTTCAAACTTAATTTATGAAAATACTTCCTGCTATAGATATTAAAGATAAAAAATGTGTAAGATTAATCAAAGGAAACTTTGATAATAAAACTGAGTATGAGATGTCACCAGTTGAGCAGGCAGCAAAGTATAAAGACAACGGATTTAAAAATTTGCACATAGTTGATTTAGATGGAGCTTTAACTGGAGAGACTGTAAATATAGATATTATTGAGGAAATAGTAGGTAAATTTGACCTTAAAATTGAAATAGGTGGAGGTATAAGAAACCTTGAAAGTATTAAAAAATACACTGATGCTGGTGTTGAAAAAGTAATTTTGGGAAGTGCTGCAATAAAAGATAAAAACTTTTTAAAAGAAGCATGTCTAAAATTTCCAAGCAAGATAGCTTTAGGTCTGGATGCTAAAGATGGATATTTGTCTATATCTGGTTGGAAGGAGAACTCTAAGCTAAAAACTTTAGATTTCTTAAAAGATGTAAATGATTATGGAGCTAGTAGATTAATTTATACAGATATTAATAGAGATGGGATGAAGTTAAGTCCGAATTTTGTTGAAACAGAAAATGTAGCAAACAATTCAAAATGCCCTGTTATTATTTCTGGAGGAGTTTCCTCAATTGATGACATTAAAAAAGCTAAGGGATTGAGTAACAAAAATATCGAGGGAATTATAGTTGGCAAAGCTATATATGATGGTGATATAAAATTAGAGGAACTTGCTAAAGAAATAGATGCTTAAAAACAGAATTATACCTTGCTTAGATGTTAAAAATGGAAGAGTTGTTAAAGGTATAAATTTTGTAGATTTAAAAGATGCAGGTGATCCAGTCGAGCAAGCAAAAATTTATAGTGATGGTGGTGCTGATGAAATTTGTTTTTTGGATATAACTGCTTCTAATGAAAATAGAGATATAATTTATGAGGTCGTAAAAGACACTTCTAAAAAATGTTTTGTACCTTTAACAGTTGGTGGAGGAGTGAGAAGTGTAGACGATATAAGTAAACTTTTAAATTGTGGAGCCGATAAAGTTTCAATTAATACAGCTGCTGTTCAAAATGCAGAAGTTGTAGTTCAAAGCTCAAAGAAATTTGGCTCTCAATGTATTGTCGTTGCAATAGATGCAAAAAGAAACACAGATAAATGGGAAGTTTTTACTCATGGAGGAAGATATAACACTGGAATTGATGCAATAAAATTCGCAAAAAAAATGGAAGATAGTGGTGCAGGTGAGCTATTGGTAACTTCAATGGATAGAGATGGAACTCAGGTAGGATACGATATTGAACTTATGTCAAAAATTTCATCTACGGTGAACATACCTACAATAGCATCAGGTGGAGTAGGAAACCTAGATCACTTAGTTGAAGGAATTAAATTAGGTAAAGCGAGTGCTGTATTAGCAGCGTCAATTTTTCATTATGGAAAATACTCTATCAAAGAAGCAAAAGAATATTTGATTTCTAAAAACGTACCAATAAGAATTTAAATATTCTATCTAAATTTAGGTCCGTTCATCCAAATTGCTAAACTGGCTCTAGATCCAGAAGTTATTTTTTCCACTTTATGATTGATAAATGATGGAAAAACTATAGCTGTCCCTGGGTTGAAATTTTCTATTTTAATCTCTTTATCTCTAAATAAACAAAGATCACCTCCTTCATAAGGTTCCTCTGAGCAATTTAGAAGACATGTAAGTTTTATATCCTTAACTGGAGAGCGAGGGGTAGCATCAATATGCCAAGTATATTCTTCATTTTCCTGATAAGTATTATAATTTAGTCTTTTACTCCCAGTTAATTGAAATAGATCAAATCCATAATGAAAAGTATTTGATGAAATTATAAAATCTAAAAAAGGAATTATCAAACCTTGAATGGTTCCTAAAGTTACAAATTTGACCTGAGATGTTTTTATTGCCTTTGTGTTTGGTTTGTCCTTACCCTCGACTAAATTTTCATTTATGACCTTGTTTAATTTTTTTATATGATCAATGTTAAAAAGAGGAGCTATGTTATATAGAGATTCACGCATTTCACATATCTATAACATTATACTTTTATAATCAATTGTATATGTTTATAATTTGTTATTTATGTTAAAAATTTTAGAAGATTTATTTCTGCTTGCGCGAGAAAGAAAAAATAATCCAATATCTGGTTCTTATACTAATAAATTGTTATCTGATAAATCTTTAAGTAAATCAAAAGTACTAGAGGAAATAAACGAATTGATTGATGCAGTAGAAGAAGATTCAAATAAAATTCATGAAGCTGCTGATGTTTTTTATCATATAATAATGTATCTTGAGGCTAATAATATAAAAATTGAAGACGTAATGAAAGAATTAGATAAAAGAAAAAAATGAGTCATAAATTTTATAAACCTGCAAGATCAAGATTACAAAGAAGTGAATTGGCTGTTCCAGGATCATCTCCTAAAATGTTTGATAAAGCCATGAGTTCACCTGCTGATTATGTCTTTCTTGATTTAGAAGATGCAGTTTCCCCAAATGATAAAATAACTGCTAGGGCAAATGTCATTAAAGCTTTGAATGAAATGGACTGGAGAGGAAATGGAAAAACCATTTCTGTAAGAATTAACAGTTTAGATACTCATTATATGTATTCTGATTTAACAGAAATCATAGAACAAGCCGGTGAAAATGTTGACACGATTTTAGTTCCAAAAGCTGGTACTGCTAGTGATGTTTATATGGTTGATTGTTTATTAACTCAAATTGAAACAAATAAAAAATTGAAAAATAAAATTGGAATTGAGTGTTTAATAGAGACAGCTCTGGGTATGTCTAATATTAAAGAAATTGCAACCTCTAGTGAAAGATTAGAGGCATTACATTTTGGTGTTGCAGATTATGCTGCAAGCCTGAGGGCGAGAACAACAGTTATAGGTGGACTAAATCCTAATTATCCAGGTGACCAATGGCATCACGGATTATCAGAATTAGTAATGACTTGTAGAGCATATGGACTTAGAGCAATTGATGGTCCATTTGGAGATTTTAATGATCCTGACGCATATATAGATGCTGCAAAAAGAGGAGCTGCAATTGGTATCGAGGGAAAGTGGGCTATACATCCTAGTCAAATCGAGCTTGCGAATAAAGTATTTTCTCCACCTACAGCAGAAGTAACTAAGGCTAAAAGGATCTTGGAAGAACTAGCAAAAGCGGCAAAAGAAGGTAAGGGAGCTGCACAGCTTGATGGTAGGATGATTGACGCTGCCTCAGCTAGGATGGCGGAAAATATTGTAAATATAGATAAGTTAATCCATAATAAATAAATTAAATTATGGATATTCACGAATACCAAGCTAAAAAAATACTTTCAGATTTTGGAGTAACAATTCCAAGAGGTGGAATAGTATATAGTCCAGAGAATGCAGAGAACAAGGCCAGAGAAATTGGTGGATCAAAATGGGTTGTAAAAGCACAAATTCATTCAGGTGCCAGAGGAAAAGCTGGAGGAATAATTGTTTGTGATACTCCTTTAGAAGTTGCTCAGGCAACAGATAAATTGTTAGGAAAAAAGTTAGTTACAAATCAGACAGGGCCCGAAGGAAAAATTGTTAATAGAATTTATATCGAAGAAGCAACTGATATTGAGCGAGAACTCTACCTTGGCTTAGTCTTCGACAGAAGCTCTGAAAGTATTATGGTTGTTGCATCAACAGAAGGTGGTATGAGTGTTGAAGAAATCTCAAAAGAAAAGCCAGAAAGTATAATTAGATCAAAAATAGAAGTTGCTGTTGGAATGCAAAGTTTCCAAGCTAGAGAATTAGCTTTTGGTTTGGGAATTGATCCTGATTTAATTAGAAGAGCTTCTGAAACAATTATTGGATGTTACAAGGCATTTAGTGAATTAGATGCAACTATGGTTGAAGTTAATCCGCTAGTAATTTCTAAGCAAAAACAAATTTTAGCTTTAGACTGTAAAATGAGTTTTGATAACAATGCAATGTTTAGAAGAAATCAAGTTTCAGAGCTAAGAGATAAAACTCAAGAGGACTCAAAAGAAGTTTTTGCATCAGATAGAGGTTTGAACTATGTAAGTTTAGATGGGAATATTGGTAATATTATAAATGGTGCAGGTCTAGCAATGGCATCAATGGATATGATTAAATTAGCTGGGGGAAGTCCTGCTAACTTTTTAGATGTTGGAGGCGGTGCTACACCAGAAAAAATAGTTAAAGCATTTAAATTAGTTACAATGGATGAAAAAGTTAAAGTTATTCTTGTAAATATTTTTGCTGGTATAAATAGATGTGATTGGGTTGCGGAAGGTATAGTAGAAGCCCTTAAAAAAATTGAAGTTAACGTTCCATTAGTTATTAGATTAGCAGGTACAAATGTAGAAAAAGGAAACAAAATTTTAAAGGAAAGTAAGATTAACTATATAGAAGCAAACACGCTTGAAGATGCAGCCAACAAAGCGGTTGCAGCTCTAAAGAGTTAGATCATGACAGTATTAATAGATAAAAAAAGCAAGATAATTATCCAAGGTTTTACTGGTAAAATGGGATCTTTTCATGCAGAGGAGATGATCGAGTATGGTTCAAATGTTGTTGGTGGAGTAACACCAGGAAAGGGTGGTTCAAAACATCTAAATCTACCAGTATTCAATACAGTTAAGGATGCAGTTAGCGAAACTGGTGCAGATGCATCAATTTTATTTGTACCTCCAGCTTTTGCAGCAGACTCAGCAATGGAGGCTGCAGATGCTGGAATTAAAACATGTGTTGCAATTGTAGATGGAATACCTTCTCATGACATGATCAGAATAAAAAGATATATGAGAAGATATACGAAAAGTTCTAAAATGACTTTGGTGGGACCCAATTGTGCAGGGATTATTAGTCCTGGTAAATCAATGTTAGGAATAATGCCAGGACATATTTACAAAGAAGGAAGAATTGGGATTATAAGTAGATCAGGAACATTAGGATATGAAGCAGCTCAACAACTCAAAAATTTAAACATTGGAGTTTCAACAAGTGTGGGTATTGGAGGAGATCCAATAAATGGTAGTTCATTTAGAGATATTATAGAGAAGTTTGAAACAGATGATGAAACAGATGCAATTTTAATGATAGGTGAAATTGGCGGTCCTCAAGAAGTAGCTGCTGGTGAATTTGCAAAAGAAAATATGAAAAAACCAGTCATAGCCTATATAGCTGGTTTGACTGCTCCAAAAGGAAGAGTGATGGGTCACGCTGGAGCAATAGTTTCAGCATATGGAGAAAGTGCAATTGAAAAAGTTGAAATTTTGAAAGAATGTGGAATTACAATTTCTAAAAATCCGTCTGTTATGGGGGATACAGTAAAAGCAGTCTTAGAAAAAATGTAATTATGAGTTACGATGATAATAATATATTTGCTAAAATATTAAGAAACGAAATACCTTGTAATAAAATTTATGAGGATGAATTTGTTTTATCTTTCCACGATATAAATCCACAAAAAAAAATTCACGCACTAGTAATTCCTAAAGGTAAATATATTGACTTAGATGATTTTAGTCAAAATGCATCACCAGAAGAAATGGTTGGATTACTAAAAGGTATTAATACTGTTGCAAAAAAATTAAATATATCTGTTGATACTGGTAAAGGATATAGAGCACTAGCAAATATAAGTGAAAATGGAGGACAAGAGGTTCCACATTTACATTTTCATTTGTTTGGCGGAGAGAAAATTGGTAAAATGGTCTCGTGATTATTAACGTAGACAGAAGTTTTCTAGAAATAAATTCAATAAAAAATCTAAATCGATCAAAGTGTCCTGGGCCTAACTTTAAAATAAGTAAGGTTGATCCGCCTGATTTTCAACTGAACAAGTTTTTTTATAAACAGATTGGAAAAAAACACAGATGGATAGATAGATTGGTTTGGGAAGATAAAAAATGGGTTGAATACGTCGAAAATCCAAGGGTAAAAACCTATGTTTTAAAGGATAATAGTAACTTGGCTGGATATTATGAGACCATAACAGATAAGGATAATGATCATTCTGAGATAGCTTATTTTGGAATTTTGGAAGAATATTTTGGCAGAAAATGTGGAGGTTATTTGCTTTCAGAGGCTATTAACAATCTGTTTAAAGATGGAATGTCAAGAGTGTGGCTTCATACATGTTCATTAGATCACGAAAATGCAATTAAAAACTATTTAGCAAGAGGTATGAAAATATTTAAATCTGAAAAAATTAATATTGATATTAATTAATATATCTTTGTATTGAAAAAATTTTTTCTTCAACTTCAATATTAGTTTTGATATCACTTATAAAAGTTTGAACTAGATTTTGATATATATCTCTTGTTTCCCAACCAATTAATTCAAATCTTTTCTTATCAAAAAAAACTTTTATTAAAATATTATCGTGTTTGAAGTTATATACATGGTAAAAGGGATATGTTTCATCTTCTGTTAAGTTATCCATTTTAGAAATTAAGAATTCTTTATCTAGAATAATATTTAAAGGTGTTTTATCTAAAGGGTATCTATAATAATTTTTTATTTTATCGGAATTTATAATTAGTGATTTGCCATTTGAAACTAATACTTTGTTATATAAGTCGTTATATTTACACAGAATTTTCTTAGGGTATAATATTATACATTCTCCCGTCTCTATATTATTATTATCTATTTTTTGTATAAATTTAAACTCCAAAGAATTAATACCTTTTAATTGATCAATTATTTTTTGATTTGAGAAGCTCTTAGAATTTAAACTAAAAAAAAAAATAGATAAGATTATTAAATATTTTTTCATTTAAGAACTTCTCTTTTACCTACATGATTTGCTGGACTTACCACACCATTTGCCTCCATTTGATCAACTATTCTAGCTGCTCTATTATATCCAATCTGTAGTTTTCTTTGTAAAAACGATGTTGATGCTTTTCTCTCAGATCTTACAATTTCTAATGCTGTATTGTATAGTTCGTCAAGATTTTCGTTATTATTAGAGTCATTATCTTTCTCTTTTTCATCAGAAAAATTAAGAATTTCATCTACATAATCTGGCTCTGCTTGGTTTCTTAGAAAGTTATTAATTTTTTCAATTTCTCCTTCTGCTACAAATGGAGCATGAATTCTAGTCATTCTATTTGCAGAAGTCATATAAAGCATGTCTCCTTTACCCAATAGTTGCTCAGCACCTTGTTCACCAAGAATTGTTCTGCTATCTATTTTAGAAGTAACTTGAAAAGATATTCTTGTCGGAAAGTTAGCTTTTATTGTTCCAGTGATAACATCGACACTCGGTCTTTGTGTAGCCATTATAATATGTATTCCAGCAGCTCTTGCCATTTGAGATAGTTTTTGAATATAATTTTCAATATCTTTGCCTGCAACGAGCATTAAATCTGACATTTCATCAACAATGACTACGATATAAGGCATAGATATCTTATGCTTCTCATTATATCCGTCTATATTCCTCACCCCTACTTTAGTCATAAGTTTGTATCGATTTTCCATTTCTTTTACTACCCAACCCAAAACAGAGGCAGCTTTTTTTGCTTCAGTTATAACTGGGCACAATAAGTGAGGGATTCCTTCGTACGTAGACAGCTCTAACATTTTTGGATCAATCAATATAAATTTACATTTTTCTGGGGAGTGCTTGTATAAAAGTGATAAAATAATTGTATTAATACAAACTGATTTTCCTGATCCTGTTGTTCCAGCTATAAGTAAATGCGGCATTGAACTTAAATCTCCTGTTATTGGTATTCCAGAAATACTTTTGCCAAGAGCAATTGGAAGTTTAGTATCTTTTTTCTTAAAATTACTATCAGAAATTATTTCACTAAGAAAAACATTCTCTCTTTGGGGTTTAGGCAATTCAATACCTATAGTATTGCTTCCAGGTATGGTTGAAATCCTTGCTGACTCTGAACTTGTATTCCTAGCAATATCTTCAGAAAGATTTATTATTTTGGAGACTTTAACCCCAGGCGCAGGTTCAAATTCATACAAAGTAACAACAGGGCCTTGACTTACTTTTTTAACCTCTCCTTCAACTCCAAAATCAAGTAAAATTTTTTCCAAAGTTTTTTCATCGATTTTATTTTCTGATAAATTTCTATCTTTTTTGTTTGGAATTTTGAGAAAATCTAATGACGGTAATTTGTATTTAATTATTTTTTTACCAGTCGATTCATTATTCTTTTCAAAAGAAAAATTTTCTTGAATTCTGGTTTCATTG
>CACKHK010000017.1 GCA_902599955.1 uncultured Pelagibacteraceae bacterium
TATTTTAAATAATTATGAAAAAAAAGATACTTTGACAAATTTAATGAATATTAAGGAAGATAATGATTTATTTATCGAATATTTTAATAAATTTAGCAATTTTCTATCAAAAAACTCTTTAAAAATCTTTACAAAAGATATAATAGAACTTAAATTTTAATTATGGCTGTTCCAAAACGCAAAACAACAAAATCAAGAGCTGGAAAAAGACGCTCTCACTTAAAAATTTCTTCAAAAAACATTATCGAAGATAAAAAATCTGGTGAATATAGACTATCTCACCATTTAGATTTAAAAACAGGCTTTTACAAAGGTAGACAAGTTTTAGATCCAAAAGAGTAATTTTTATGAACAACCCAATCATTATTGCTGTAGATGCAATGGGTGGTGATAATTCTCCTTCTAAAGTAATTGAGGGTATTAGCATTCACTCTAAAGAATCTAAAAATATTATATATAAAATTTTTGGTAATAAAAATATAATTGAACCGTTAATAGAAAAATATAAAATTTCTAAAGATGTTTTTGAAATAACTCACACAAACAAAATAGTTGAAGGTGAGGACACAGCATTATCTGCGGCTAAGAAGGGTAAAGATACAAGTTTATGGCTTGCAATTGAGTCATTAAAAAATAAAGAGGCTGATGCAATAATTTCAGCAGGAAACACAGGAGCTCTTTTCCTTATATCTAAATTAAATTTAAAAATGATTGAAAATATTGACAAACCTGCATTATCTGCACTTTGGCCTAGTAAAAAAGGTATGAATGTCGTTCTTGATTTAGGCGCAAACATTGAATGCAGTAAAAAAAATTTAACTGATTTTTCAATAATGGGATCTGCGTTGCTAAAAGCTTTGTTCGAAAATGAAAAACCTAAAGTTGCTCTATTAAATATTGGGTCGGAGGAACTAAAAGGTAATGCAATTATCAAAGAAACTTATCAATTTTTAAGTCAAAATAAATATAAATTATTTGAATTTGAAGGATATATCGAAGGCAATAATATAATGGAAGGTAATGTAAATGTAATTGTAGCAGATGGATTTACTGGTAACATAGCTCTAAAAACTGCTGAAGGAACTTCAAATTTTATTATAAGTGAAATGAAAAAAGCTCTAACTAGTTCAATAGTAGGTAAATTTTCCTCATTGATAAATTATACTAATTTAAAAAAATTTAAGAATAAGCTAGACCCCCGACTATACAATGGAGCAATATTACTTGGATTAGATAAACCTGTTATAAAAAGCCATGGGTCAACTGATTCTTTTGGTTTTGCTAACTCGTTAAAAGTTTGTGAAAAAACAATTAAAGGAAATTTAATAGATCAAATTAAGGACAATTTAAGCTAGGTGACAAGAATCAATTTAACTAAGAAAGATATTACGAATTCAATCTACATGCAGATAGGATTTTCAAAAAAGTTAAGTGAAACCTTACTTGAAGATATTTTAGAAATAATACTACAAAATATTATTAAACACAAAAAAGTAAAAATCGCTAAATTTGGAACATTCATACTTAGAAAAAAAAAACAGAGAATAGGTAGAAATCCTAAAACAAAAGAAATTAAATTAATACAGGAAAGAAACGTGATTTTATTTAAGGCATCCAAAGAATTAAAGAGTTATATTAATAAAAATGGAACAAAATAATAAAAATAGTAAATATAAGACCATTGGCCAGGTTGCAAAGATACTTAACTTAATTGACAAAAAAAAAGGTACTCTTTCTACTCATACTATTCGTTTTTGGGAAAAGGAATTTAAACAAATTAAACCAAAACTTTTTATAGGTCAAAGAAGATACTACGATGAGGACTCAATTAATATTTTAAAAAAAATAAAATATTTATTAAAAAACCAGGGCATGACACTAAATGGTGTCAAAAAGGCCTTAAATTCAGACAATTCTGATATTGACGAAATTTACAATACAACTATAAAGCAAAAAAATATTTTAAAATCAAAAGTAAAAAAAATTAAAAATATAATAGAGAATTTAAAAAATAATAATGGCTAAAAAAACACATGTAAAAGTAAGACTTGTACCAGAAGAAAAACCTGACAGTCCTTTTTTTTATTATGTCAAGAAACCTGCTGGTGGAGAGAAGGCTAAAGTAAAATTAAAAGCAAAAAAATATAATCCAGCTACTAGAAAACATGAAATTTTCGTAGAAAAAAAATTGCCACCTCACAGTAAATAAATTATTTTTTTCTAAAATTTCTTTTTTCGAAGTCTATATAGGCAGAAATCATATTTTTCCAAATTCTATTTGTAATTTTTGGATCAATGTTATTTTTGATAGATTTTCTTTTTATATTTTTAAGGATAGCTACAATTCTTTTTTTATCTACTATTTGATTTTTTTTTTCTTTAAGAGCAAGCACTTTCTTTACTAAATTAGTTCTTTTTTTTATCAATTTAATCAAAGAATTGTCTAATTTATCGAGATCTACTCGAATTCTATTTAACTTTTGTTTCTTTAGAGGCGACATTTATATAATTGGATTATTAAAAAATTATTATATTTATCCAAATATGTATAGTGAAAATCACAAAATAAACAGTCAAATTTCTTTTTGGTTAATCTCTATGTTTTGGATTATTTCAATAATGATTGTAGTTGGCGGATTAACAAGATTGACTGATTCTGGTCTTTCAATTACTCAATGGCAATTATTTTCTGGTTTCTTTCCACCTTTAAATAAATCAGATTGGATTATGTACTTTGATTTATATAAGGAAATACCTGAATTTAAACTTCAGAACTACGATATGACTATGCAAGAATTTAAAGTTATTTTTTGGTGGGAATGGGCCCATAGATTTTTAGGAAGATTGATAGGAATTTCATTCTTGATACCTCTTATTTACTTCACTTTTAAAATTAAATTTTCAAAACTGATTAGTTTATATTTAATTTTTGTTTTGATTTGTTTCCAAGGATTTATTGGATGGTACATGGTTAGTAGTGGTCTAGTAGATAGAGTAGACGTAAGTCATTTCAGATTATCTGTACATTTACTAATCGCATTTATAATTTTATCGTTAATATTTTGGAACTATTTAAAAATTAAAATAAAGATCAATTATAATTACACAATAGGATGCTTTCTTCCTTCCATATTTTTATTACTAATCTTTATACAAATATCAATAGGTGCATTTGTTTCTGGAATGGATGCCGGGAAAATATATAATTCCTGGCCCTTAATGGGTAATTCTTTTTTTCCTGATGATAATAATTTTAGTAATTTATTAAAAATTTCTGCTTTTAGTGATCCATCGTTAGTTCAATTTATTCATAGAAATTTAGCTTATTTGATTAGTTTTTTATTTTTTTTTATTTTATTTAAAGTTTATAAATATAAATTATCAAGTTTATATAAATCAGTTAATGTTTTAGGTTTTTTTATTCTTCTACAAGTTTTATTAGGAATATTTACACTGTTGTATGGTGCACAGATATTTATTGCATCCATGCACCAAATAAGTTCAATATTCTTAGTTGCTTCAAGTATTTATTTTTTGTTTATAAATACTAAAACTAACTCACAGCTTTCAAGCTAGGTTTTCCAGAAGCACCTAAAGCTTGATCAAGATCTGCAATTATGTCATCTGGATGTTCTATCCCAATTGACAATCTAACATATCCTGGAGTAACACCAGCAGCCAATAATTCTTCCTCTGTCAATTGACTGTGTGTTGTTGTAGCCGGATGTATTGCCAAACTTCTTGCATCTCCAATGTTTGCAACATGGTAAAACATTTTCAATGACTCAATGAATTTTTTACCAGCTTCCACTCCTCCTTTAACTTCAATACCTACAAGCGCACCGTTACCGCCCTTCATATATTTTTTTGATCTTTCGCCAATTTCACCTTTGTGAAGTGTAGGATATATGACTCTTTCCACATTTTTATGTTTTTGCAAAAATGCTACAGCTTTTTCAGCATTTGAGCAGTGTTGCTTCATTCTTAAAGGAGCAGTTTCTAGTCCTTGAATTATTCCCCAAGCATTATCTGGTGCTAAAGGAGCTCCTAAGTCTCTTAAAAGACAAACTCTAGCTCTAACAGCGAAAGAAACATTTGCACCAGTTAATTGTGGAACTACTTCACCCCATTTAGCTCCACCATAACTAGCATCAGGTTCATTAAATAATGGCTGTCTTTTTGGATCTTTAGTCCAATCAAAATTACCACCATCTACTAGACATCCTCCTATCACAGTACCGTGACCTCCAATGAATTTAGTAAGTGAATGAACTACCACAGCAGCTCCATGCTCTAAAGGCTTACAAATTACCGGCGCAGCAGTATTATCCATTATTAATGGAATATTGTGTTTTCTACCTATGTCAGAAACTTCTTTAATTGGAAATACTCTCAAGTATGGATTGGGTAATGTTTCTGCATAAAAGCACCTTGTTTTGTCATCAATTAATTTTTCAAAATTACTTGGATCTGAAGGATCTGCATATCTACATTCTATGCCCAATTTTTTAAGAGTGTGAGTAAATAAATTTACTGTTCCTCCATATAAATCTGTAGAACTAATAAAGTTATCACCGGATTGACAAACGTTCATTATTGCAAATGTTGATGCTGCCTGACCTGAGCCAACGGTGACGGCTGCTAGTCCACCCTCAAGTGCTGCAACTCTTTTTTCAAGTACATCATTCGTTGGATTCATAATTCTTGTGTATATGTTTCCAAATTCTTTGAGTGCGAATAAATTCGCAGCATGGTCTGTATCATTAAATTGATAAGATGTTGTTCTATAAAGTGGCACTGCTACCGCAGTAGTAGCTGGATCACTTCTGTAATCGCCTCCATGTAAAGCGATTGTTTCTGGATTTTTATTTTTACTCATTTTTTCCCCTTCTGTTTAAAACAGTATTTAACTTTAATGAAAAAATACAATCAAGCTTAAATTTAACTTGATAATGGGGGATAATTAGTAGTTATAAATTTTTTTAGTACTGTTAGAACTCTGTCAGCTTCTTCTAATAACATCATATGACCACAATTATCGATTATATCTACTTGACTACCTTCAATTAATGACGCCAATTTTTTTCCCTCTTTAACAGGGCACATTTTGTCATCAGTTGCTAAAATTGATAAAGTAGGGCATTTAACTTTTTTTGCAGCCTCAAAACCATTTTTGTAGTTATCGCAGGCTCTAAAATCAACACCAAGGGTATTCTGTATAGTACGTGATTTTGCTAGCATTGTACCAGTATTTATATGGTATAGTCCAGGTACTGGATGACCTCCAAAATGACCAGCTGGACCGTGAGCCCAGTCCATCATTAAATCTACAGCTTTTGGGTCATTGTTTTCTGCTAGTGAGAGTAATTGAGGATTCATAGGAATTGCTCCAGCCCCACCCATTAAACTTAAAGTTTTAATTTTATCTGGATACCTTGCAGTACATTCTACTGTAACTAAACATCCTTGAGAGTGACCAACTAAAGAGGCTTCTCTGTGACCAACTGCATCAATTACTGAACTTACCCAATCAGCCATTTCTTCAATCGACTTTAGACTTTCACCTCCAGAAAGACCGTGACCAGGTAAATCTACTGCTAAAGAGTTGTATCCATGAAATGCAAAGTATCTGGTTTGAAGAACCCATGTCATATGGGTTAATCCACTTCCATGGACAAATATAATCAAGGGTTTTTTTTTATCAAACGGTCTCCCGCCTGTTGAAGCATAAACTTCGCTATTATTTACTTTAAATTTCATTGATTAGATACAAGTCTTGGTTTTCTTGCAGCTCTAAAACCAACCTCGAAATCATTTTTAATATCATCAATATCTTCAATACCAACAGACAATCTAATCATATCATGCGAAAGTCCAGCAAACTTTAAAGTTGCTTCATCCATTTGAGAATGAGTTCCAGACGCAGGATGTATGACTAAAGTTCTAGTGTCTCCCACATTTGCTAGATGAGATGCTAATTTTACATTATTAATAAACGCTACACCTGCCTCTTTTCCACCTTTGATACCAAATGCTATCATTGAGCCTCTTCCATTTGGTAAAAGTTTTTTTGCTAATTCATGATCAGGGTGATCAGGGACACTTGGATGCGATACCCATGCAACACTTTCGTGATTCATTAAATATTTCACCATTTCTTCTGCGTTAGAACAATGCTTTTTCATTCTAACAGATAAAGTTTCAATGCCTTGTAAAACATTCCATGCATTTTGAGGACTTAAACAAGGTCCAAAATCTCTCATGCCTTCAGCTCTAGCTTTCATAGTAAAAGCTGTTGGGCCAAATTCTTCAGCAAAAGACAAACCGTGATAACCTTCATAAGGTTTTGTCATAGTTGGAAATTTATCATTTTGCATCCAATCAAATTTTCCACCCTCAACTAATATTCCTGCCATTGAGGATCCATGTCCAGCCATCCATTTAGTCAAAGAGTGAATAACTATATCAGCACCATGTTCAAATGGTTTGCATAAATAAGGAGTTTGATATGTTGCATCGACCATTAATGGTATACCTGCTTCATGAGCAATTTTAGCAATTTCAGGCATGTTCATTATTTCATTACCTGGATTTCCAACAAGTTCTCCAAAAATTCCTTTTGTGTTTTTTTGAATTGCTTTTTTAAAACCTTCAGTATCTCTTGGTTTAACGAACGTACATTTAATGCCAAATTTAGGTAATGTTAATCTGAATAAGTTTACAGTACCTCCATATAATTGTGATGATACAACTAAATGATCACCTGCTTCACATAATGTCATGACAGCTAAAAATATTGCACTCATACCCGAAGATGTAGCTAATGCAGCTGTACCACCTTCTAGTGAAGCAACTCTCTCTTCTAATACTCCAACTGTTGGATTTGAAATTCTGCTATAAATATGACCACCTCTTTCTAAATTAAAGAGAGCAGCAGCATGATCAACATCATCAAACAAGTATGATGTAGTTTGGTAAATTGGCACTTGTCTTGACCCAGCATTTTTATGTGGCTGATAACCAGCATGCAAACTTAATGTATCGAATTTATAGGTATTTGGTTTTAATTCTTTTTTTTTTTCACTCATTTGGCTCCTTTAATTATTAGATTAGAGAATTCCTTTTTAAAAAGGTTAATATTACTAATAAATGCTCATAATTCAATCAACCATTAAGTCCTAAAAAAATATAATAAATTGACAATATATGTAATTATAAGTATTAATCCCGCATTCATGACAAAATTTGTTAAAAAAGACGAGATAAATAGGGAGTGGTTTGAAATTGATGCTAAAGGTGCTGTAGTTGGCAGACTTGCAACTGTTGTGTCAAAAATTATAAGAGGAAAAAATAAAACAAAATATACTCCTCACATGGATCATGGTGATTTTGTTGTTGTTAAAAATGTTGACCAAATAAAGTTTACTGGAAATAAATTTCAAAACAAAAAGTACTATAGACACACTGGTTATCCTGGAGGAATAAAAGAAATAACTCCAGAAAAATTGAGTGAGAAAAAGCCTGGTGAAGTTTTAAAATTAGCAGTGAAAAGAATGTTACCATCTGGTGGTTTGGCAAAAAAACAATTGTCAAAACTTAAGATTTACTCTGGAGCTGAACATCCTCATAGTGCTCATAATCCAAAAATAATTGAAATTAGTAAACTTAATGAAAAAAATATAGTTAGAAATTAATATGGAAAACAATCAAACATCATCACCAAAGATAAAATTAGATTTTAAAGACAGTAAGTATGCTACAGGTAGAAGAAAAAAATCAGTTGCTAAAGTTTGGTTAAAAAAAGGTACAGGGAAATTCTATGTTAATGGAAAATTACTTGATGATTATTTCCCAAGAGCAAATCATAAAATGCAAATTCTAAGGCCATTTGATATAATAAATCAATCTACTGATTACGATGTAAGATCTAAAGTTGTTGGAGGGGGTCAAACTGGTCAAGCTGGTGCATTAGTACATGGTATTTCAAGAGCACTACTTAAATTTGATGAAACACTAAAATCAACTCTACGTAAGGAAAAACTAACAACCAGAGATTCTAGATCTGTTGAGAGAAAAAAACCAGGTAGAGCAAAAGCAAGAAGAAGCTTTCAATTCTCTAAAAGATAATTTCTTTTTAATTTTCAACTGTTATATTAATTTATGCTTAAGAAAAATGTTCTTATTTGTGGAGCAACTGGATATATAGGATTACAATTAACAAAGCTCCTTTGTAAACACAAACATATAAATATAAAATATTTATGCGGTAGTTCATCCGTTGGAAAAAAAATTGATTTTTATGATAAGGATTTAAAGAAATTTAATCTACCAAAGATTTCTAAGTTTAACAAAAAATACTTATCAGATGTAGATATTATATTTACAGCCCTTCCAAATGGTGAAGCTCAATCTATATCAAAATATCTAACTAAAAATAATCTCCTCATAGATCTTGCTGCAGATTTTAGACTAACTACTAAAAATGAATATGAAAAATGGTATAAAATTAAACATAACGCCTCAAATCTAATTAAAGAAAGTATTTATTCTATTCCTGAAATAAGTGGAAAATTAATAAAAAAATTTAAAATTTTATCTTGTCCTGGATGTTATCCAACTACAGTATTAATACCATTAATCCCATTAATCAAAAAAAACCTTATTAACAATAAAACAATAATTATAGATTCTAAATCTGGTTATTCAGGAGCTGGCAGAGGTGTGCACAAAAAATATAAAGACAAAAACTTATATGAGTCTCTTAGTGCTTATGGCCTAGCAAATCACAGACATAATTCTGAAATCCAACAAGAATTAGATTTAAAAACTGGAAAAATAAATAGATTTCATTTTACTCCACACTTAACACCAATGTTTAGAGGAATTTTAAGTACAATTTATGTTGATTTAAAAAAGGGAGCATCATTAAGAAGAATTCAAAGTGTTTTAACTAATTATTATAAAAGTCATAAGTTTGTGAAAATTTCAAAAACAAATACATTTTTAAGCACTAATGATGTAATAAATACTAATAATTGCCTAATTTCAGTATGCAATAGTAAATATAAAGATAAAATAATAATATTGTCTGCTATAGATAATTTGATTAAAGGTGGCGGGGGACAAGCTATACAAAATATGAATTATTATTTTAATTTTAAAGAAAGTGATGGATTAAATGTTTAAAAAAATACTAATGATCTCTTTTTTTGTTATTTTATCTAATTGTTCGCTAAATCATCCTGTTTCAATGTGGAATGTTGATGATGAAAATACAAATTCAGATATTACAAATTTGAATTTTGATAACGAAACATCATTTGAAGAGTTTAAAAAAAATGTAATTAAATATGGTGAGCTAAGTAATTTTCCTAAACTAGATTAATTAAAATGAAAAAAAATATAAATATTGCTGTTATAGGTCTTGGTCAAATAGGATCTTATGTTTACAATGAATTAATCATTAAGAGAAAAGATATTGAAATTAAAACTGGAAAGAAAATAAAAGTTGTTGGAATATCAGCTAAAAATAAAAATAAAAAAAGAAAATTTAAAATAAATAAAAAAATATTTTACTCTAATCCTTTAGATATTTTAAAAATAAAAAATCTTGATATAATAATCGAAGCTATCGGTTTATCAGATGGGATATCAAAGAAAATTATTGAAACCGCTTTAAAAAATAAAATCCATGTTATTACACCTAATAAGGCTCTAATATCTAAACATGGAGATAAACTTGGTCAATTGGCAGAAAAAAATAAAGTAAATTTAGAATTTGAAGCATCTGTAGCTGGTGGTATACCAATTATCAGAACTATAAAAGAGGGGCTAGCAACTAATAAAATTACAAAAGTTTATGGAATTCTTAATGGAACATGTAATTACATTATGTCCGAAATGGAAAAAACAAAAGATAGTTTCACTAATGTTTTAAAAAAAGCTCAGAACCTTGGTTATGCAGAACCTGGAAATCCTAAATTAGATTTTAATGGATATGATGCTTTAGCAAAAATAAAAATACTATCTTCACTTGCATTTAATAAGAAAGTTTCAAAATCGAACTGTTTAATGGAAGGTATTGAAAATATAGAATATAAAGATATTGAAATAGCTAATCAGTTAAACTTTAGAATTAAATTACTTGGTATCACTGAAATTATTAATAATAGTATTTTTGAGAGAGTTCATCCATGTATGGTTAACAAGGACTCTTATATTGGAAATGTAAGTGGTGTGATGAATGCAGTAATTTTAAATGGATCACCAATAGGAGAGAGTGTTTTACAAGGTGAAGGAGCAGGGCCTGGACCAACATCATCCGCAATAATGTCAGACTTATTGTCTATTTTAAGAGGAAATATTAAATTTCCTTTTGGAATTACTAGAACAAAGAGACAAAAACCAAAAATTTTTAATAAAGATATTTCATCTAATTCACTGTATGTAAGACTAGAAGTTAAAGATAAACCAGGAGTTTTGTCATCTATTACAAAAATTTTTGCAAACCATAAAATATCAATTCAAAGAATTATCCAGATACCAGATAGTAAAAAAAAAACTGCATCAATTGTAATTATTACTCACGATGCAAATGAACTTAGTTCTCAAAAATGTATTAAATCTTTTAAATTAAATCGAAACATAATTAAAAATCCAGTATTAATAAGATTATTTTAATGGAACTTTATATAAAACTTTTTGAAGTTCTATTTCCAGTTTTTTTTATAGTAGGTATTGGTTATTTTCTTGGTAAAAAAAATCCAAATTTTGATACATCTTTTATAACAACTTACTCAGCTAATTTCGGAACGCCATCTATAGTAATATTTTCTATATCAGCTAGTGGTGTAACTTTTGCAATGTTCTCTGAGTATTTTTTATACGCTCTTATTCTTTTGACTTCTTTTTTGATCGTTGGATTAATTTTCCTATTATTAATGAAAAAAGATTATCTTAGAGAATTACCAACATTCTTTTTACCTAATACTGGTAATATGGGTATCCCAATATGTTTGTTTGCATATGGAAAACTTGGAATGGGAATAGCTGCAGCTATATCATCATTAGTTGTTTTATTGCATTTCACTCTCAATGTCTTTCTTGCTAAAAGAGAATTCGATTTAAACGTAATAGTTAAAAGTCCATCATTTTATGCAATAATTGCAACAATCCTATTTCTATATTACGAAATACCTTTACCAATGTTTGTTTTGAATACTGTTATGCTTTTAGCTTACGGAATGATTGTAATGATTTTAATGTCTTTAGGTGTTTCTCTAACGCAAATGAAAGTTTTTTCATTTAAGGACGCTCTAATTACATCTACTGGACGAGTTATTATAGGTCCTTTAATAGGCTTTGCTCTGATATCTTTTTTTAATTTATCTGGCTTTGCAGCAGGTGTTTTACTAATACAATCATCGATGCCTAGTGCCATACTTTGTTATTTAGTTGCTTCCATGTATTCGCCAAAGGAAATTGTAGATAATATTTCGAGTACAATTGTTGTTTCAACTTTGATGTCTTTAATAACAGTCCCAATAACTGTATTCTTTGCTTTAAAATACTTTAATTAAGAGCTATGCTTCTTTCATGAAGGCTGTAATACTCAATGCTTCCGCTTGGATGATTGTTCCTTTTATGGATGCTTTTGCAAAATATTTAAGCTCCTCTATGGACGTTTTGCAAATTACTTGGGCTAGATATTTTTTTACTGTTGTTTTTGCTCTTTTTATAATGTTTTTTTTTGATAGAAAATCTTTGGTTTGGAGTAAAAAACCTTTGCTCCAATTGATAAGAGGGTTAGTTTTTGTCTTTTCCACTTATTTATTCTTTTATGCAATTTCTGAAATTTCATTACCAAAAGCACTCACATTAGCATTTGTTGCTCCTATATGTGTAATTGCAATGTCACCTTTTTTTCTAAATGAAAAAGTAGGTTTAAGAAGATGGACTGCTGTATCAATGGGTTTTATAGGTACCTTAATTGTAATCAGACCAGGGTTTATAGAGATTAATTTAGCTACTTTAGCGGCCTTAGGAAATGGTATTTGCTATGGGTTTTACTTAATTATTACGCGAAAATTAAGCTCATCTGACAACTCTCTTTTGACTTTGTTATTTGCTGGAATAGTAGGGACTTTAGTAATGACTTTCTTTATGCCAGGTGTCTGGATACAACCATCTAATAGTCAGTGGATCATGATGGCTTTAATTGGCTTTATAGCTGCAATTGCACATCTTTTTATAATTCTATCATTAAAATTAGCAGATGCCTCGAAATTGGCTCCTCTTGGGTATACCGAAATTATTACCAATATTTTGCTTAGTTATTATATATTTAATGAATTGCCAGATAATTGGACATATCTTGGACTATTTATAATAGTACTTTGCGGTTTATATATATCTAGGAGAGAATATTATTTATCTAAACTTTATATAGGTAAGTAGTATTTACTTATATATTAAACTAATACTTTAATTATAATTTATAAATCATTGTTATTGTTACTTATTTTATATTTTTTAAAATATATTAATTATTAATATATTAATCTTTCTTTTATGACATATCAAGAAATCATTATTTCTTCATATTTAATTCATAACTTAATAAATTTCTATAAAGACTTAAGTAAACAGGGTAGGGAATTTATCTTATTTATTAGGAAAAATTATAATACCTTAAATTTTATAATTCAGATCCTTAAAATGTAAGTAAATATGCCAATTTTATTAATATCTAAAATTTAAAGAATATTTCTTTGCTATTATTTTAAATATTAAAATCAGAATTTTTAATAAATTAATGGGTATTTTTAATTAGCTCTGCAAAATTAGAATATAGCATTTAAAAGGCCAAAATACCCTCTAATTTAAGTATTTTCGATTTTATGGTGCAACTTATAGGTGATATTAAAAAAAAATTACTAAATATAGTAAAACAAACAAAAGACGTTGTTTTTCAACATTTTTAGAGCAAAATACCTTCAGATTTGAGCAATTTTCTCTTAGTATTTATCCCACCTTTACCAGAATAGCCGCCCAATGAACCGTCCGACCTGATTACCCTGTGACAAGGTATTTTTGGGGCATATGGGTTCTTTCCTATAGCATTTGCAACAGCTCTCACTGATTTTGGTTTATTTATAGCCTTTGCCACATCAGAATAAGTTCTTATTTGACCTTTAGGTATTTTTTTTAGATATTTCCAAACTTTTAACTGAAATTTAGTGCCTTTAAGGATCATAGAAAGAAAAACCCTGTTTCCTTGCACCTTTTCAGGCACAAAGAACAGTAGTTTTTGGCACGTCGTTTTATGCGCTACCGCCATGCCTTCCACTCTACTATTTTAGCGCTACTCTGTAGAGCTTTCTGCCCTCTGGGCTTGAACCTCTCGGTTTTTCCCCAGCTGGTCAGTTAAGAGTTGCCTCTTAATTCATTATGAATAATATCAGATAGAGTAGGTTGCATGTATCACTTTATTGTTGAATTTTGAGCGTTTTTAACAGGGTAGAATAGTGGGGATAACTTAATCTAAAGCTTTAACTAAACCATCTAAAACCCTCATACATCGCAATTCCATAAATTGAGTGACGTATCAAGAACATAATAGAGGTTTTAACCGGTATATCTGTATTTATTGCAAAGATGCCTTGTCCAGTAAATGGCAAAAATATTAGTAATGGCGCTAAAGTTGTAAGAGCTCCAAAAATAAAGCCTGAAAAATAGGTCATTTTTAAGCCTATTTGAATAAAGAAAAAATAATAAATCACAGCCCAACAAATTGATACGTAGTAGTGGAAAATCCATCCCAATAAAACCTCATATTTAATACTTTGCATTTGGGCTATATTTGGATTGTTAAAGGATCCATTTTTGAGCATATAGTAAGCCCACCTGCCAACAATTCCCCAGGATGGCTCAGGAACACCTAATAATTTAAGCAAATAACCTAGAATATCTAAAATTATACAAGAAAATATACCAGCAACAAGAATGCTTAAAATATCGATCAACTTGCCTCAAAACATTAATAAAAACAATAGAACAAATATGCTTATGAAAAATATACCAAAAATAATCATCAAAATTCTATTTTTTGTTTGTTCTTTTATTTTTGGCCAGTAATTCATAATTAGAAAAGTTCCAATAACAACGAAGAGTCCAATAATTACATATTTAGGCATTGATAAACTTTTACATTAAATACTTGACATGTAAAATGAGTTATATTATTACTAATGATAATTAATTGTTATCAATAGTAATTATATGAGTGAGCTAACTACAGATCTAAAAATACTTCATGAGGCAACTTTAAATAATCTAAAAAGCTCTAAAGCAAATAACACATTGAGAGCTTACAGATCGGATTTTAAAGATTTTGGTGCTTTTTGTGGAAAACATGGCTTTAAATTTTTGCCATCTGAACCAAAAATTGTATCTTTATACTTAACGCATCTATCTAAAAATTCTAAAATTAGCACATTACGTAGAAGACTTGTATCCATAAGCATGGTTCATAAGCTAAAAGGCCACTATTTAGATACAAAACATCCAATAATTGTTGAAAACTTAATGGGCATAAGGAGGTTAAAAGGTAGTATTCAAAAAGGAAAAAAACCACTATTAATCAATAATTTAAAATCAATAATTAATGTAATTGATGAATTAAAAATTGAGGAAAAAAAAAAATTAAGAGACAAGTCAATTATCTTAATAGGTTTTGGCGGAGGCTTTAGAAGAACAGAAATAATTTCAATTGATCATGAAGATTTAGAATTCGTTAATGAAGGTTTGAAGATCACTGTTAAAAGATCAAAAACTGACCAATTTGGAGAAGGAATGGTTAAAGGACTACCCTACTTCAATAATGAAATTTACTGTCCTGTTAAAAATTTACAAAAATGGTTAGAAATATCTAAAATAAAATCTGGACCTATTTTTAGAAGATTTTCAAAAGGTTTGTCACTAACAAATAAAAGATTAACAGACCAATCAGTAGTTTTATTAATGAAAGAATATTTGAATTTAGCAGGTATCGAAAATAGTAATTTTGCGGGGCATAGCCTTAGATCAGGTTTTGCAACAGTTGCAGCAGAATCTGGAGCTGATGAGCGTAGTATAATGGCTATGACAGGTCATAAATCAACACAAATGGTTAGAAGATATATTAAAGAGGCTAATATATTTAAAAATAACGCATTAAATAAAATTAAATTATGATAAAAAATAACTATGAAAATTTTTAGTGATAGTGCTGATTATAATTTTATTTTAAAATATAGTAAAGACAAGCTTGTAAAAGGTTTCACAACTAACCCAAGTTTGATGAGGCTTGCGGGAGCAAAAAATTATAAATCCTATTCACTTAAGCTAATTAAGATAAGTAACAAAAAGCCAATATCTTTGGAAGTATTCTCAGACAATATTAATGAGATGTATAAACAGGGTAAATCTATAAGTAAGTGGGGAAAAAATGTTTATGTAAAAATACCTGTAATTAACACAAAAGGTAAATTTACTGGAGCATGTATTAAAAAACTTAGCAATGAAAAAATTAAATTAAATATTACCGCAGTATACACTTTTCAGCAGGTTAAAAAAATTATAAAAAGTATAAACAAAGACTCAAAAACTATTATTTCTATATTTGCTGGACGAATGGGTGATCAAGGTAAGAATCCAATACCTATTTTTAAAAAATCAATTAATTATGCTAAGAAATATAAAAATATTGAAATTCTTTGGGCTAGTACACGAGAACCATACAATTATTTAGAAGCAAAATCCTTAAATTGTCATATTATTACTATGCCACCTAAAATAATAGATCAAATAAAGAATTTTAAAAAAACCTACAATCAACTCACAATAGATACAGTAAAAGGTTTCTATAAAGATGCCAAAAAAAGTGGGTTTAAAATATGAAAAATTGTCTACAATAATTTTATATTAATGTATTAATTTTTTTTAAAGTTCTTAAAAAATCTTTATTTAGTAAAGTAAATTTAAAATTCATATCTTTATACCACTCTGAAAAGCTGATCTTTTGTTGAATAAAATCATTTTTTTTAGAAATTTCAAAATTAAATAAATTAAGTGAAGGAACATTATGAAAAAAACATAAATGACTTATTATACCATGAGGTCCAATATTAAATTTTGCTAGCTTAGTAATATGAA
>CACKHK010000018.1 GCA_902599955.1 uncultured Pelagibacteraceae bacterium
TCTAAAGGTGAAGTAAAATTTAAAGAAACTATTTATACAGGAATTGAGAGTGCCCCAAAATCATTTATAGATTTATTAAAGGGGAAAAATACTGGTAAAATGCTTGTCAAAATTTAGTTAAAAAATTTATGACAACATAAATCCTTTGTAATGATAAAAACCTTTCCTTTGCTATTTATACTATTGTGGTCATCTGCATTCATATCAGGTGATATTATAGTTCAGAACGCATCTCCATTTGCAGCGCTTGCTTTTAGATTTGGAATTGTAACAATCGGATTTTTTTTATTTGCACTATTTAAAAAAGAAATAATTTTTACAAAAATAAGATATGTCCTAGAAAGCATAACTACAGGCGTATTGTTTCATGGATTGTATCTTGGTGGTTGTTGGTATGCCTTTCATGTGGGAGTTCCTGCAAGTGTAGTCGCATTAATTGTTACTCTACAACCTATTTTAACAAATTTATTATCAGGACCAATTTATAAGGAGGTTATTGGATGGAGGCAGTGGGTTGGTATAATTTTTGGATTTGTTGGTTCTTTATTGGTACTTGGAATTGATTTTGGAAATGAGTTTCCCAAAGATGGAATTATCACTTGTTTTATTGCCCTTACAGCAATCACTACAGGGACCTTGTGGCAAAAAAAATTAAGTGGGAATGTTCCTTTATCAGTAAATAATGGTTTTCAAGCATTTGGTGGCTGTGTTTTTAATCTGATTTTAATATTATTTTTAGAAACTCCATATATTAACTTTTCAACAGGATTCATATTAGGAATGACACATCAGATTGTGCTGGTGTCTTTTGGAGCTTTTACAATTTTAATGTTTTTAATAAAGGCAGGTTCAGTAAGTAAGACTTCAACATTATTTTTTCTTGTTCCTCCTACAACAGCTGTTATGGCTTATTTATTTCTGGGAGAAAAACTATCAAATATAGATGTAATAGGTTTTATTTTGGCAACTATAGGTGTTTATATCGCAACAAGAAAGTAAATGAAAATTATTTATTTTTTTAAAAAGTTTTACAAACCTTTTGTTCTAACTTATCTTTTTTTTTCTATTGGTATAAGTTTCTATCCATCTTTTGAATTTTATTCATTTAAAGGACAATTATTAATTTTGTCTGTATCAACTTTTAATGGTTTTCTAGGCTATTATGTAAAAAAATTATAGTACGTAAGGCTCAGGTCTAGCATTACTTTTTAAAACTCTCTCAACATCAAAAACACTTATATCTATTGATTGATAGCTGCCAGTTGTTATTAACTCGGTTAGTGCTCTACCAATACCTGGGGCCTGCATTAAACCTCTGCCTGTAAATCCAGAGGCTAAATAAACATTTTCATACTTTGGATGTTTTCCAACAACTGCGTTGTTATCTAACTTATTACAATCATAAAATCCTGCCCATCCTCCTGTTAATTTAAGTTCTTCAAAAGCTGGTACTCTTTTTGCTAGAGCAGGCCAAACTAATTCTTCAAAATCATTCCAAGCTGGTTCTAAATCTTTTGCATCAAAGACAGATATCGGCGAACCAGCTAAAAATTCCTTTCCCTCTGGTCTCCAATAAACACCAGTAGTTAAATCCCCAGTCAATGGCATATCAGGGAAATGTTTAGGACATTTGACTCTAAAAACTGTATGTTTTTGTGGTTCAACTGGGATATCCGATAACAGTTCTTTTGTCCAACAACCTGCCGCAGAAATAATTGTCTTTGCATTCAGTTCGGATAAATCTTTAACTTCACCTTTTATAAATTCAGCACCAAGCTCTATAGCCTTACTTTTTAATGCACTATGAAACATAAAAGGATCTATCCATCCCTCACTTTTGTTATCAGTGTATGTGGCTGTTTCTATTCCTTCATTATTTATATATGGAAAAATTTTATTTAATTCAGAGCCCTTAATATTTTTTGTGCCAGCATCACACTCTTTATGATTCTCTAAAGCTCTGTATTGTTCTTCTGCATGTTCTGGTCCAAACATCAATAAGTATCCATTCGGGACCATGCTAGCTGTTGGGTTTGGATTTTTTTGTGTTTTAAGTAATTCAGGGATTTTAAAAATAAACTCTCTAGCAAATTTACCTAAAAGAATATTTTCTTTTTGATAAAATTGTCTTCTAAAACCACCTAATGAAAGTGGAAATGAGGCAGTCTTATAAGTAGGGTCTCTCTCAATTACCTTTACTTTTCGCCCTTCCAAAGACATAAAGTAAGCCGTAGCAGCACCAATAATGCCTCCACCAACTATAACTACATCATCCATTTGCCCTACTATATACTATTTTTTTTGCATTAACCACAATGCATCTTGGCTTAAAAAGTAAATTTTTCCATTTGAAGGATGGACTTGGATATCTCTTATTCTTCCAATTTTATTTTTAAAAATAATTTCTTCCCTAACATTAGATAAATCATTAAATATCAATTTTCTTAAAGACTTGTCTTTTAGTGAAGTTATTAAGGCATGACCATTCCACTCTTCAAACTCTTTGCCTTTATATATAGTTATTGCACTTGTAGCAATTGATGGGACCCAATACTGAATGGCTTTTGTGAAACCAGGTTTCCATTTTGGACCAATTGGAATTCCAGAATAATTTTTTCCACCCCATCCAAGTATTTTCCATCCATAATTTTCTCCTTTTTTAACCTCACCAAACCAGTCACCGCCTTTGGCACCATGATTGCTTATGTAAACTTTTCCATTAAATGCAGATAGCGCCATACCTTGTGGATTTCTTATTCCAATTTGATAAATTTCTGGTAACCAATCTGATTTACCCTCAAATTTGGGATTATCATTTGGAATGCTCCCATCTAAATGGACTCTAATTATACTTCCAGGATGCTTTGATGCATCCTGCGCAATCATACCTTGCCCTCTTTCACCAGCAGAAGCGTAAATATAATTGTCCTTAATAGCCAACCTTGAGCCAAAATGATATCCTGAGTCAATTGGTGGATTAGCCTGGAAAATATTTTTAAACACTAATTTTTTTTTATTTAATTTTGCTCTAGCTATCGATGTACTAGTTTTATAATTACCTCTGTCTTCAGTGTAAGAGATCCAAACAATATTATCTTTATGAATTATATCTAACAATCCTCCTTGACCATGAACCACAAAGTCAAGTTGATGATCCACTTCTTGTATTTGATTAGTTAAAATATCTACTATTTTTATTTTTCCACTTTTCTCGGTTAATATAATTTCATTATTATTAATAAAAGAAGATCCCCACGGAGAGTCTAATTCTACTAATTTTTCTAAAACTATTTTCTCACAGTAAGATTTTGAAGTGAAAAATAGAGTTAAGATTATTATTAAAAATTTTATTTTCACCTTAAGAAAGTTTTGATCTTCCTCCGTCAACAGCAATTATTTGTCCTGTTACCCAAGAACTTTCTTCTGTAAGTAAAAATTTAGCCAGTGCTGCACCATCTTTGCCCTCTCCTAGTCTCTTAAGTGGATGTGCTTTGGCTATTCCTTGTGCTAGAGCTACATTTTTCAACATTGGTTCAGCAATTTTAGAATTTGTTAGACTTAGTGCAATACTGTTTACTCTTATGTTAGGTGCAAATTCTGCAGCTAAAGAAACTGTTAAACCTTCAATTGCTGCTTTGGTCGATGCAATAATTGAGTGATTTGTGAAACCTTTTTGAGCAGCTACAGTTGAAAATAAAACAATTGAACCATTATTTTGTTTTAGATTATCTTGGTAACCTTTAATTAAATCTACAGCCGAATAAAAATTTAGTTTCATACATTTATTAAAATCATTTTCAGTTGCCAATTTTAATGGCTTTAGATCTATTGAACCAACACAATAAGCTACACCCTTAATTTCTGGAATATCAGATTTTATCTTATCGACAAATCCATCCTGTAAGACATCTGCAACAGTATATGGAGAGTTAAATTTTTCTGATAAATTTTTTAGTTGAGCTTCATCTCTGCCAACTAAGTGAATTTCTCTACCAGAGGAGTGCATTTGTTCTGCTAAATTAGATCCGATAGAACCTGTCGCACCGACAATTAGATATTTTTCTGACATATATTTATGTAATGAAATTATTTTTTATACTTGGAAATCAATTATTTCCATTAAAAAACCTCGACCGCTACAAAAAAGACCACCTTTTCTTTATGTCAGAAGACTACCAATTGTGCACATATGAAAGACATCATAAATTAAAAATATTATTATTTTTGTCCTCAATGAGATCTTACGCAGATGGACTGAAAGATAACAAATTTAAATTAAGTTATTCAAAAATCGATTCGAGTGATTTTAAAAAAGATTATACTAAAAAATTAGAATCAGTATTGAAAAAAAATAAAATAAAGGAAGTCACGAGTTTCGAAATAGAGGATAAATTTTTTGAAACAAAGATAAAAAATTTTTTAAAAAAACAAAACGTAAAATGGAATATTTTACAATCTCCTATGTTTCTGGATAATCGTGAGGATTTTAAGAGATATTTATCAAAGACAAAAAAACCTTTTATGGCAAAATATTATAAAGAGAAAAGAGAAAGATTAAATATTTTATTAAACAAAGATGGTTCACCCGAAGGTGGAAAATGGAGCTTTGATGAGGATAATAGAAAAAAATTACCAAAAAATATTACAATACCAAAACAACCAAATATCAAAGAAAGTAGTCATACAAAAAATCTAAAACCTGTTATTCAAAAATTATTTAATAAACATCCTGGACATACAGAAAATTTCTGGTTTGCTACTGAATACAAAGATGTTTTAAAACTGCTGGATTTTTTTATAAAAGAAAAACTTAACTTATTTGGAGATTACGAAGATGCGGTCGATCAAAAAAATAATATTTTGTTCCATAGTGCACTTAGTCCTTATCTAAATTTAGGTTTGATTACACCTGATATTATTATGCAAAAAGTTATGAATTTTCATCAGAATAAAGGTGTCAGACTCAATTCCTTGGAGGGCTTTATCAGACAAATTATTGGTTGGAGGGAATTTATGAGAGGAATTTACCAAAATTATTATAAAGAAATGGAAAATGGAAATTTTTTTAAACATTCTAGAAAAATAAAACCTTCATTTTACAATGGTACTACTGGCTTAGATCCATTGGATCACTCTATTAAAAATGCTGATAAGTATGGATGGTCACATCATATTGAAAGATTAATGATATTATCAAACATAATGAATTTGTGTGAAGTTGAACCAAAATCAGTTTATAAGTGGTTTATGGAGATGTTTGTTGACTCATCAGATTGGGTAATGGTGCCAAACGTTTATGGTATGGGATTATTTAGTGATGGCGGTATATTTGCTACCAAACCTTACATCTGTGGATCTAGTTATTTCATGAAAATGATGGACTTTAAAAGAGGCGGCTGGTGCAATATTATGGATGGTCTTTACTGGAGATTTATAGATAGAAACAGAAAGTTTTTTTTAAAAAATCCTAGACTATCTATGATGGTGAGAATTTTTGACAAAATGAAGGAAGATCGAAAAAAATTAATATTATCAGAGGCAGATAAATTTATTAAGACCAATACATATGGGAACTAAAGTATATTTTAACAATTCATGTAATATTTGTAGGATGGAAATTAACCACTATAAAAAAATTGCTAATACTGATCTAGAGTGGATTGATATCACCAATAACGAAGATGCTGTAAAAATTACATCTAAATCTCAAAAAGAATTACTTAGAAGATTGCATGTTATAGTTGACGGAGAAGTTGTTGGAGGAGCTAAAGCTTTTATTATTATTTGGTCAAAAATACCAAAATATAAATTTTTATCTAAAATTTTCTCAATAAAACCATTATTTTTTATTTTTCACTATCTGTATGAAGTTGCAGCTTATTTTTTATTTTTAAAAAATAGGAAACAATTAAATGAAGAAACAAAATTTACCAACTAAGATTTGTAAAGTTTGTAATCGTCCTTTTGCTTGGCGAAAAAAATGGAAACTTAACTGGGACAAAGTAAAATATTGTTCAAAGAAATGTGCTTCGAATAATTAACTACTGAGTTTTACTCTTTCTAGGATCCTTTAAAGATTTTAATATTTTTGATAATCCAGTAATTTTCAAGCTGTAATAAATTACATAAATTAGGGTAAGTCCTAAAGCCATTGTCGATAGAAAAACAAATATAGCTGTTAAAATTTTTTCTTGGAACCAATTCTCCACACCTGAATTAGAATAATAAAGAATATTCCAAAACAATACAAAAATTAATTCATATACGATTATAATTTTAAACATAAACTTGATATAATTCTCATTATAATTAATACTATTCAATTCTTGTCGCATGTCTAAGTATTTTTATGTGATAAAACGTTAAATATAGATGAAAAAAGTAATTTGGATAACTGGTGGTGGCACCGGAATAGGAAAAGCAGTAGCAATTAAGTTTGCAAATCAAGGTTGGAAAGTTGCAATTTCTGGAAGAAGAGAAAATATTTTAAAAGAAGTTGAGGACATCAATCCAAACATCAAATCATTTCCTTTAGATGTAAATGATAAAGAAAAATGTTTCGAGATTATGAAAAATATAAAAGAAGAGTTTGGAGATATTGATATATGTTTTTTTTCTACAGGTACATGGGACCCTAAAAAAGAAAGAGAAATTGATGTTGCGCAAATTGAAAAAGTATTTAAAGTAAATTTTTTTGGAACTCTCAATTGTATTAAATCAGTTGAGGATCACTTTAGAAATAGGAAAAATGGAATAATAACAATAGTTTCCTCTATTGCAGGTTACAAAGGATTGCCAAACTCTACCGGTTATGGCCCATCAAAAGCTGCTTTAAATAATCTTGCAGAAAGTCTTTACTTTGATTTTGGAAGATACAATGTGAGAGTATGTTTAGTGTCTCCTGGTTTTATAAAAACACCTATGACTGATAAAAATGATTTTAAAATGCCATTTCTTAAAACACCTGAATATTCTGCGGATAAAATTTATAATGGTCTAATTAACAGTAATAAATTTGAAATACATTTTCCAAAATCATTAACCCTGATATTAAAATTTTTTAAAATAATTCCAGACAGGTTGTACTTTTATTTAGTTAAAAAGATGACCAAATTACAAAAAAAATAGTTTTAGTCTTTAACAAACATCACTGTTAATTCTGCAACTTTAATTCCAAACTTTGTCATTTTCGCTCTATTGATCGCTACTCTTTCATCCTGCATGAAAATCCAATCATCAAACGTAATTTTAATTTCTCTTCCTTTTACAGGAACAAGTAACACATATTCAAATTTAAATGCAGGCCCATAAGAATATCCTTTTGCTGTTCCAACTACGTCTCCCGCAGTACCCTCATAGTTATGATCGTCGATTTTGTCTATGGTCCATTGTCTATTTTGTATTTCTCCATCATTCCAAATAAAATTTTCATCAAGTATTAATTGCTTACCATCCCACTTTCCATTTAAATCTGCAGAGAACTGTCGAGTAACTTTGCCTGATCTATTTTGTAAAATACCCCACGCTTTTACATTTCCAGATAAATACTCTTCAATTATCAGTCTTGGTTTTTGGTTTTTAAAATCTTCTGGTTTCATTCCTTGATTAGATGAACAATTTGTAATCAATACTGAGATTATTATCAATAAAAAATATTTTAATTTCATAAAGTTACTTTTGAAGAGCAAATTGTATTAAATCGATATTTTTGGATTTAAATCCAGCCTCGCAATAAGACAAGTAAAAATTCCACATTCTTTTGAAAGTGTTATCAAAACCTTGGGATGATATTTGATCCCACTTATTGAAAAATTCATCTCTCCAAATGCTAAGTGTATTTGAATAATGATCTCCGTAAGAACTACATTGTTCAAATTTGAGTCCTGCTTGATTTGATAGAGAAATTAACTCATTCTTGCTTGGTAAAAAACCACCAGGAAAAATATATTTTTGAATGAAATCAGTCTTATTTTTATATCTTTCGTAAATACTATCATCAATAGTGATTGCCTGTATTGCGGCTGTTCCACCATCTACTAGATTTTGCTTTATAGTATTAAAATAATTTTTTAAATAGTTATGGCCAACAGCCTCGATCATTTCTATTGATGCAATTGAATTATATTTATTTTTAATATCTCTAAAGTCTAACATTTGTACATTTATCTTCTCATTTAAACCGATATTATGAATTCTTTCCTTGGAAAATTCATATTGTTTTTTGGAAATAGTAATACAATCTAATTTTACATCATAATTTTTTCCGATATATTCCGCAAAGCCTCCCCAACCACATCCTATCTCTAGCATTTTGTCGCCAGACTTAGGCTTTACCAAATTTGAAAGTTTCTTATATTTGTTGATTTGTGCTTTTTCTAAGTCATTTCCCTCTTCAAAGATTGCACTCGAATATGTTAATGTTTTATCAAGCCATAATGAGAAGAACTCATTTCCTAAATCGTAATGTTTTCTTATATTTTCTTTACTTCTAGATTTATTATTTTTAATAAAAAAATTTTTGATTTTGTTAAATATTGCAATATCAAAGGATCCAGAAAATTTATGTATTATTTTTATATTTTTGGCAGCTAATTCTATTAGGTTGGTTAAATTTTTCGTTTCAAAACTGTTATCCATATACGCTTCTGCTAAACCGATGCTGCCATTTTTGATTATTTTTAGAGTAATCCCTGGTTTATTTATTTTTAAATGAGCATGTAATCTTTCATTGCTATTTCCAAAATTATATTCTTTTCCATCATGATTGATTATCTTTAACGTACCATGTTTTATATATTTGAGTGAGCTAAAAACAATCTTGTCTGATAATTTATTCAAATTCATTTTTTTCTTCTGAAATATTATTTTTAATACTTAGCTTTTTCTTTATAAACTTTATTCCTTTTAACCATAATTTAAATGCTTCATAATGGATTGCGACAATAACTTTGAATGTCATTAATGGGTGCAAAATATAAGAAAAGAACAAATTTTTGTTACTTAAATCTTTTGCAATTCCGTCTTGTGATGCAAATAATAATTTACCCTCTTTATCAGATTGGTCTATTATAACCGATATTTTATCAGAAGGTTTGTTTACTCTAAATTTATAAATACATTCCATCTCTATAAAAGGCGATACATGAAATTTTTTTGTACAGCTATTTTTTATAGTCTCTGTATCTTGCGTTTTAAAAATATAAGTATGCTGTTCACCAAAAGTATTTTTAACTTCATAGAAAATTGAAATTATTTTGTTATCTTTATTATATATAAAAAAAACACTTAAAGGATTAAATACATAGCCAAAAATTCTTGGATAACACAATACTTTAACTTTTACTTCTGTTTCATCAATACCAATATTTTTTAAATTATATTTAACCCAATTTTTTAAAGATGTTCCATCTCGATTACCGTGATCTTTGTCAAAAAAACTTATAATATTAAATTTATTATAAGAAAATATCGAAATATTCTTATTTATTTCCTCTAAATCATCAAGGTCAATCAACAATGAAAAAACGCTATATTTAAAATAGTGATTTTTAGGTTTAAATCTTCTATGAATTACTTTCCCAGTATAAATTTTTGAGTTTTTAAACATTAATATAATTCATCATATCTAATGATGATTTTATACCATCTTCATGAAAACCATAACCAAAATAACTTCCACAAAATAAAATATTTTTTTTATTTTGAATTAAATTAAGATCCTTTTGACTATTAATTGCTTTCTGATCAAAATATGGATGTGTAAACTGCACCCGTTTAATTATTTTTTCTTCAGGTATTTTCGAATAAGGGTTCAATGTCAAAAATATATTTTTAGAAATATTCAGATTCTGTAATAAATTTAACCAGTAAGTAATAGAATTTTGCTCACTGTTTTCAGACTCTATTGATGAATTCCAAGAACACCAAGCTTTATTATTTTTTGGCATATAATTAATGTCTTCATGAATAACTGCCTCATTTGTTTTATATTTAAAATTACTCAAAATCTTTTTTTCAACTTCATACGGATCTTCAATTATTGAAAGAGCTTGATCAGCATGTGTAGCTAGTACAACTTTGTCATAAGTAAAATACTCATTTTTATCACCATAATAAACCTGGACTCCAGATTGAATTCTTTTAATTTTATTTATGTTATAATTTTTATAGTATTCGCCACTTATATTACTAAGTATTTTATCTACATATGTTCTGCTTCTGTTTGAAACTGTAAACCATTGAGGTCTATTTTTTAATTTAAAAAGACCGTGATTTTGGAAAAATTTTAAAAAAAAACTTAAAGGCATTTGCTTTGCTTCATAAGGAGGCATTGACCATATTGCTGAAACCATTGGAATAATATGAAATTTTATGAAATAGTCTGAAACATTTAATTTTTCTAAATATTTTCCTAAAGTAATGTTTTCATTGATAAAATTTTTGTTTTCACTCTTTTTGTAAAAATCAATTATTGTAAAAAACATTTTTAAAAATTTTATATTTAATAGATTTAATTTATTACTAAAAATTCCTGATATTCCTTTTCCACAATATTCAATTTCTGAGTCTCTTACAGATACTGAAAATGACATATTACTTTTTTCTATGGCTATATTATTTTCTTCAAAAAAATTTATTAAATTTGGATATGTTTTTTTATTAAATACAATGAAACCTATATCTACAGGTATTACATTATCTTGAATTTTGATGTCTATTGTATGGGAATGTCCACCGAAGTGATCATCTTTTTCAAAAAGATCAACTTTATGGTTTTTTGAAAGATAATATGCTGAGCTTAGACCTGAAATACCAGATCCTATAATTGCTAATTTCATTATTGAGGATTATATTTATTTTCGCCTTTAAATGATGAGACAAATTGTAGAAAAACTGCAAATATTATTATCCCACCACCAATTAACACGTAGAATGATGGATTTTCATTTACAAAAAGCCATGCCCACAAAGGACCTAAAATTGCTTCTGTAAGCATAATTATGCCAACCATTGCAGATAATGTTTTTTTAGCTCCAATTGTTATAAATATAAATCCAAGCCCAATTTGAAATGTGCCTGATATAAATGCTAAAAATATATCGTACGTAGATATAGAAATTTTAGTTGATGCTAAAAAACCAATAATCATCGCAACTACACCTGCTACTAGTTGAAGAGGTACCATATCAACAGTCGGATATTTTCTTACAATTAAAATTAAAATTGCAAATGTAATAGGCATTACAAAAGCAACAATATTTCCTGACATTTGACCACTTGAAAGAGTATTTCCAAGCATAAGTATTAAACCTGATATTGCTAAAATAATTGATGCCAATGTAATTTTTGAAATTTTTTCTTTTAAAAAAAAATAACCAAAAATTGCTAAAAAGATTGTCTGCGTCTGTATAATAAAATTAGTATTTGCAACAGTAGTATTATACATGGCAAAAACATAACTACTAAATCCAATACCAAGGATAATGCCTCCAATTAATCCTGGAATTCCTGATAAGTAAATTTTGCTAAATACATTCTTTTTATAATTAAAGTATAAAAATATAGTTACGGTGATTATAAAAAAAACTTGTCTCCAAAATAGTATTTGCCACAAAGTTGACCCCTCAAACGATTTTACAATTAAACCTCCAAAACTAAGACAAAATGCACCAAGAAAAATTAATAATGGTCCAGGTAATTTTGAGATTAAATTCATTTAGTTTTAGATATTAAATTTTGGGTTTCCATTTCATAAAGTTTGTAAATAGTCTCAGCGTCTTTTAAATTTATTTCTTTAAATTTAATTTTACTTCCAGGTGGTATTTGAACTAACTTATCGTAATCAGCACTTATAACAACTCCAATTTTGGGATAGCCACCAATAGTCCCATGATCCGAAAGCATAACAATTGGATTGCCATCGGCTGTTATTTGAATTGTTCCTTTAACTAATCCCTCGGATTTGATGTTTGTATTTTTAATGTTTTCAATTTTTGGTCCATCTAATCTAATTCCCATTCTATCAGTCAATTTAGTTATACTAAATTTCTCTTTAAAAAATAATTCTTTTGCGGTTTTAGAAAAATAATCGAAGTGTGGTCCTTTTATTACTCTAATATTTTCAATTTTTGAATTTATGTAATCTAATTTATTAAGCGAATTTTTTTTTGTAATATTTTCTATTTTAATTATTTGATTTTCTTCTAATATTTTTCCGTTATTAGCACCAATTTCTGCTTTCGTATTTACCGAGCAGCTATCAAGATAAAAATCTATCTTAAATGATGCATTGACTGATAAATAACCATAAACAGACCTATTAGTGGATATTAGGTCTAAACAATCATTATTTTCTAAAATAATATTTTGATAACAAATTCCCTCTTCTATTTTATTTTTTCGTAATATTTGAAAGTTTACATCACCAGTGACATTAAAATAAACTTTATCACCTTTGAATCTCAATTTTGGCCCTTGTAATGCAAATTCTATAACAGGATTATTTTTTTTATTATCTAAAAGAGCATTAGCTATAACAAAATTTCTATTATCCATCGCACCACTAAAAGGTATCCCTATATGATAGAAATTTTTTCTACCATTATCTTGGAAAGTTGTATTTATACCTGGTCTTAAAACTTCAAAATAATTTTCAGTCATATTTTTTTTCGAACTCTGATTTTGATATTTGAAAAAATGATATTGTATCACCTGGATTTATTAGATTTGGTGAGGAATTATTTTTATTATCAAATATATCTAAAGGTGTTTTTCCAATTATGTTCCATCCACCAGGACTTTCAAAACTATAAATATTACAAAATTGCTCTGTTAAGCCTATGGAGTTTCTTGGCACTTTAACCCTTGGTGTGTCTAAACGTCTAGCATATAAAGAATCATCCAAATCTCCCAAAAATGGCATACCAGCAATAAAACCTGTCATATAACAATAATATTTTTTAGAAAAAAATTTTTTATAAATTTCCTCTTTTTCAAGTTTTAATAATTTTTCTAATCTTTTTATATCTAGAGCAAAATCGTTATCACAGCAGACAGGTATTTTGATGAGTTTGCCTACATTAGCTATTTCATTTTTGAAATTTAATTGTTCAACCTCTGTTTTAATTTTATCAAAGTTGGTAATGTTTAGGTCAAAACTAATTATTAATTTATTATAACTTGGTGTAATATTTATAACACCGGGGATTTTGCT
>CACKHK010000019.1 GCA_902599955.1 uncultured Pelagibacteraceae bacterium
TTCATCTTAGTCTACCAGTAGATATAATGTTTTCATCTTTTGCAGAAGAAGTAGGGTTAGAAGAAAGACCATTTTCTCATAAAGCTAAGCCTTTAGCAAAAGCTTGGCCAGATCCAAATTCTCTATCAGAAGTTTTAGAACTTGCTTGTAATGCTAAAAAACCAATTATAATAGGTGGCCATGGAGTTTGGTGGTCTCACTCAGAAAAAAATCTTGAAGCAGCTGGTAATAATTTAAATATACCAATTTTTAATGTCCCATATCATCAAAAATTATTAGGTGAGGAAGCAAATGCTTATATGGGATTGGCGGATATACACCAATATCCTCCCTCAGAGTATGCACTACAAAATTCAGATTTAGTACTTGTGGTTGGGGCGCGTTTAGACAATCAAATGAATTTTGGAAATCCACCTTTTATACCTAAATCATCAAAGTTAGTTTGTATAAATGGTTCTCATGAGGAAGTAGAACTTAATAGAGCAGCTGATTTTTGTTTATTAAGTGATCCTGGTGTTTTTCTAGATACATTATCTAATTTAAAGAAAAATAATAAGTGGACTTTAGACACAACTTGGTTCGAAGAAAACAAAAAAAAGAAAAAAGAATGGGTAGATAAATCCTTGAAAGATTTAGAGATAGAGGCTGAGGCATCAAAAAAAAATGGAGGGAAAATCCATCCTCTACAACTTTCATTAGATGTCCAAGAAGCAATGGGTGAAAATGACTGGCTTGTTATAGATGGAGGAAATACACATTTCTGGTCAGAAATTGCAATTAATATTGCAGGTGCAAAAGGCAAAAAATTAAAAGGTATCTTGCACCCTGGAACATTTAGCATGTTAGGTGTTGGTGTATCGTTTGCTTTATCTGCTAAAAATCACAATCCAGATTCAAATGTTGTTCTTATAAGTGGAGATGGTGCGTTTTTATCAGGAGGTATGTCTATTGAAAGTGTATTTTATGAAAAAAAACCTATTACTGTTGTAATTGATAACAATGGTGGATTGGCCTCAATTGGACAACAACAAGAAAGATTATTTAAAAGTGGCAAAAGCGTTGCAACTGATTTTAGAGACATCCCATTTCATAAGATTTTTGAAGGTTTTGGAGGGTATGGAGAATTAGTTAATAAAAGAGAAGAGCTAGCACCGGCACTTAAAAGGGCAATGGAAAGTGGAAAACCTGCATGTGTAAATGTTAAAGCAAAACCAGTATTAAGCCCAATAGTCTCTGCAGTTGCAAGCAAAAGAGAAAAGTCATCAATAGAATAAAATGGCAATATTTTCATCACACTTATTAGATGCTACTAATGGATCTCATGCTGGGAATATTGATGTAATAATTTATCAAATAAAAAAAAATGGAGATAAAGAAATTTTCTGTGAAAGTAAATCTGATGATGGTGGTAGAATACATAAAGAATTTGATCTAAGTGATGATGATACCAAGTGCGAATATGAAATGATTTGCAAAACTGGGGATTATTTTTCTGAGAAAAGAATTATTTCTGAAATAAATATTAAATTTAAAATGGAAGATAATAATAAAAAATATCATATACCCATAATAATTTCTAAAAATAGCTACACTGTGTGGTGGTCAAAATAGAATGAGCGGTGAAAATTTAATACATCAAAAAAATATTAAATTAAATATGTCAAGACGTATAAGGCGTACTCCATTTACTAATAAGGTTGAAGAATGTGGCGTGTCAGATTTTACCGTTGTAAACCACATGTTGTTACCAAAAGGATTTAAAAACTCAGTTGAGGAAGATTACTGGCATTTAAGAAAGGAAGTTCAGGTCTGGGATGTATCTTGCCAAAGACAAGTACAAATCTCAGGTCCTGATGCAGCAAAACTTGTACAAAAAATGACACCTCGCTCAATAAAAAAAATGGAAACTGGAAAATGTTTTTATATTCCAATAATAGATGAGACCGCAGGAATGATTAATGATCCTGTTTTACTTAAACTAGACGATGATATGTTTTGGATTTCAATAGCTGACTCAGATATTCTTCTATGGGCAAAAGGTATTGCATTAGGTTCTGGATATAATGTTGAAATAGTAGAGCCAGATGTTTATCCATTGGCTATTCAAGGCCCAAAATCCGAAGACCTTTTGGTTTCAATATTTGGTGAAGACATAAAAAAATTAAAATTTTTCAATTTTAAAGTTTTTGACTTTTTAGGTACAAAACAAATAATCTCGAGGTCAGGTTATAGCAAGCAAGATGGTTTTGAAATTTATTTCAAAGGATTTGAAACTCATTTTAATGAAATTGAACTTGGTGAAAAGCTTTGGGATATTGTTTGGGATAATGGTCAAAAATTTAATATATCTCCAGGATGTCCAAACCTCATTGATAGAATTGAGGCAGGACTTATGTCCTATGGCAATGATTTCACTAGAGAAAATAATCCACTAGAATGCAATCTAGAGAAATATTGTAAACAAGAAGATGATCATGATTTTATTGGAAAACATGCTTTGAGAAAGATCCAATCTGAAGGAATTAAACAACAGATGAGAGGAATAATTTTTGATGGTGAACCCTGTAAACCAACAGGAGTTCCTTTGCCGGTATACTCAAAAAACAATAAAAAGATTGGACAAATTGCTTCCGGAATTTATTCCCCAAGAATTAAGAAAAATATAGGTTTATCAATGATAAATAGAGATTTTTGGGATTTGGGGAATGAAGTTTTTATAAACACTTTTAATGGAAAAAACAGAAAAGGCATAATAACTTCTTTACCATTTCCTGATTAACCTTATATTTAAATTATGTTTAAACCAGTTATAGCAGGATTTTCAAGATCACCTTTTACTATGGCTAGAAAAGGTGCTTTAATAGACTCAAAACCGGTTAATCTATTAGCAGAAGTAATTAAAGATTTAGTATCAAAATCAAATGTTAAAAAAGATGACATTGAAGATATCGTAGTTGGTTGTGCATTTCAAACAGGAGAACAAAGTTTTAATATTGGAAAGTTGACAACTTTTCTAAGTGGTATGAATGTTAAAACCTCAGGCATGACAGTAGATAGATGGTGTGGTTCATCAATGGAAGCTATTCATATTGCAGCTGGTAAAATTTCATTGGGTGCTGGAAAAGTATTTGTTTGTGGTGGAGTAGAAAGCATGACAAGAGTAAATACTGGTTTTGAACCAATCCCCTACCCTGAAAGTAAGACAGATAATCCACATGTTTATTTTTCAATGGGAACAACTGCAGAAAATGTTGCTAGAAAATATAACATTTCAAGAAATGAACAACAAGAGTTTGCTATATCAAGTCATCAAAAAGCACATGAAGCACAAACCAAAGGGAATTTTAAGAATGAAATCGTATCAATTGGTGATTGCGATACTGATGGAAACATTAGACCAAATAGCACAATGGAAAAATTAGATGGTTTAAAACTTGCTTTTGACGAAAATGGAACAGTTACAGCAGCAACTTCATCACCATTAACAGACGGTGCTGCGGCAACTCTAATTTGTGAGGAAAATTATGCAAGAGAAAATAATTTAAATATTTTAGGAAGAATAGTATCTACAGCTGTTGAGGGTTGTGACCCTGATTACATGGGTCTAGGTCCAATTGGTGCATCAAAAAAAGCTTTAAAGAGAGCTAACTTGTCAGCTGATCAAATTGATATTGTTGAATTAAACGAAGCTTTTGCTTCTCAATCATTAGCGTGCATTAAAGATTTAGGTATAGATAAAAATAAAGTTAATTTAGATGGTGGAGCTCTTGCCCTCGGTCATCCACTTGGTGCAACAGGTGCAAGAATTACTGGTAAAGCAGCTGATTTATTAAAAAGAGAAAATAAAAAATACGCTCTTTCTACTCAGTGTATTGGTTTAGGAATGGGAATTGCGACAGTAATTGAGAGTGTCAATTAAACTATCTATTTATTCCTCTTAGCCTCTCAGATCTTCTTCTTAAAAGTTCAGCAGTTAATAAAATTAATACTGATAATATAATCAAACAGGTTGCCACAGCTAAAATTGTCGGACTTAATTGTTCTCTAAGCCCAGTCCACATTTGTATTGGAATTGTAGTATTATCTAAGCCAGCTAAGAATAATACAACGACCACCTCATCAAAAGAGGTTACAAAAGCAAAAAGACCACCAGAAATAACTCCGGGTAATATTAAAGGTAAAGTAATCTTCATAAATGTATTGTATGGACTACTTCCAAGACTTGAAGCAGCACGTGTAATACTATGATCAAAACCTGAGAGTGTTGCAGTAACAGTTATTACCACAAACGGAGTTCCAAGAATTATATGTGCCAATATAATACCTAAATGAGTTGCTGCCAAACCTACCTTTGCCATGAAAAAGAAAATCGCTACCCCAGAAATTATTAGCGGAACTATCATTGGTGAAATTAAAATTGCCATTATCAAACCCTTGTAAGGCATATGTCTACTGCTTAAGCCTAATGCAGCAAGAGTACCTAAAATAATTGATCCCAATGTAGCAAAAATTGCAATTATAAAACTATTTCTTGCAGCCAAACCCCATGGATTTTTTGTTCCATAAATCATGTCTTTATACCATCTTAAAGAGAATGCATCAGGATCTAACCTTTTCATTCCATCAGAAAAAACCAAAAACTCCTCAGCATTAAAAGACAATGGAAAAATTACAAATAAAGGAGCTATCAAAAAGAAAAAGACACAACCACATATTAATAAATAAAAGTAATGCCAAATTCTATAATGTGGTTCTGTATACTTTGGTAATGCCATAATTAACCTAATTTGATGTTATCAACTCCTACAAGTTTATTATAAATCCAATAAATTACTAACACGCCTGTTAAAAGCATCAGACCCATTGCAGATGCAAAACTCCAATCTAAAGTACTTTTCATATGATATGCTATTTGATTACTAATAAGTGTTCCAGATGCACCTCCAACAAGTGCTGGCGTAATATAATATCCAATTGCTAAAATAAACACTAATAGACAACCTGCACCTATTCCTGGGATTGTTAGTGGAAAATAAACTTTAAAAAATGCAACCGCTGGAGCTGCACCTAAAGACTTACCAGCCCTCATAAGACTTGGAGAGATCGTTTTCATAACACTGTACAAAGGTAAAACCATAAAAGGTAAAAGTATTTGAGTCATTGCAACGTAAGTTCCAGTTTTATTGTACATCATCTCAGGTCTGTTATCGTCCGCAACAAGACCTGTCCAAACAAAGAAATCATTCACAATCCCTTGTTGCTGTAACAAAATCATCCAACTGGCGGTTCTTACAAGTAAAGAAGTCCAGAAAGGAAGAAGAACACAAATCATTAGTAAATTACTATATTTCATTGGCAAAGTTGCCAGTAAATGTGCAATTGGGTAAGCCATCAAAAAACAAAATAAAGTAACAAAAAAAGCTACCTCCACTGTTCTTATCCATAATATTCTATGAATTCTTCTATCCTCAGAAACCTGAACAATTTTTCCATCTTCATTAGAATACATGTCTACACCTTTAAGGTATTTTGAATATGTATAAGATGGAGCTCTTCTTTTAATTGCTCTCCAATATTCAACATTTCTCCATCTTTTATGAACTTTCATAATTTGTTCTTTATAATTTCCTTCCTCAAATTTTTTTTGTTTTCTTGCTAGTTTTTTTAAAACACTCTTAAATCCATTTTTTTCATAGTTTAATTGTGTCTGCAATTTTCCTGCTGTTTTGTTTTTAACTAGAATTTTATAATCTAAGTAAAATGCTTCAAAAACTTCCTCTGGTGGAAGTTCTTTACCATCCCAAGTTTCCATTGCTTTATAAGTTTTGGGAAGCATGTTTGTAACCATTTTGTCGTCTATGCTTCTAGAGAACATATCTCCGATCGGAATCATGTATGTAATTATTAAAAACAATAATAATGGCGCAACTAGTAGAAAAGCTTTAATTTTATTTTTCTTTTCTGCCTGTTTAAGACTCTCCTCTAAGGGAATTCCATCTGTTGTTAAAATTTTTCCTGTTTCTGAGCTCATAAAAAAAGGGCAGTTAAAATAACCGCCCTTAATATAATATAAAATTAAAGTGTTTAAAACTTTAATTATTTAATACTAGCTTTCATAGCTTCCCATTTTTCACCAAGCTCTGTGCCATTGTCAGCCCAGTACTCAGCGTCTACTAAGAAGTATCTTTTTAGATTTTTTGGCGCTGTTGGCATATGTGGAACCATATTTGTTTTTCCATCTTTATACCACGGCTCTCCTGCTTCCATAACTGCAATTGACGATTTTCTCCAAGGAGCGTATGCAATATATTTTGCACTTCCTGCTAACATTTCAGTGTTAGTCATCATTGCTAAAGCTTTCATAGCGTCAGCTTGGTTTGGTCCACCTTTTACTAATGCAAAATATTCATAGTCAAGACCTTGTCCATCCCAAACTTGAACTATTGGTGCGCCTTCTCCAACTGCTGCATTGAAAAATCTTCCATTCCAACCAGTTGCCATTACAACTTCACCACTCATTAATAATTCTGGTGGTTGAGCTCCTGCTGACCAAAATACACATCCACCATTTGGATCTTCACAAAGTGCTTTGATCTTATTCATAGCTCTATCAACGTATGCTGGGTCTTCTAATTTTTTGTAGATAAATTCTCCACCTTTACCCATTTTTACACCATCTGCTGCTAAAGCAATTTCTAAGTTAGTTAATGCACTTTTGTAAATTGCTCTTTTTCCAGGAAATCTTTTTGTGTTAAAGAAATCTTTGATAGTCTTTGGAGTGCTTTTTAATAGATCACTATTATAAGCATAGTTCCAAGAATATAAGATATTTCCTACCGCACATTTGCTTGGCATATCAGTAAAGAAGTCTTCACTTGCAGGCGTACCATCTGGTGCTGGCGGGAAGTCTTTGTCAAAATCAAATTCAACAAAAATTCCTTCATCACAACCGTTAATAGTATCGTAAGCGAATACGTCTATAATATCCCATGTGATTGCTCCTGCTTCTATTTGCGCTTTAATTTCTGAAAGTCCACCAGAATAGTCAACCCACTCGATTGGTATACCCAATGCTTTCGATGTTGGATCTCCATATCCTAACTTTTGACTTTCTGTGTATGCTCCACCCCATGATGCAACAACTACTGCGAAAGCGGATGTAGATACAGAAACTGCAAATGTTAAAGCAAGTAATAATTTACTTAATTTTTTCATTTATCCTCCGTTTAAACGTTTTTTTTATAAAAAAAGGAGTACAGCAACATAGAATATAAGAGTCAACAGGTGATTTTGGCGAAAATGTTATAATAACGCTTATTTTGGGTCTAAAGCTCTAGCGTCATGACTGTTCCAGCCAATATTAATTTCATTACCAAGTTTTATATCTAGGTTTTGCGAACTATTTGGAACTTTTAATATAAATTCTGAGTTACCAAGTAAATTTAATCTAACTCTAGTATGATCCCCATGATAAATGACTTCTTCAATTTTTCCTTTTTGATTATTATCCATTTTATCTTTAGGGTTTATCAATGCTCGTTCTGGTCTGATTGATACTGTAGTTTTTTCTCCAACAGATTTAACTGAAATTGGATTAGCAATTATTTCACCCTTTTCTAATTTAACTTTACATGTTCCATTTGAAATTTCAGAAACTTCTCCACCAAAAGTATTGTTTTCGCCAATGAACTCTGCAACAAAAGAATTAACTGGTTCTTCATATAACTTATCAGGGCTTGATAATTGTTGAACTTTACCATCATTAAATACCGCAATCCTATTTGACATCGTTAAAGCCTCACCCTGATCATGAGTTACATAAACTACTGTTACACCAATATTTTCATGAATATGTTTAATTTCGTATTGCATGCTTTCTCTTAAATTTTTATCTAACGCCCCTAAAGGTTCATCCATTAAAACAACAGCCGGATCAAAAACTAAAGCTCTTGCAACTGCAACTCTTTGTTGTTGACCACCAGACAGTTGACCTGGCATTCTGTTTGCAAATCCACCCAGTGAGACCATTGATAAAGCTTTGTCGACTTTTTTCTCTATATCCTCTTGAGACATCTTTCTTACCTTTAAAGGAAATGCTAAATTTTCAAAGACTGTCATGTGAGGAAATAAAGCATAGTTTTGAAAAACCATTCCGATCCCTCTTTTATGTGGTGGAATATTAGAAATTGGATTGTTATCTAAAAATATTTCTCCATTAGTTGGAGTTTCAAAACCAGCAAGCATCATTAGACATGTCGTTTTTCCTGAACCAGAAGGTCCAAGCATTGTTACAAACTCCCCTTCTTCAATATCTAAATTCAGATCTTTTACTACTAATACTTTTCCGTCGTAACTTTTGTCTACTTTATCAAATTTTACGAAATCAGCTTTTTTTGACATAAGATAGTTTTTAAAACATTTAGTTATCTTATTTGCAACAGTTAATTAACTCTTTATATTTAGCTCTTTTGGATAATTACAAAATAATTCACATCCATTGTCAGTAACTCTTATAGATTCTGATGCTTCGACTCCCCAATCACCAAATTGCATTACAGCTATCATATGAAAACAAGAATTTGGAACTAATTCTGTCATTTCCTCTTTATATATATTTAAAGTATGCTCACCCCAATCTGGTGGGTAACCAATACCAATTGAGTAACCTGTTCTAGACTTTTTCTCTATTCCATATTTGTCTAAAACTCCCCAAAATGCTTGAGCAACATCATTTGCAGTATTTCCAGCTTTTGTTACTTTAATTCCAGCTTCTAGAGCCTCAATAGTCTTTTTCATCGTATCAATTTTTAGTTGATCGGGTTTTCCTAACAAAACAGTTCTTGCCATTGGAGCATGATATCTTTTGTAAACTCCAGATAACTCTACGATTGTTGCTTCCCCTTCTACAAACTTATCTTGTGTAGCAGTTAAATGTGAAGCTGAAGTTCCCTTCCCTGTTGGAAGAAGTGTTGCAATACTCGAATATTCTCCTCCAAACTCTGGTGTTCCATAAAATAAAGTTTTTTGAATTTCTCCAATAGCATCACATTGTCTTACACCAGATTTAATTACCTCCATCGCAGTTTTCATCCCTTTTTCTGAAATCAATGCAGCATTTTTCATATATTTTATTTCTGCATCAGATTTTGCAAATCTCGCCCAGTTGACTAAACGTTCTGAGTCTTTAATTTTTGCATTTGGTAAACCTTGTTTTATCTTTTCATAGCAAAAAGCTGTGAAGTAATGGGCATCCATTTCAACACCAATCGAAAGTTTATCCCATTTTCTATCTTCAATTATTTTTACTAAATAGTCATAAGGATGTTTTGGCCATGTATGAATATAATTTTCATCATAAACAATTATATTTTCATCTTTTAGATAAGTTTTTATATAGGCGCCTCCAGCATCTTGCGCTCTTACAAAGCAAAGTGGTTCATCTGCATTGACATGTACTATTGCACATTGAGCATAATAAAAAGACCATGCATCATAACCGGTCAAATAATTCATATTATTAGTGTCGTGGGAAATTAAAAGTTCAATACCTTTTTTTTCCATCATTGACTGGACTTTTTTTAATCTTTGTTTGTATTCCTCTTTTGTAAATGACATAAATTTCTATTTGAATAATTTTCCAAAACCTTCAACTAGATTATTTTTATTTATTTGGACTAGAGTATCCCAGATTAAAGCCTGGTTACTTGATAAAACAATTGTATTTAATTTTTTTTCAAGTTTATCAATTATTGGTAGTACTGGTAAAGCTGTACAAGATACAAATAATGCTTCCGCGCCATTTAAATCAATTTTAGACAACACATCATACAAATAGTTTTGATCTACTTTACCGATATCGTAGTCTGCCTCTATATCAAAATAAGAATTGGAAGTTATTTCAAATCCTTCAGATTTAAAATATTCTATAACATCATCATTAAGTTTTTTACTGTATGGAGTAAATAAACAAAGCTTACTTATATTTAATTTCTTTAAAGCTTTTATAGCAGCAGTACTTGGTGTTGTAACCTCTGCCATTGGTTTTGCTGCTTTTACCTTTTGTTCTATAGAATTGTAACCCGCAGCTATTGTTCCTGAAGTGCATCCATAGACAACACAGTCTATATCCTGGTCTGGAAGAATATCTTTTGCAACATCAGTTACTTTATCTGACATTTTAATCAGATTTTCTTTTGTTAAAGGATTATAGCACTCTATTCTATTAACAAAAAAATCAATCTCTCTATCCTTTATTACATTAATAAAGTCTCTTTCAATCATAAAATCACTTGCAAGAGCAATAAGGCCAACTCGTGGATTTGATTTACTTATGTATTTTGGTTCTATTTTTGTTGAATTCATAATTTAAAAAAGAGAATATATCATAAGTTCTTGAATAATCATTAATATTAAATGAATTGAATGAATTTTAAAGACACTCTAGTTGCATCACTTGTTCCTATCTTTTTAGGTTTTGGTTTTGTAATTGCCAAACCTGCTTTTGAATCTTTTCCTCCAATACTTCTAATGGGATTAAGATTTATTTTTGCTGCTTCTATTTTGATTTGGTGGTTTCCAATTCCAAAAGGTTTTTTAAAAAAAATTTTTTTTGCTTCGTTTATAGCAAATACATTGCAGTACAGTATTACATACACTGGTTTAAATTTTATAGACGCATCGGCAGCGGTATTATTAGTACAAACAGAAGTTCCTTTTGGAGTAATTTTTGCTTTTTTTATGTTGAAAGAAAAACCAACTTTAAGAGCTTTGATTGGAATAGGAGTTGCATTTATAGGAGTTTATATTTTAACTGGCTCGCCTAATTTAGATGGAAAAATATTTGGTATCTCTCTTACTATTCTAGGTTCAGCAATATGGGCACTCGGTCAAGTGATTGTTAAACCTTTGAGTAAAGAAATTAATCCTTTAGCTTTAGTTGCTTGGCTTGCATTATTTTCTGGACCTACTTTAATTTTAATTTCTGCAGTAATTGAAGGTGATACAATATCATATTTATCAACTGCTAAATTTAATCATTGGTTAATAGCTTTTTACATTGGATTTATTATGCAACCTATTACTTATGGATGCTTTTATTATGTTCTAAAAAATAATCCATTATATAAAGTGTTGCCTATAGTAACTATGGGTATACCACCTACTGGATTGCTTGCTGCAATATTTTTATTAGGCGAGAAACCAACAATTGAATTATTTATTGGAGGAATAGTAATTATATTTGGTGTCGTAATGATATTATATAAAAAGAAAGAGGAGGTAAATTAATGAAGATAGGATTTATTGGCTTGGGAAATGTCGGAGGAAAACTAGCTGGGAGTTTATTGAGGAATAAATTTAATTTAACAGTTAGAGATTTAGATAAAAATTTAACAAAACAATTTGAAGCTTTGGGTGCTAAAATAGCAAACTCTGCTAAAGAGCTAGCTCAGGAAGTTGATTTAATAATAACCTGCCTTCCTTCTCCTGAAATTTGTGCAGAGGTGATGGAAGGTCAAAATGGAATAATAGAGGGTCTCTCTGAAAATAAAATATGGTTGGAAATGAGTACTACTGATGAATCAGAGGTAAAAAGAATTGGTAAAAAAGTAATCGAAAAAAAAGCAATACCTTTAGATGGTCCAGTAAGTGGAGGGTGCCATAGAGCTGCCTCAGGAAATATAGCAATATTTGTTGGTGGAGACAGGGATGCATTTGAAAATATTTTGCCTGCTTTAACAGTTATGGGGCGTAAAATATTACATACAGGAGAATTGGGCACAGCGTCTGTTCTTAAAGTAATTACAAATTATTTAGCTTCCACACATTTGGTTGCTCTTGGGGAGGCATGGACAGTAGCTAAAAAATCAAACTTAAATCTTACGAAAGCTTATAAAGGAATTGCCGTGTCATCAGGAAATTCATTTGTTCATGAAACTGAGAGCCAAGTTATTTTAAATGGCTCTTATAATATAAATTTTACGATGGACCTTGTTTTAAAAGATACGGGTCTATTTGATGAACTCGCAAAAAAATTAAATGCACCTTTGGAAATTTCTCCTAAAATAGTTGAAATATTTAAAGATGGCCAAAAAAAATATGGCTCAAGAGCTTGGTCATCAATGATTGTAAAAAGAATGGAAGATCTAAATAAAATTGATTTTAGAGCTGAGGGGTTTCCTGAGGAGTTGACAGATTACGAGCCTGAAGAAAAAGGTTATGAAATTTAAATTCTGTGTTAAAGTACATTTATGATTGAAAAGAAAAATTTTTATATAAACGGAAAATGGGTTGCACCTGTTAAACCTA
>CACKHK010000020.1 GCA_902599955.1 uncultured Pelagibacteraceae bacterium
AGCCAAAAAATTGTTGCCTGAAGATAAATATATAGGAATATCTCTTACTCAAGGAAATGCTTACAGAAAAAAATCTTGGTCTCTAAAAAAATTTATTAATTTATCAAAATCATTAACTAAAAAAGGTTATAAACCAGTATTCTTTCTAAATAATAATGATAAAGATTTAATAAATAATATAAAGTTGGAGACTAATTCAGCCTTGTTCCCTGAACTAGAAACTAATTTATCATGTCCAGCATTAATAACTACAATGGCTACAAGACTAGAAAAAGCTATTTCAATAGATAATGGAGTAATGCATATGATTGGTCTTGCAAATATTCCTATGATTGTATTGTTTGGTCCTACAAATTCAAAAAAATTTGCCCCTAAAATAAATAATATTGAAATTCTAGACTCGAAAATTCTTAATAATTCAGAAGATATTGAAACAATAAATGAAGAGGATGTATTAAAATTTATTTAGCGCTTTAATTAAATAATCAGTATTTAATTTACAATCTTTATAGCCCTGTTTTACCACATTTAGATATCTTTCTGTTGGATATCTAAACTCTGTTTTATTCACCATTATATAAGTCATTACTGTTTTATTATAATAAGTAAAATATAATTTCTTATAAAGAATTGGGAAATCTTCATAGACATCTAATTTTTTTTCATCACTTTTTGATATTTCAAATAATGCACCGGGAACTATAGAATTTTTACTCTTTTCAATGTCCGCTGCTCTATATTTGCTTCTAAAATTTAATTTGTAACCTTTAAGTTCATATTTTTTCAAGAAAATGGAGTCTTTACATCTCCGTTTCATTTGAAAAAGATTTAAATTACTTCCATATGCAAAATACAACATTAATCTAGATCAACCACTTCAATATTTTTTGCTTTTACAAATTCAAGTATTAATGAATTGCACAAATCAATTTTATCTTGATGTTTGGATCTTAAAACAATTGAAACACCTAATTTACCTTGTCTGAAGAAAGGATAACTTCCAATTTCAACATCTTTGTTGTTATCCTGAACATTTGTTAATGAGGCTGCAATTTCACTCTCATAAGTTCTTAAATTTATAGTTTTGCTCAAAATTGGATCTCCTCCAACAAGGATATTGCTTAGTCCACCAATCATTGCTTTTAAAATTGACGGAACACCTGGTAGAGAAAATACATTTTCTACATAAAATCCTGGCGCCCCACTGGTTGGGTTTAAAATCAAATTTGCAGAAACTGGCATCTTTGCCATTTTCTGTCTTCCATCATTAAAATTTCCAGGTTCATAATATTTTTCTAAAATTGCAAAAGCTTCTTTGTGAAATCCATACTCAATACCAAATGCTTTTGAAATTGATTCTGCAGTGATGTCATCATGTGTTGGGCCAATACCACCTGTAGTAAACACATAGTTGTATTTAACCCTTAATTCATGAACCGTATCAATAATTATTTTTTCTATATCAGGTATTACTCTAACTTCACCTACTGAAATACCTAAAGAATTTAGCCAAGTGGCTAATGTACTTGTATTTAGATCTTTTGTTCTGCCTGACAATACCTCATTGCCAATGATGATAATTGCTGCAGATATTTCTTTTTTATTAGTCATTTCTAAATATAAATAAAATTCTATGAAATTTACCAACACTTTATTAAAAGGCAAATTACAACGGAGATATAAGAGATTTTTCACAGATATAGAAGTAAATAATAAAATAGTTGTTGCCCACTGCCCAAATACAGGATCTATGTTTGGTTTATTAGATCAAGGAAATGAAGCTTGGATAAGCGAACATAATGATCCTAAGCGTAAGTTAAAATTTACTCTTGAGATGATTAAAGTAAAAAAAAGGATAATTGGAGTAAATACTCATAGAGCTAATAGAATTGTTGAACATGCTTTAGAGAATAAATTGATTAAAGAATTTGCAAATATTAAAAATATTAGAGCTGAATTTAAATATTCAGAAGATACAAGATTTGATTTTTTATGTGATAAAAAAATATTAGAGGTTAAAAATACAACATTAATTAGAGAAGATGATATAGCAGAATTTCCAGATGCGGTAACGTCTAGAGGGGCAAAACACTTATTAAAGTTGAGGGAATCTATTAAAAAAGGCTATAAGCCTTATGTCTTATTTTTAACTCAAATTCAGGGTATAAATAATTTTAGAATAGCAAAAGATATAGACTCTAATTATTATAAAGAATATTTAGTGGCTAAAAAATCTGGTGTAAATTTTCTTGCTTACAGATGCAGCTTAAATTCTAAAGAAATTAAAATTGAAAAAAAAATTAAAATTATAAATGAGTAATTATTCTGAAAAATTTGAAAAAATGAGAATTGCTGGAAAACTCGCATCCAGAACCTTAGACATGTTAACTGATGAAGTGAAGGAAGGTGTTTCAACAGATCGAATTGATCAACTCAGTTACGAATTTATAAAAGATAATGGCGGTCACTCTGCACCATTATATTATCGTGGATTTAAAAAGTCACTGTGCACATCTTTAAATCATGTTGTTTGTCATGGTATACCCTCTGATAGAATTTTAACTGAAGGGGATGCTGTAAATATAGATGTGACTGCAGTAGTGAATGAATACTACGGAGATACAAGTCGTATGTTTACTATTGGAGATATCCCAATTAAAGCAAAAAATTTAATTGAAACAACTTATCAATCGATGATGAAAGGTATAGAAATATTAAAACCAGGTGTAAAGCTTGGAGACATTGGATATGAAATTCAATCATTTGTTGAAGAAAGAGGATTTTCAGTTGTAAGAGATTTTTGTGGACACGGTATAAGTAATACATTCCATGAACCACCTAACATACTCCATTATGGTAAGAAAAATACTGGTCACGAATTAATACCGGGAATGACTTTTACAATAGAACCTATGATAAATGTTGGAAAATTAGATGTTAAAGTTCTTAATGATGGATGGACGGCAGTTACAAAGGATAAGTCTTTATCTGCACAATTTGAGCATACAATAGGAATTACAGAAGACTCTTATGAAATTTTCACAGAATCTGTTAAAGGTTATATGAGGCCTCCATATAATTAATGATAACAAGATACTCTAGAAAAGAACTTACAGATATTTGGTCAGAATATAATAAATATAAAATCTGGTTAGACGTCGAGATAGCTGCAGCAGAAGCCATGGAAAAATTAGGCACTATTCCAAAAGGTGTTGCAAGTGCTGTTAAGAAAAAATCTAAAATTAATGTAAAAAGAATTCATAGTATTGAAGCTAAAGTAAAACATGATGTGATTGCTTTTCTAACCTCAGTTACTGAAAAAGTTGGAATTAAAGCAAGATATTTACACCAGGGAATGACGTCTTCAGATGTATTAGATACAAGTTTTAATATTCAGTTAGTACAATCAGGCAGGATATTAGTTAAAGATATTGATCAAATATTAAAAGTATTAAAAGCAAAAGCTAAAAAATATAAATTTACACCATGTATTGGAAGAAGCCACGGAATTCATGCTGAGCCAATTACATTTGGACTTAAATTGGCTTCATATTATGAGGAATTTAAAAGAAATAGAAAAAGACTTCTAGATGCAATAGATGATGTATCAACATGTGCTATATCTGGAGCTGTAGGCACATTTGCTAATATAAACCCTAATGTTGAAAAACATGTTGCCAAAAAACTTGGATTAAAAATTGAACCTATATCAACTCAAGTTATTCCAAGAGATAGACATGCACATTATTTTTCTGTTTTGGGAATTATTGCAGGATCTATTGAGAGAGTTTCAACAGAAATAAGACATTTACAAAGAACTGAGGTTTATGAATTACAAGAATTTTTTTCAAAAAAACAAAAAGGTTCAAGTGCAATGCCTCATAAAAAAAATCCAATTTTAACTGAAAATTTAACTGGATTGGCCAGGATGGTTAGAAGTTACACTATACCTGCTTTAGAAAATATTGCTCTTTGGCATGAGAGAGATATATCTCACTCTAGTGTTGAGCGAAACATAGGTCCGGATGCAAATATAACTTTAGATTTTGCTTTAGTCAGATTGGCAAATGTTTTGGACAAAATGATAGTTTACCCAAAAAAAATGCTTCATAACCTAAATATAACTAAGGGAACTATTTTTTCGCAAGAATTGATGTTGGAACTAACAAAATCAGGATTAAGTAGAGAGAAATCTTATAGATTAGTTCAAGCACATGCCAAAAAATGCATAGCTGATAATCTCAACCTTTTAGATGTTGTCATGAATGATAAAAACATTACATCTAGGATACCTAATAAAAAAATGAAAAAAATATTTAATTATTCCAATCACTTCAAGAATATTAACTTAATATTTAATAGAGTTTTTAAATAATGAAAAAAGGTAAAAAATTATACGAAGGTAAAGCAAAGATAATTTATGCTACAAATGATAAGAATTTAGTTATTCAACATTTTAAAGATGATGCAACTGCTTTTAATAATAAGAAAAAAGACGTAATTGAAGGAAAGGGTATTTTAAATAATAGAATTTCAGAACATATTCTCACTCAATTAAGCAATGTTGGAATTAAAAATCATTTAGTAAAAAGACTTAACATGAGAGAACAACTTGTTAAATTAGTAGAAATTATTCCAATTGAATTCGTTGTAAGAAATATAGCAACAGGATCTTTAACTAAAAGATTGGGTATCGAAGATGGTACAGTTTTAGATTATCCACTAGTTGAATATTGTTTAAAGAATGATGAATTAGGTGATCCTTTAGTCAGTAGAGAACATATTTTAGCTTTTAAATGGATGGATGTATTTGAATTGGATTTTATTTACGAGGAATTAAGGAGAATAAATGACTTCTTACAAGGCATGTTTAGAGGTGTAGGCATTAAATTAGTAGATTTTAAAGTTGAGTTTGGAAGATCTGAAGTTGATGGAAAGAGAGAAGTTATGTTAGCTGATGAAATAAGTCCTGACACATGCAGGCTTTGGGATATGAGAACTGATAAAAAACTAGATAAAGATAGATTTAGAAATGACCTAGGAAATCTAGTTGAAGCTTATCAAGAAGTTGCAATTAGACTTAATCTACTACATGAACAATCAAATATTAGGCCTTTAAATTATCCTAAACCAAAAGCTGTAAAAATTAAGAAAAAATGAAAGTAAAAGTAATAGTCACTTTAAAAAATGGAGTGCTTGATCCTCAAGGCAAAGCTATACAACAAACCTTAAATGGTATGTCTTTTGACAATGTATCAGAGGTGAGACAAGGGAAATATTTTGATATTGAGGTTAAAGAAAGTGATGAGATTAAAGCCAAAACTCAAGTCGAAGATATGTGTAAAAAGCTTTTAGCTAATCTAGTTATTGAGGATTATAAAATCTTGTAACTATTTAATGAAATCATCTGTAATTATATTTCCTGGTTCAAATTGTGATAGAGATATGGATGTAGCTCTAAAAAAATTTGGTTTTAAAAATCAAATGGTTTGGCACAATGATGATGAAATACCAAAAAGTGATCTAATTGTTTTACCAGGTGGTTTTTCTTATGGCGACTATCTAAGATGTGGAAGCATTGCTGGAAAATCAAAAATTATTAAATCCGTTATTGATTTTGCAAATTCTGGAGGATTAGTTTTAGGAATTTGTAATGGTTTTCAAATACTTACTGAGACAGGATTGTTGCCTGGAATACTTCAACAAAATAAATATTTAAATTTTATTTGTAAGAATGTTTTTGTAAAAATTAAAAACAAAGAAAATAAATTTTTTAAAGACATCAAAAAAGAAGTTTTAGAACTTCATATTGCTCACAATGAAGGGAATTATTTTTGTTCAAATGATGAATTAAAATCTATTGAGGATAATGATCAAATCGCGGTTACTTATTGTGATCAAAAAGGCAATGATGATGAAGAAAATAATCCGAATGGAGCATTAAAAAATATTGCAGGAGTTTTTAGTAAAAATAAGAATATTTTAGGAATGATGCCTCATCCAGAAAGGATGATTGACCAATATCTGTCAGGCGAAGATGGATCTTTGTTTTTTGAAAATCTAATTGGAAGTTTTTAATGATTGAAGTTAACGAAAAAATTGCAATCGAACACGGATTAAAGAAAGATGAATATAAAAAAATTTGTGATCTATTAAAAAGAACTCCAAATATTACAGAATTAGGTGTTTTTTCTGCAATGTGGAATGAACATTGCTCATATAAGTCTTCTAAAAGACACCTAAAAAAATTACATACTAAGGGTAAACAAGTTATTCAGGGACCTGGTGAGAATGCCGGCGTTGTAGATATCGATGACAATGATGCAATTGTATTTAAAATAGAGAGTCATAACCACCCATCTTTCATAGAACCTTATCAAGGTGCAGCTACTGGGGTTGGAGGTATAATGAGAGATGTATTTACTATGGGTGCTAGACCAATTGCTAATTTAAATTCTATTCATTTTGGATCGCCTGATCATGAAAAAACCAGAAATCTATTAAGAGGAGTGGTTAAAGGAATTGGAGGATATGGAAATTGTATAGGTGTTCCAACCATTGCTGGTCAAACATGTTTTGATGAGTCTTATAATGGAAATATTTTAGTTAATGCAATGACTTTGGGTTTGGTTAATAAAAATAAAATATTTTATTCAAAAGCTGCAGGAGTAAACAAGCCTGTAATTTATGTTGGCTCTAAGACTGGAAGAGATGGAATACATGGTGCGAGCATGGCTTCGGCTATTTTTGATGACAAAATTGAGGAAAAGAAACCAACAGTTCAAGTTGGTGATCCATTTACAGAAAAATTACTTTTAGAGGCTTGTCTTGAACTTATGGCAGGAAAATCAATTATTTCAATTCAGGATATGGGCGCAGCAGGTTTAACCTCCTCGAGTATTGAAATGGCTTCAAAAGGTGATTTAGGAATTGAAATCGATTTGACAAAAGTTCCTTGTAGAGAAGAAAATATGACACCTTACGAGATAATGCTTTCTGAGAGTCAAGAGAGAATGCTCATAGTTTTAGAGGAAGGAAAAGAGAAAGAAGCTAAAAAAATTTTTGATAAATGGAATTTAGATTTCGCAGTAATTGGAAAAACTACAGATAGCAGAAATATAGAATTATTTTTTAAAAATGAAAAAGTAGCCGAAATACCAATAGACTTTTTAGCTGAAAATGCTCCAATGTATGACCGAAAATGGATCAAGTCAGAACTTCCGAAAAAAAACAGTTTTTCAAAAGATCAATTTAAATCTTTAAAATTAGGCGAATGTTTAAATAAAATTTTACAAGATCCAAATATTTCAGATAAAGAATGGATCTGGAGCCAATACGATCACACAGTTATGGGTGATACAATTCAAAGACCTGGTGGTGATGCAGGTGTTGTGAGAGTACATGGTACAAATAAAGCTGTAGCTGCAGCAGTAGACTCATCAGCAACCTATTGTAACGCTCACCCATTAACAGGTGGAAAACAAGTTGTTTGTGAAAGCTGGAGAAATATGATTTCTGTAGGTGCCAAACCAATAGCAATCACTAATTGTCTTAACTTTGGAAATCCAGAAAAAGAGAAAAATATGGGTGAATTTGTCGAGTGCGTTGAAGGAATTTCTGAAGCATCAAAGTATTTAAATTACCCTGTAGTTTCAGGAAATGTGTCTTTTTATAACGAAACAAAAGATAAAGGTATAAAGCCTACCCCTTCAATTGGTGGTATTGGTCTGTTGGCTAATTATAAAAAAATGATCACAATGGAATTAAAAAATAATGGAAATTATCTTTTTGTTATTGGGAAAACAGAAGGACATTTGGACCAATCAGTATTTGCTAGAAATATATTATCTAAATTTGAGGGCCCTCCTCCAGAAGTAAACCTATTTAATGAAAAACAGAATGGTTTAATAACTTTAAAATTAATAAATAATAACCTTATAGAAACATGCCATGATGTATCTTTAGGTGGAATTTTAACTGCACTGTCAAAAATGAGTATTAAAGGAAATAAAGGTATTAATATTTTTCCTATCAATGGTTTAGTAAACAAATTTCAGTATTTTTTTGGTGAAGATCAAGGAAGATATATAATTGAAATAAAACAAGAAAATTTAGAAAATGTAGAAAAAATACTAAAAAATGACTCAATACATTTTGATAAATTAGGTTTAATTGAAGGCAATGAAATTAGTTACGGAAATGATCTAAAAATATCAATTGACGATATCAAACAAGGCTATAAAAAATGGTTAAGTGAGTATATGGTAAACTAATGGCAATGGATCTTAAAGAAATAGAAAGTTTAATTAAAGAGGCATTACCCGATGCAAAAATAGAAATACAAGATCTTGCTGGTGATGGAAATCACTATTCAGCGACAGTAATTTCGTCGCAATTTGCAGGAAAAAGTAAAATTCAACAACACAAGATGGTATACAATTCATTAAAAGGTAAAATGGGTAATGAATTACACGCACTAGCTATAAAAACTAAGGAGAACTAAATGGACGATCAAACGAAAGAACTAATTAATAACGAGATAAAAGATAATGAGGTATGCTTATTTATGAAAGGCACTCCAGAAGCTCCTCAGTGTGGATTTTCTATGGCTGTTACAAATATTTTAAAAATACTTGAGGTGAATTTTAAAGGTGTAAATGTTTTGGCCAACCAAAATCTCAGAGAAGGTATAAAAGTTTTCAGTGATTGGCCTACGATACCTCAACTTTATGTTAAAAATGAATTCATTGGTGGTTGCGATATAGTAAAAGAAATGTACGAAAGCGGAGAATTGGCAAAGTTATTTGAGGATAACGGTATAGAATATAAAAAGAAAAGTTAATAATAATTATATTTAAATTAGATTATCTAGAATAATACTCAATTACTAAGTTTGGCTCCATCACCACAGGGTAAGGCACTTCCTCAAATTTTGGTACTCTTACAAATTTAACTTTTTTGTTTTTTTCGTCTAATTGTAAATATTCTGGAACTTCCCTTTCCTTATTTGCTAAAGCTATATCAATCAACGCTAACTGTTTTGATTTATCTTTGATCTCAATGCTATCTTCTTCTTTAACTTGATAGCTAGAAATGTTTACCTTTTTTCCATTAACTCTGACGTGGCCGTGATTTATTAACTGTCTAGATGAAAAAATAGTATTTGATAACTTAGATCTATAAATTACAGCATCTAATCTTCTCTCAAGTAAACCAATTAGATTTTCAGCAGTATCTCCTTTTTTCATTATAGCTTTTTTATACATATTTCTAAATTGTCTCTCATTCATATTTCCGTAATAACATTTTAGTTTTTGCTTTGCTTGCAATTGAATACCATAATCAGATGGCTTTGCGGATTTAGTTTGGCCGTGTTGTCCTGGGGGATAAGCTCGTGTATTAAATGGACTTTTGGGTCGTCCCCATAAATTAACTTTTAATCTTCTATCTACTTTGTGTTTTGAGTTTAATCGTTTTGTCATACTGTGATTATGGGCTTTATAGACATGAAAATATTTTTGTCAATCAAGGTTTTTTGGAAAGACCCGCAAATACGCTTGATAAAATGCGTATTTCCTTTTGAGAAAGTTCCATTTTGTAAAAAATACTTCTTAAATTTTCCAACATTATGGGTTTTTTTGCTTTTTGTTTAAAAAAGTTTTGATTTTCTAGATTTGATAAACAAAAATTTAACATTTTAGATATTTCTTTCTTTGTAGCTTTTTGTATTTTTTTTGATTTTTGAAAATTATATGTGTTTTTTTTTAACAAATAAGAAACTGCTTGAGCAACAATCACCAAGCTATGTGATAAATTCAATGATCTAAATTTAGTATCACTTGGTATTTGTAAAGTGTAATCAGCATAACTAATTTCATTATTACTTAATCCAGATGCTTCTGAGCCAAATAAAAAAGTTACTTTTTTATTAAAATTTATTTTTTTTAAATCTTCTAAAGAAATATGTTTTATATTTTTATTTCTAAATCTTGCTGATGTTGCAATTAAAATATCTGTTTTATTTAAGGATTTTTCTAAATTAGGATAAACTTTTGATTTATTTATAATATCATTAGCTCCAACAGATGTTGCTATAATTTTGTCATTTGGAAATATTGGTTTTGGATCAATTAATAATAAACTTTTAAACCCAAAATTTTTTATGCCTCTAGCACAGAGACCAATATTTTCAGATAATTGAGGTTTATGAAGAATGAAAGATATGTTGTTTAGATTCATTAAGAACTTGCTGGCGCATTGTCTTTAAATAATTTGTAATCAAGACTATCTATCAGCGCTTTAAATGATGCATCGATAATATTTGGTGACACACCTATTGTGAACCAATTCTTTCCTTGGGAATCTGTGCTTTCAATAGATACTCTAGTCACCGCCTCTGTTCCTGTATTTAATATTCTAACTTTATAATCAACCAGTCTTAAATCTTTAAGGTAATCAGAATACTTCGAAATTTTTTTTATGTTGTTTCTAATCGCATTATCCAGAGCATTTACAGGTCCGTTACCCTCACCTTCACATACAATGGTTTCCCCATCTACTTCTAATTCTGCTTTAGCAGAGGAAATTATTTCTCCTGAAAAATTTTTTCTTACTGATACATCATAAGCTTTAATGATTAGATATCTTGGTATTTCACCAACTATTCTTCTAGCAAGTAGTTCAAATGATGCATCAGCTCCATCATAACTATATCCAATAAATTCTCTTCCTTTAACTTCCTCAAGAAGTTGTTTGATTTTTGGATCGTTTTTTTTAATATCAATCCCTATCGTGCCAAGTCTTGACAAAATGTTAGACTGTCCTGCTTGATCTGAAACTACAATATTTCTAACATTTCCAACTTCTCTAGGATCTATATGTTCGTAAGTTTTAGGATCTTTTTGAACAGCAGATACATGCATTCCTCCCTTATGAGAAAAAGCTGCCGCGCCAACATATGGCAAGTGTTTGTTAGGTTTTCTGTTTAAAATTTCATCAAGAAGTCTTGAACACTGAGTTAAATGTTTAATGTTTTCACTCTTAACATTAATTTCAAATTGTTTTGAAAATTCATTTTTTAAGTGTAACGAAGGAATTATTGACATTAAATTAGCATTTCCACATCTCTCACCAAGTCCGTTAATAGTTCCTTGAATTTGTCTAACCCCAGCTTGAACAGCTATTAAAGAATTAGCAACTGCGTTCTCCGTATCATTATGAGCATGAATACCTAAATTTTTTCCAGGTACGTGCTTAATTACATCTGTAACTATCTCTGAAATTTCATGTGGCAAAGTTCCTCCATTTGTATCACATAGAACAATCCACCTTGCACCTTCATCATATGCTGAACGAATACAATTTAATGCATATTCTTTATTAGATTTATAGCCATCAAAAAAATGTTCAGCGTCAAACATAAATTCTTTTCCAGACTTTATGATATGCTTAGCACTTTCACTAATATTTTTTAAATTTTGATCCTTTGAAATTCCAAGAGCTACATCTACGTGAAAATCCCATGACTTACCAAATAAACAAATCGAATTTGCTTTTGAATTAATTAAAGATGAAATCATAGGATCATTTTCAGCGCTATGCTCAGTTTTTTTTGTCATACCAAATGCTGTGAGCGTTGAATGATTAAATGAATATTCTTTATTAAAAAACTCTGTGTCCGTGGGATTTGCTCCTGGCCATCCACCTTCAATATAATCCACACCCAAGTTGTCTAAAGCATTTGAGATTTTTTCTTTATCATCTAAAGAAAAATCAACTCCTTGTGTTTGTGCACCATCTCTTAAAGTGGTATCAAAAATATATATTTTGTCTGTCATTATTTAAATTTCCACGCGGTTTTACCATCTTTATCCTCTATTTGAACTCCTTTTTCTAAAAGCT
>CACKHK010000021.1 GCA_902599955.1 uncultured Pelagibacteraceae bacterium
CATTTAAATCTTCCATTTTTTTTTCAGCAATATCTTTTAATTGTTTTTTTGAAATTGAGCCGATAATATTTCTGCCTGGTTCTTTCGATCCACTTTTAAGTTTCATAGCTTCTTTAATAAAATGTGATGCAGGTGGTGATTTAATTACAAAATCAAATTTTTTATCTTTATAAACGGTAATTATTACAGGAACTGGTTTTCCAGCAAATGACTTTGTCTTATCATTAAAGGCTTTACAAAATTCCATTATATTAATTCCTCTTTGACCGAGTGCTGGTCCAACTGGTGGAGCTGGGTTTGCTTGTCCACCTTTAATTTGTAATTTTACATATCCACTAATTTCTTTTTTTGCCATTAACTTGCCTTTTCTACTTGGTTATATTCTAGATCTACTGGTGTAGGCCTTCCAAATATAGAAACTGAAACTTTCAATCTTAATTTCTCTTCATCTATATCTTCGACTAATCCACTAAATGATGCAAATGGTCCATCTATAACCTGCACCTTTTCTCCTACATTGTATTCTACACCCGATTTCGGCTGTGCGACACCATCTTTTATTTGACCTAATATTTTTTCTATTTCCTTATCTGATACTGGAATTGGAGTTCCTTTAGATCCTAAAAAACCACTGACTTTTTTCAAATTTTTAATCATGTGGTAAATATTATTATCCATCTCACTTTTAATAAGTATGTAACCTGGGAAGTATTTTTTTTTTCTTTGAACTCTTTTTCCTCTTTTGACCTCAGTCACATCATGAGTTGGGACAATGATTTCCTCAAATTTTTCTGAAATATCAGCTTTCTTAGCTTCTTCTTTAATAAGTTGTGCTACCTTATTTTCAAAACTTGAATGAGATTGAACTATGTACCAATTTTTCATTAAATACTCACTTTAAGAATTAATTCTAAAAAAAACTTCAATATTTGATCTAACAGTAAAAAAAACAATGAAGCTAGAACAGCCATAGCAAAAACCATCAGTGCACCTTGGACAGTTTCTTTTGCTGTTGGCCAAGTAACTTTAAAAGCCTCCTGTTTTACATCCTGAATAAATTTTAATGGGTTTTTCATAATTTTACAATAATTGGCAGGAGCGAAGGGAATCGAACCCCCAACCTCCGGTTTTGGAGACCGGCGCTCTACCAATTGAGCTACACTCCTATTGAGTTTACTCTATAATTTTAGTTACTACTCCAGCTCCTACTGTTCTACCACCTTCTCTAATTGCAAAATTTAGTTTTTCATCCATCGCAATTGGTGTGATAAGTTTTACTGTAAATTTAGCATCGTCACCAGGCATTACCATCTCTGTTCCTGCTGGCAATTCTACTTCGCCTGTAACATCTGTTGTTCTAAAATAAAATTGAGGTCTATATTTAGTAAAAAATGGCGTATGTCTCCCACCTTCCTCTTTTTTTAATACATAGGCTTGAGCTTCAAATTTAGTATGAGGTTTAATTGATCCTGGTTTGCATAAAACCTGACCTCTCTCAACATCAGTTCTTTCTACTCCTCTTAATAGGGCTCCAATGTTATCCCCAGCTTCTCCAGAGTCTAAAAGCTTTCTAAACATTTCGACACCAGTACAAACTGATTTCTTAGTTTCTCTAATACCTACTATTTCTATTTCCTCACCAGTTTTAATAACTCCAGACTCTACTCTACCTGTTACAACTGTTCCTCTTCCTGAAATTGAAAATACATCTTCAACAGGCATTAAGAAGTCTTTATCTTTTGGTCTATCTGGTTGTGGAATAAATTCATCAACAGATTTCATTAACTCCATAATTGAATTTTTACCAATTTCATCATCTCTTCCTTCAACTGCAGCCAACGCTGAACCTTTTATAATTGGAGTTTTGTCGCCTGGGAATTTATAAGATGTTAATAGATCTTTTATTTCCTCTTCAACTAGGTCTATCATTTCTTTATCATCAACTTGATCTACTTTGTTTAGATAAACAACAATAGCTGGAACTCCAACTTGACGAGCAAGGAGAATATGTTCTCTTGTTTGAGGCATCGGTCCATCTGCAGCGTTTACAACTAAGATAGCTCCATCCATTTGTGCAGCACCTGTAATCATATTCTTAACGTAGTCTGCGTGGCCAGGACAATCAACGTGAGCGTAATGTCTATTCTCAGTTTCGTATTCTACGTGGGCTGTTGAAATTGTTATCCCTCTTTCTTTTTCCTCTGGCGCTTTATCAATTTGATCATAAGCAACAAAATTTGCTCCACCACCTTCAGAAAGTACTTTTGTTATTGCTGCTGTTAAAGTTGTTTTTCCATGATCAACATGTCCGATTGTTCCAATATTACAATGCGGTTTATTTCTTACAAATTTTTCCTTCGACATTACTTTTTTTCCTCACTATTTTAATTTTAAAATTTTTGGAGCGGGTGATGAGAATCGAACTCACGCAACCAGCTTGGAAGGCTAGTGTTCTACCACTGAACTACACCCGCATACCCAAGTGCGCACTCCAAAGTTAAATAAAGTTTATTAAATGGTGGAGGGGGAAGGATTCGAACCTTCGAAGACCGAAGTCAACGGGTTTACAGCCCGCCCCATTTGACCGCTTTGGTACCCCTCCCATTTAGCAGGGGAAGCGTCCCCATGTTCAATAAAGCTTTAAACAACATGCGTTTTATATATTTTTATTGTACAAATGCAATACTCGAATTTCAGGAAAAATAGTATAAAAAACCCTAAAAACCTAAATATATGACACAAAAATCTTCTTTTTTCATAGCAGGACGTCATGCGGTCATTGAAGCTTTAAAAAATGAAAGAAGACGAGTTTTAAAAGTTTTTTTAACAGAGGATAGTAAAAAGAATATACATAAACATAGCCCACATAAAAATTTACTTAAAAACATAAAAGTTTTTTTTAAAACCAAAAAAGAGTTAGATAAATATTGCAGAAGTGAGGATATTCTTCATCAAGGATTTATAGCAGAAATTGAACATTTAGATAACCCTGATTTAAAAGAATTTATCAAAGGAAAAAATAATTTAACATTTGTTTGTCTTGACGAAGTAACAGATCCAAGAAATATTGGTTCACTAATCAGAAGTGCCGCGTCTTTTAATATCGATGGACTGATAGTAAAAGAAAGACATTTTCCTAGTGAAAGTAAATTATTATATAAGTCGGCAAGTGGATGTGTTGAATATTTAAATATTTTTCAAGTATCAAATATAAATACTTCTTTAAAATTTTTAAGAGAAAAAAATTTTTGGGTATATGGATTTGATGCTAATAGTAATAAAGACTTCACAGATATAAAATGGGAAGGAAACAACATTTTGCTATTTGGTTCTGAGGGTCATGGTCTCAAAAAACATACTGAGAAGTATACTGATTTTTCTGTAAAAATTAAAATAAATGAAAAAGTTGAAAGTTTAAATATATCAAATAGTGCAGCGATTGTTTTTCACTATATAAATCAACAAAAATAATTTCTTGATAATATATTAAATAATATTAAAAAACGTTTCATGCCCTTGTAGCTCAGCTGGTAGAGCAATTGATTTGTAATCAATAGGTCCGCGGTTCGAGTCCGTGCGGGGGCACCATTATTCAACTAAATTAACACTAATAATTTTTTTCTAAATCATTTTAACTAAAATTTATAATCGATTGTGCCAGGATTGTGCCAAAAAAACTGATAGAAGAATATTATTTTATCATAGTACACAATTAAGTTAAGATTCTATCTAATGCTGCAACTAATTTACTTGGCAAATCCGTTTTTTGATTCAGGTCGTGTAAAATTTTTAAATGTTTATTTACTTTATTTACAGTTTCTTTATTCATAAATTTAAATGTCACTACACCAACTATGATTATTTGATAATTATATTCGAATGAACTATCTTTGTTAAAATAATTTTCCATTATTTCTAAATTTTTGTCTAAAACATTTACTATGTCTAACATTTGTTTTTTTGCTATTTTTCTATTTTCTTTTTTTGCGTAATCAATGAATTTATAATTGTTATAAAAACCTGCGATTAATTTATAATGTTTATTGATAAAATCTTTCCTTTTTTTTTCTTTTTGATTAGCTAAAGCTTGGTTTTTGTTTAAATTATTTAAACTATCATCTAAGGATGAACTTAGATCTTTCGTTTCGCGGTACTTTCTAGGGACATCTTCATTTATTTCATTAAATTTAGTTCTATTTTGAAATATGATAAAGACTACCGCTCCTATTACTGCAAGAAAAAATATTATACCAACGTTAAATTCCATAAAAAAATATATCACTGTGCCTATAGTGTGTACAGATTTGAAATAACTTTCAATTTACGTTGATAGTATTTATCTTTTTGAATTTAGACTCTCAATTTGTAATCAATAGGTCCGCGGTTCGAGTCCGTGCGTGGGCACCATTTAGAATTGAAAAGACTTTGAAGTTATTTTCTTTTTTGGATCAAAAAAAGGTTTCTCGATAACATTACAATTAAAAATTTGGTCATTAATTAATACATCAATTTTTGAACCTGTTTTCGAATAATTAATATCCACAATAGCTAAAGCAATATTTTTTTTTAGTCTAGGTGAATAAACAGCTGAGGTTACTTTCCCAATAGTTTTAGTTTGAAATTTCAAAGGCCAAAATTTTGTATTAGGTCCACTTAATCTTTCACAATTAATTTCTAAACCGACTTGTTTTCTTTTAATACCTTCTTTTTTAATTTTCTTTAATGCATCTTTACCTATAAAATCTACATTACTTTCTAAATTTACTAAACGATCTAATCCTAATTCAAAAGGATTTGTATGAATATCGGCATCTGCATGATAAGAAAGCATGCCACCTTCTATTCTTCTAATAGATGAAGTGTGTCCTGGTTTGATCCCAAAATTTTTTCCAGCTTCCATTATTTTCTCGTATAATTCATTACCCTTTGTCCCATCTCTGAGGAATAGCTCATAGCCAAACTCACTTGACCAACCTGTTCTTGATACTATTAATGGAATTCCATCTAATTCTAATTCTCTAAACCAATAATATTTTAAGTCCTTAATGCTATTTCCAAATAAATTAATCATTATTTGTCCAGAGTTTGGTCCTTGCAATTGTAAAGGAGAAACATCAGGTTCGGTAATCTTAACATCAAGATTTGAATTTATTGCTACGCCCTGAGCCCATAATAAAATATCACTGTCACCCAAAGATAACCAAAAATGATTTTCACCTAATCTTAAAAGAACTGGATCATTTAAAATTCCACCATCTGCGTTTGTAATTAATACATACTTACATTGACCAATCGACAAATTAGACAAATCTCTTGGTGTTAATAATTGTATAAATTTAAAAGCGTCATCACCAGTTATTTCAACTTGTCTTTCTACGGCAACGTCACATAAAATAGCAGTTTGAATTAAGTTCCAAAAATTTTGTTCAGGATCTCCAAAATCCCTTGGAATGTACATGTGATTATATACAGAAAAACCCTTAGCCCCCCACCTTACCGTAGCATCAAAATAAGGAGATTTTCTAATTTGAGTCCCGAACCCAAAATCTTTTTTATTCATTAATTTGTTTCTTTTCTAATTTGCTCTATCTTAATTTTCTTTTGAAGACTTCTATTCGGGTCATAGAGAAGATTAAACTTAATTTTTTTATTAATACTTATGGAAATAGTTTTAGCGTTCCTTACCTCATAATTATCAGCGACAGCACTGATTGGTCTTTTTTTAATATTTAGGTTTTTTATAATAATTTTTGATTTATCGCTCACAACTCTACCCTTCCATCTTCTTGGTCTAAAAGCACTTATTGGTCTAATTGATAATTTTTTAGAATCTAAATTTAGTATAGGGCCGTATACTGACATGTTGTACGCTGTACTTCCGGCTGGCGTTGAAACCAACACACCATCAGAGACTAATTTTTTTATAATTTTTTGTGATCCATTTAAAATTTCTAAAGATGCTGTTTGTCTACTTTGTCTTAAAATTGATACTTCATTTATTGCTATCGATTTTTTAGTTTTGTTAAATTTGTTTTTAACACTCATCTGTAAAGGAGAAATAGCAACTAGATTTGCTTTTGATAGATTTTTTAAAGTTTTTTTTGATGAGAATTTATTCATTAAGAAACCATAATTACCAGCATTAATTCCATAAAATGGTTTTGTATATTTGTTATAATTTTTTAGAGCAGAGAGCATAAATCCATCTCCTCCTATAACAATTATTAAGTCACTTTTGCTCGGAGAAGTGATTTTAAAATTTTTTTTAATGTAATTTTTAATTTTTAATGAACGTGAATTTTTGTCATTAAGAATAAAGACATTAGAGAATTGTATTTTTTTCATATTTTATTTTATGTTAAATCATTAAATCAATTTAAGTATATTTTCTACTACAGTCTTAGATAAATCTTCCCAATTTTGATTTTTTTTCAATTTGAAAATTTCTAACGTTTCATACCAATTACTTTTCTTGCTGTCATCTAACCACCTCCAATCAGCTTTATTTGCTAACAATCCAAAGGTTTTCATTTTTAATGATGAAGAAAGATGAAGAATGCTTGTACAGCTTGAAATAACTAAATCTAAATTGTTGATTTCTTTTGCCAAATCATAAAAGTTTAAATTACCTAAATTGATAATATTAGATTTTTTAAAAAAATCTAAATCGTTGTCTCTTATGTTTTTTTGAAGACAGTAAAATTTAATAGGTTTTTGATTTTGAAGATCTATTATATTTTTTAAAGACTTAAGTTTAATTGATCTCATTATATCAAATTGATAACTTTGATTGCCAGACCAAGCTAGGCCAATTTTTAAATTTTTATCTTTAATATTTTTTTTATTTACTAATAAATGAGAATTAATTGTATTTATTAAAGATGGTTTTTTTAGATCTAAATTTAAAAGAAATGGTAGAGACATTAGATATATCTCATATTGATATTTATCATTTGAAATAATTTTGTTGATAATATTAACCCCATCAATACTGAATAAATTATTTAGAGATTGTGGAATTAAAAAATCTATTTCACAGTTATATTTTTTCAATTCTATTATTAGTCTTGAAAACTGAATTGTATCTCCGATACCCTGTTCATGTCGTATTAGAATTTTTTTACCTTCAATTTCTTTAATGGTTGAAGGGTATTTTTTATGATCTAAATTATTCTTCTTTAATCGATACTCATAATATTTCCATCCATCTTTAAAGTTATTTTTACTCAAATAAACAGTTCCTAAATTTACGTTTGCACTATAATTATTTGGATTTAACTCTATTGATTTAAGGTAATTTGAAACTGAATTTTCATACTCATCTAAGTAATAAAGTGTTGTTGCTAAACAATTATAAAAAGTAGATTGAAATTCTAATGGTTCATTTTGAATATTAATTGTCATTAATTCTTCTTTTGATTTCTCAAACTCTAAAATTTCACCCAAATATAAGGCTTTACAAAATTTACCATAAACATAATCTTTATCTATCTTGTGAATTTTAGATAATAATTTCTCGCATTCTTGAAATTTTTTTAATTGGATTTTACATAGTATTAATTTTGATAATGTTGAAACTCTATTTGGTAAATAATTTAACGATGAGCTAAACTCTTGTTCTGCTTGAGAATAAAGCTTTTCCTCAAATTTTTTAGAACCCAATTCAAAATGTTTCCTAGCAATATCTAAATCATTAGACATAAAAATATTATAAATTTAATAAATATAATAAAAAGAATAAAAGTTTAATTAATGGTGCCCTCGGCCAGACTCGAACTGGCACTCCATAAATGGCAAGGATTTTAAGTCCTTTGTGTCTACCAATTTCACCACGAGGGCATTAATGAATTTCATGAGTATTTATGCTAATATTTATAATTCAACAAGGGTAATAAGTAAAATTTTTTTATTTTATCTCTCCAGGTACTAGTATGGTACTAGTTATCCTATTAAATCCCACACAAAAATAATTTTATAAATTACTTATTTATTGAGAAATATAATTAGACTTAATCTTTTTAAAAGAATTTTGATTTATTCCAAATTCCTTAGAAACCAAACGAATTATTTCTATTTCGTCTTTATCAAGCAAACCGTCTAAAGATCCTACAAAGAACATATTTTCTATTAACCCTTGAAGAATATTTAAATCATAATCATAAAAGTCAGCAATATCATTAAATATTTGCTTTAACTTTTTATTTGTAATAGATGAAAATAAAGAACTTATAGTTTTTTGATCCTCGCTAGTTAACTTAAATCTATTTTCTATAAATTTTAATTCTTTTCTATCTTTCTTTTTATCAGCTACCATAACTACTTCTGATAAAAGGGCATTTATAATATCAAAACTGTTAGACTTAGAGAAAATTTTATTTAAGAGTTTATTTTTTGAAATATTTTTTAATTTATCCTTCGATGTTTTCTCTTTTTTATTAGTTGTTAAACCTGGCAACAATTTAAAAAAATTATTCAATTCATTCTGATTTAAAAAAACACTTCCATATTTTTCAACTAAATCTTTATCATTAAAACACTGTTTAGATTTTATATAATGATCTCTATAGTTTATTATGCTTTTTTGATTAAGAGGATCTGTTTCATTCTGCTGATATTTTTCTAAAAATGCAATTAAAAGAGTTACAACAACTTTTTGAAAATTTGAAAATAATAGCAAGTTTCTCTCGTTTAAAGATTTAAAATTATCTCTGATTTTTGGGTAATCATTGAATATTTTTAAAATATCTTTTTCGGGACTTGAAAATATTCCTATGAATGGAAATTTTTTAATGAATTTATTAAAATTTTTAAAATCTTCATTGAATAAGTATGAAAATGCATGTGTATAATCATAGAGCATTCCTGCGGGTTCAATAGATTCAATTTCACCACCAATTCCAATTTCCTCTTCGTTATATTTTAAATATTTATATAGTTGGGACGATTTTTTAATTTTAGCTAAATTATCTTTTGTCCAAAGGTATTTTAAGAAAGTAACTCTCTCTTTATCCTTAGAAAATTTATCAACCTCAGTTTTAGTGATTTTTTCCATTATTTTTTTTTCTGTCAAATCACTATCGTTCAACCAAAAATCTATATATTTGCTAATTAATTTATCAGCATACTTTTTAGCTTTTTCATTCTTCTTTTTCTCTTCTAATTTTTTATAGTAATCAACATCATCACAAGCTTTCTCATCATTGCATACCCATACTTTTCTAAGAGCTGTATAAGATCTGCCAGAATGTACCCTAACACTTTTTAAAAATCTTCCTCTTTTGCCTTCTTGATTAGCAAAGGGATTAAAAGAAACTGATGGACCAGACTTGCCTCTTTTATAAGAAATTTCTTTTTGCATCATATTAAAAGCAGGTCTTATAATCTGGCACTTATGGCATTTATGATTAGAGTATTTTCCCATATTTTCTTAATTAATTTTTTTTTTTTAAGGTTGAATGCAAGAGTTTATACAAGAGTTTATAAGGTAATAACAAAAGTTTAAATATTACAAAAAAAGATTTAAAAAATAATTTAATTATTCCAAAAAAAAGACCAAATAAAACAAATGGATCTAAAGATATTTCTCCTTTTTTTGGTTTTCTTCTAATTTTGATGAAATTTGTTCTATTATTTTCTCTATTTTTTTTAGACCTACCATCGTTCCATTGCATTATAATATCATATAATCTTAAATATATTTTGTAAACCTTGAGTAATTAAAGTTCATTGAAAAAAAAGAAACTAAATTGAGGAATTGATAAGATATGTAATTATTCCAAAAACTAAAGCAGCAACTAAAAAAATAATTCTTGATGAAAAAGATGTGGGTTTACTTTTGCCCTCATTGTTAATTCTTACTCCAGATTTAAACCTTTTGTCTTTAACATCCGGTAAGAATGCGCCACCTAAGCAAAGCAATGTGAAAATTGCAGTAATTATACCTATAATAGTCATTACAAATTATAACAAATATCAATTTAGTTTTAAAGATATTTAATAAAAATAGAAATTGAGATAAATTATTATCATTAGTTTGAAACTTATGAAATTATACTCTTCTAACTTTTTTAATAAACTTAAATCATATGTATATGCTTATTGTGAGATAAATGAAGATAACAGAAGAATTCCAATATATATAGGTAAGGGAAAAGGAAACAGATGCTTATCTCACCTAACAAATCTTGACCAAAAAATAGATTCGAAATCTAAAAAAATTCTAGAGTTAAAAAATAAAAATAAATTAGGAATTGATATAATAGCTTATAATCTTGATGATAAAACTTCATTCATAGTAGAGTCTGCTTGTATTGATCTGATGGGAATAGAAAATTTAACTAATTTAGTTAAAGGTAAAGGAGACAATGTTAAACGAACACCATTAGATGAATTGATGAATATAATTCTAGACAAGCCTGTTAAAATCCAAAAGGAACATTCTGGTGTTGGAATTCTTATTAACAGGGATTACAAACCAAATTTTGGTGATTTAGAAACTTTTGAGATAACTAGAGGAATTTGGAGAAAAAATTTAGTTACTATTGCTGGTGAAGCAAAGTATGCTTATGCACTTTATCATGGTGTTGTTAAAGAGATTTATGAAATTCATGATTGGGTAAAAGCAGGGACACAGGAATATTTTACAAGAAAATTAGACCCCTCAATAAAAAAAGATAGATTTGAATTTGTTGGTAAAATTGCACCACAATATTTAAGAGATAAATATAAAGGTAAATTAATTGAAAAAAATAGAAGCTATGGGAACTCTTTTATTAAAATTTAAAAACATTTATCAATATAAATTTATCAATCTAAGTACTAGTTTAGTACTAGTCTGCTCGAATTAATTAAACCTTATTTCTAATCCTAATTAAAAGCTATATAAAAGTTATGCGATTTTATAGGATGTTTTAGATTGCCTTGGACTACTATGGACTGACTAAAAAGTGAATCCCTCGGCTTTTAAGTCCTTTGTGTCTACCAATTTCACCACGAGGGCATGAGTTATTTTCATGAGTATTTATGCTAATATTTACTTTAATGAAACAAAAAAAACAAATCATAATTTTCACCGAT
>CACKHK010000022.1 GCA_902599955.1 uncultured Pelagibacteraceae bacterium
TGTGTAGAGAATAAAACAGGACTTGGAACTGCTGGAATTGTTGTAATAAATAATGATCAAGATATCATTAAGTGCATGGCAAGAATAGCCAGATTTTATAAGCATGAAAGTTGTGGTCAGTGTACACCTTGCAGGGAAGGATCTGGGTGGATGTGGAGAATGTTAGAAAGAATGGCAGCAGGTGAGGCAACTCCAGATGAAGTAGACATGCTTTTTGATGTAACTAAACAAATAGAAGGTCATACAATTTGTGCTTTTGGTGAAGGTTCATCTTGGCCAGTCCAAGGATTAATTAGACATTTTAAAGATGAGATACTTGAAAGAAATAAATTTGATCCTGTAGTGAAAAAACAAAAAAATATTCCATACCTGGTTGATCAACATTTATTAGAAAAGGAAAATGCCTAAATTAAAAGTAAACGATATTGATATTGAAGTTGAAGATGGTTTAACTGTTCTCCAGGCTTGTGAACAGGCTGGAGCTGAAATACCAAGATTTTGTTATCATGAAAAACTTTCTATAGCTGGAAATTGTCGTATGTGTTTGGTTGAAATGGAAAAATCACCAAAACCTATAGCTTCATGCGCAATGCCTGCAGCTGAAGGGATGGTTATTAAAACAAATACGGAAAAAGTTGAAAAAGCGAGAAAAGGTGTGATGGAGTTTTTACTAGCTAACCATCCTTTGGATTGTCCTGTTTGTGATCAAGGTGGGGAGTGTGATTTACAGGATCAATCTATGTATTATGGAATTGATAAATCAAGATTTAAAGAAAATAAAAGATATGTACCTGAAAAATACATGGGTCCATTAATAAAAACTCAAATGACTAGATGTATTCATTGTACTAGATGTATAAGATTTGCTACTGAAGTAGCGGGAGTGCCAGAATTAGGAGCGATCGGACGTGGAGAAAATATGGAAATTACTACATATTTAGAGAAATCCATGGAGTCAGAAATGTCAGCTAATGTAATTGATTTATGTCCAGTTGGAGCATTAACTTCTAAACCTTATGTGTTCGAGGCAAGACCTTGGGAGCTTAAAAAGACTGAAACAATTGATGTTATGGATGCTGTTGGGTCGAATATTAGAGTAGATACTTACGATTGGGAGGTAAAAAGGGTTTTACCAAGAATTAATGAGGAAATTAATGAAGAGTGGATTTCTGATAAAACAAGATATGCATGTGATGGTTTAAAAAATCAAAGATTAGACACACCATTTATAAAAAATAATGGAAACTTTGAAGAAATAAGTTGGCAAGATGCATACAAAACAATTAAAGAAAAAATTTCAATAACATCCCCAGACAAAATAGTTGGTTTAACTGGTGACATGACAAACATGGAAACCATGTTTGCTGTGAAAAACTTATTTCAAAAAACATTAAATTCAAGTTATTTGGATTCTAGAGCTAAACATACTTACATAAATTTTGAAAACAGAAGTAATTATTTGTTTAACTCTGGCATAGAAGGGATTGAAGAAAGTGATCTTATATTACTAATTGGCACAAACCCAAGATTTGAGGCAACTATATTAAACTCAAGAATAAGAAAAACTTATTTAAAAAATAAAACTGAAATATTTTCTTTAGAGGATGTAGGTGATTTAACTTATCCTTATAAAGTTTTAGAAAATAATTCAAAAGTAATTGATAAAATAATCAAAAATGAACACAATCTTTCAAACAAAATTGCCAGTGCAGAAAAACCTATAATTATCTTAGGTCAATCAATATTAAATAGTAACAACGGTGCATATATATTTGAAGAGTTAAAAAGGTATTTAACTAGTATTAATAAAATTGATGATAATTGGAATGCACTAAATATTTTATCAACTGATGCATCAGCTGTTGGTTCTTATGATTTAGGAATTTTTTCCTCAAATGATGGAAGCAATAAAACTCTTGAAAAAATTGAGGATGGTGACATAGAAATTATTTTTTTATTAGGTCAAGATAACCTCAAAATTAAAAAAAGGAATGAATTCATAATTTATATTGGAAGTCATGGCGATAATGGTGCAGATATGGCAGATCTTATTTTACCTGGTGCCGCATATACTGAACAAGACGGTTATTTCACTAACTTAGAAGGAAAGCTTCAAAAAGCATACAAAGCTTCATATCCACCAGGAGAAGCTAAAGAAGATTGGCAAATAATTAACGAACTATCTTCTACTATCCTTGGAAATCCTCTATTTAAGAATAAAGAGGAAGTAATAAAATCTATGCAAAACCATTTAAATAATCAAAATATTAAAAATTTTGAAGTTCCTACATACAATTTGAATGATGAAAAAATATTAGTTGAAGATATTGATTATTACTATTCTAATGCGATTGCCCGTGCATCCAAAACAATGTCAGAGTGTAGATACGCAAGAACTAATTTGAAAAAAACTGGAACCGAGGGTTAATGGACTCTTATTTTTCAATAATATTTACTGAGGTTTATAAAATTTTATTTTTATTAGTGCCTGTTTTAGTTTCTGTAGCAATGATAGTTTGGCTTGATAGAAGAGTCTGGGCCTTTGTACAAAAACGAAGAGGACCCAATGTTGTTGGTCCATTCGGTTTATTCCAATCATTAGCTGATGCATTAAAATATATCTTTAAAGAAATAATAATACCTGCAAGCTCAAATAAACTTGTATTTGTATTAGCTCCAGTCGTGACTATGACATTAGCATTAATATCATGGGCTGTAATACCATTTGGCGAAAATTTTGTTGTAGCTGATATCAATGTTGGTATTTTATATCTTTTCGCAGTTTCATCATTAGGTGTATATGGAATAATTATGGGAGGATGGGCCTCTAATTCTAAATACCCTTTTTTAGGTGCAATTAGATCTGCTGCACAAATGGTTTCATACGAAGTTTCAATAGGAGTTATAATTATCAACGTTCTATTATGTGTTGGATCTTTAAATTTAAGTGACATAGTTATGGCACAACAGAATTTATGGTTTGTAATTCCTTTATTTCCTATGTTTGTAATTTTTTTTATTTCTGCACTAGCAGAAACAAATCGTCCTCCATTTGATTTACCAGAAGCAGAAGCTGAATTAGTGGCAGGATATCAAACTGAATATTCAGGAATGATGTATGCTATGTTTTGGTTAGGAGAATATGCAAATATTTTGTTAATGTGTGCAATGGGAGCAGTTTTATTTTTGGGTGGCTGGTTATCTCCAATAGACATCTTCCCATTTAATGCTATTCCAGGTCCATTTTGGTTAATCTTTAAAATATTATTTTTATTTATTTTATTTGCTTTAGTTAAAGCAACTGTTCCAAGATACAGATATGACCAATTAATGAAGCTTGGTTGGAAGATATTTCTCCCATTTTCGCTGTTTTATGTTGTTTTAACTTCAAGTTTTTTACTATATTTTGATTTATTACCAGGAAAATAAATGAAAATTTCACGATTATTAAAAACTATATTCATGATTGATTTTGTGACTGGTTTATTAATTGCAATAAAAGAGACTTTTAAGGCAAAAAAGACAATCAACTATCCTTTTGAAAAGGGGTCTTTAGGAACGAGGTCTAGAGGGGAGCACGCTTTAAGAAGATATCCTAATGGGGAAGAAAGATGCATCGCATGTAAACTTTGTGAAGCAGTATGCCCAGCCCAGGCTATTACAATTGAGTCAAAGGAAAGAGATGATGGAAGTAGAAAAACTGTAAGATACGATATTGATATGCTTAAATGTATTTATTGTGGTCTTTGTGAAGAATCTTGTCCTGTAGATGCGATTGTCCAAGGTCCAAATTTTGAATTTGCAACAGAAACTAGAGAAGAACTTTATTATACAAAAGAAAAACTTTTGGAAAATGGAGACAGATGGGAAAACATTTTAGCTGCCAATATTAAGGCTGATAGCTCTCACAGATAATCTTATGATTGCACACTCAGTTTTCTTTTATATTTTCTCTTTAATAGCTATTGTTTCAGCAGTCATGGTAACAGTTTCAAAAAATACGGTTCACTCAGTATTTTTTTTAATACTAGATTTCATTAGCATATCCTGTTTGTTTATTATGATAGGTGCAGAATTTTTAGGTATGATAATGCTTATAGTTTATGTTGGAGCGGTTGCAGTTTTATTTTTATTTGTTGTAATGATGTTAAACGTAGCTGAACAAAAAGGTCAATGGTTTAGTTCAAGATGGGATGGTGGAACACATATCCCAGTTGGTTTGTTAGTAAGTTTAATTATTTTTTTTGAACTTATTATTGTGATTGGAGGATGGAAATACAAACCTGATTTACTAAATAGTCTATCTCTTAAAATATCTACTGAAGTCACTAATACCAAATCTATCGGAAATGTTTTGTATACGGATTATATACTCTTATTTCAAATTTCAGGAATGATACTGTTAGTTGCCATGATTGGAGCAATTGTTTTAACTTACAGAGAGAGAGCTGGAGTTAAAAGACAAAGTTATGTTAAACAAATTTCTAGAGAAAGATCTGAAGGTGTTGATTTAGTTGAGGCTGAGAAAAATAAAGGAGTTAAAATAGATGCTTAGCATAGGTTTAGGACATTATTTAACATTAGCTGCAATTATATTTACTATAGGTGTTGTAGGTATTTTTCTTAATAGAAAAAATGTAATAGTTATTTTGATGAGTATTGAGCTAATTTTGCTTGCAGTAAATATAAACCTTGTTGCCTTTTCAATTTTTATCAATGATTTAAGTGGACAAATATTTACACTATTTATTTTAACTGTTGCTGCTGCCGAAGCTGCTATCGGTTTAGCCATAATTGTAGTTTATTTTAGAAATTCAGACACAATAAGAGTTGAAGAGATTAAAAATTTAAAAGGATAAAATGGAATATCTAATTTTATTTCTACCTCTTATAGGATCTGTAATTAGTGGTTTTTTTGGAAAGAAAATAGGAGATAGAAATTCTCAAGTTTTAACAAGTTCATTTGTGAGTATTTCAGCAATACTCTCTTTAGTTGTTTTGTATAAAGTTATTAGTTCGGACTATTCAAACAATCTTGTAGTAGCTACTTGGATTAACTCTGGAACTTTAAATGTTAATTGGTCGATAAAAATTGACTCCTTATCAACAGTTATGTTTGTTGTGGTAAATTTTGTTTCAGCTTTAGTTCATATTTACTCAATTGGATACATGTCACATGATCCTCACAAAACTAGATTCATGGCATATTTATCATTGTTTACTTTTGCAATGTTAACTTTAGTAAGTTCAGATAACTTTATTCAACTATTTTTTGGATGGGAAGGTGTAGGTTTATGCTCATATTTTTTAATTGGATTTTGGTTTAAAAAAGAGAGTGCAAACAAAGCTGCAATAAAAGCCTTTGTTGTTAACAGAGTTGGTGACTTTGGTTTAGCTCTCGGAATTTTTCTGATTTTTTATGTTTTTGGTACAGTCAATTATGATGAGGTTTTTGAGCAAATTCCAAATGTTTTAGATAAAGAAATTAATTTCATTGGCATAAATATAGAAATTATTGATTTGATTTGTTTGCTTCTATTAATTGGAGCAATGGGTAAATCAGCTCAATTTTTATTACATACTTGGTTGCCTGATGCTATGGAGGGCCCAACGCCAGTATCAGCATTAATTCATGCGGCAACAATGGTAACAGCTGGGGTATTCCTGATTGTTAGATGCTCACCTATATACGAATACTCTCCATTAGCTCTCACAGTTATAACCATAATTGGAATGACTACTGCTTTCTTTGCGGCTACAGTTGCACTTGTTCAAAATGATATAAAAAAGATTATTGCTTATTCTACATGTAGTCAATTGGGCTATATGTTTTTTGCTGCTGGAGTAGGCGCTTACAATGTTGCAATGTTTCATCTATTTACACATGCCTTTTTTAAAGCTTTGCTATTTTTAGGAGCCGGTGCTGTAATTCATTCATTTCATGAAGAACAAGATATAAATAAAATGGGTGGAGTTATTAAGAAACTCCCCTACACATATGTATTAATGCTTATCGGCACTCTTGCTTTAACAGGTTTTCCTTTTTTGTCAGGTTTTTATTCTAAAGATGCAATAATAGAATTTGCTTACCTAAGAGGAAATGGAATAGGAATACTTGCAGCTTTTGTGGGTATTGTTACAGCTTTATTAACATCAATCTACTCTTGGAGACTTATTTTTAAAACATTTCATGGTAATTTTAATAATAAAGAACTTAGTGTTGAAAAAATACACGAGTCTCCTATGGTTATGATAGCCCCGTTAGTAATCTTGGCAATAGGAGCTATTTTTGCAGGTATGGCGTTTAAAGGTTTATTTATAGGGCATGAAATAGCATATGAATTTTGGGGTAAATCTATAAAATTTTTAGAACCACTCAGTACAGATCATCCACCAACATGGTTTTTGTTTTTAACACCTATACTTGTCACTGCTGCAATTCCATTTTCTTATTATTTATATTTAAAAAATAAAAACATAGTCATAGGATTGAAAGAAATGAATGAACCAATTTATAAATTTTTAGTTAAGAAATGGTACTTTGATGAAATATATGATTACTTATTTGTTAATCCTTCAAAAAAAATTGGAAAGTTTTTATGGAAAAAAGTTGATGGATCAATAATAGATAAATTTGGTCCTGATGGCATTTCAAGTTTAATTAAAAATTTATCAATTAGAGCAGTCAAATTTCAATCTGGATTTATTTACCAATATGCATTTGTTATGTTGATTGGATTTTCAGTTTTACTAACAATACTGATAATAAACTAATGAACTTTCCAATTTTATCATCTTTAATTTTGCTTCCAACAATTGGAGCTTTATTTATATTATTTTCAAAATCATCGAGCGGAAAATATCAAAGTTCCAAATATGTAGCTTTATTTATTTCTTTAGCGAATTTTTTGTTGTCAATATATCTTTGGTATGTTTTTGATAAAAATTCGGTAGTCTTTCAGTTTGTAGAAAATAGAGAATGGTTATCTGGATTTATAAATTATAAAGTTGGAATAGACGGTATTTCAATTTTATTTGTAATATTAACAACTTTCATAACTCCAATTTGCATTATTTCAGTAAATGCTACAATTACAAATAGACTTAAGGATTTCTTAATTGCTATATTAATAATGGAAACATTTATGATTGGTGTTTTCTGCTCACTTGATCTGGTTGTATTTTATTTATTTTTTGAGGCAGGCCTTATACCAATGTTCTTAATAATTGGTATTTGGGGTGGAGAAAGAAGAGTCTACTCGGCTTTTAAATTTTTTCTGTACACTTTATTAGGATCAGTACTTATGTTGGTTGCTATTATTTCAATTTATTGGATAACAGGAACCACTGATGTTGAAAAACTTTATGAACTTGGCATAAAGGCTGAATATCAAAATTTATTATGGCTAGCATTTTTCAGTTCTTTTGCAGTTAAAACTCCTATGTGGCCAGTACATACATGGCTGCCAGATGCTCATGTAGAAGCTCCAACTGTTGGATCTGTATTACTAGCAGCAATATTGCTTAAAATGGCCGGATATGGATTTATTAGATTTTCGATAGGATTATTTCCTATAGCTTCTGAAAATTTCACAATGTTAGTTTATATCTTAAGCCTGATTGCAATTATTTATACATCTCTGGTTGCTTTAATGCAGGAAGATATGAAAAAACTCATAGCATACTCCTCAGTTGCACATATGGGATTTGTAACACTAGGTATTTTCACAATGACCCAACAGGGTATTGAGGGAAGTATTTTCCAAATGATTAGTCATGGACTTGTATCTGCTGCACTTTTCTTAAGTGTTGGGGTTGTTTATGAAAGGAATCATACAAGACTAATAAATAAATATGGCGGTTTAGTCTCCATAATGCCAAGATATGCAATAGTTTTTATGGTATTCACACTAGGAGCTCTAGGACTGCCTGGAACAACTGGTTTTATTGGAGAATTTTTAATTTTAATGGGTGCATTTGAGAAAAATATCCTAGTAGCGATGATTGCAAGTTTGGGAGTAATTTTAGGAGCAGCATATATGCTGTGGCTATTTAAAAGAGTTGTTTTTGGTGAAATAAATAATCAAGAACTTAAAAGTATGAAAGATTTAAAAACTTTTGAAATAATAACCTTATCAGCTTTAGTAATACCAATTTTATTTTTTGGTTTTTATCCAGAACCTTTAATGAATTCAATTGAAGCATCAGTTGAGAATACTTTAAACATGTACAACTTTGATCTAATTAACAACCTTGCATCAAAAGACTAATGGAAAATTTTCAATATATATTACCTGAAATCTTTATATCGGTATCTATAATGTTATTTTTACTAATTGGAGTTTTCAAAAAAAATAGTGCAAATTTAATTTATAATTTATCTACTATATCTTTAGTTATTTTATTGGCATTAATAATAAATCTCAGCTCATTCAATAAAATTTATTTATTCAATAACTCATATTTAATTGACAATTTATCTAATTATATGAAGATTATACTTGTTGGATCCGGGATTTTTGTAATGTTAACTGGATCAAGATATGTTCAAGTGATTAATTTAAATAAAATTGAATATCCCATTCTTATATTGAGTTGTACTTTAGGAATGATGATAATGATAAGTTCAAATGATTTAATTGTTTTTTACATGGGACTTGAACTTCAATCATTAGCTCTTTATGTTCTTGCATCTTTTAATAGAGACAATTTACTTTCTACAGAATCTGGACTTAAATATTTTGTTCTTAGTGCATTATCATCAGGTTTGCTCTTATATGGATGTTCATTAACTTATGGATTTTCTGAAAGTACAAATTTTGATCAAATACTTACAAATTCTACTGAATTTAATTATGGTACTACGTTTGGGATAGTCTTTATTTTAGTTGGTCTTGCATTTAAAATATCAGCTGTGCCTTTTCATATGTGGGCACCAGATGTCTACCAAGGCTCCCCAACATCTGTAACATTATTCTTTGCTATACTTCCAAAGATAGCCGCACTCTCTGTATTCATTAAGTTTTTGTACACACCTTTTGCTAATATGAATGATCAGTGGCAAACAATAATTGTACTTATTTCAATAGCTTCAATGATATTTGGTGCTGTAGCAGCCATAGGTCAAAAAAACTTAAAAAGACTAATTGCTTATAGTTCAATCAGTCACATGGGATATGCGTTGGCAGGATTAGCAACAGTAAGCAACCAAGGAATACAAAGTTCTATTACTTATATATCTATTTATTTGGTAATGAATTTAGCATTTTTTAGCTGTTTATTTATGCTTAAGAGAAATGATAAATATTATGAAAATATAGAGGATTTATCTGGACTTTCTAAAAAACATCCAATTTTGTCTTTCTCATTGTTGATAGTTTTATTTTCTTTGGCAGGAATACCACCGCTTGCAGGTTTTTTTGCAAAATTTTATGTATTCTTAGCTGTTATAGAGCAATCAATGTATTTTTTAGCAATTGTTGGATTATTAGCAACCGTCGTAGCAGCTTTTTATTATCTGAGAATTATAAAAATTATATATTTTGATCCAGAAAAAGAAGAATATGAAACATCACATAATCTAGGATTAAAAATTACTTTGGCTATTTCAACAATATTTATTTTAGCATACTTTATATATCCGAGTAGCATAACAGAAATAGTATCTAAAATTACAATGATCTAATGAAATTAAAAAAATATTTATACAAAAGAGTTGAAAGCACTAACAACGTAGCACTAAGATTAATTAAGCAAGGCAATCAAAGTGGAATAATTTTAACAGATCAACAAACTAAAGGTAAAGGACAAAGAAAAAATAATTGGATTTCTATTAAAGGAAATTTATTTTTATCAGTTTTCTTTGAAATTAGTAAAAAAATATCCTTATCTAAAATAACAAATTTAAATTTAAAAATAATTAGGAAAATAATATATAAAAAAATAAATACTTTAATTCTAATAAAAAAACCTAATGATAT
>CACKHK010000023.1 GCA_902599955.1 uncultured Pelagibacteraceae bacterium
GTTAAATTCGATTCAGATGCTAGAACATCAATGTTAAAGGGTGTTGATATACTAGCTAATACAGTAAAAGTTACTCTAGGTCCTAAAGGAAGAAATGTAGTCATAGATAAAGCATATGGTGCACCTAGAACAACTAAAGATGGTGTTTCAGTCGCTAAGGAAATCGATCTAGATGACAAATTTGAAAATATGGGAGCTCAAATGGTCAAAGAAGTTGCTAGCAAAACAAATGATGAAGCTGGTGATGGAACAACTACAGCAACTATCTTGGCTCAAGCTATTGTAAAAGAAGGCTGTAAATACGTTACAGCTGGAATGAACCCAATGGATGTAAAAAGAGGAATTGACGCTGCTGTAGAGCATGTGAAAGAAAAATTAATCTCTTCAGCTAAAAAAGTAAAAGATAGTGATGAGATAGCTCAAGTTGGAACAATTTCTTCAAATGGAGATAAAGAAATTGGAAGCATGATTGCTAAAGCAATGCAAAAAGTTGGTAACGAAGGAGTTATTACTGTTGAAGAAGCCAAAAGTATTGAGACAGAACTTGATGTTGTTGAAGGTATGCAATTTGATAGAGGATATTTATCACCATACTTTGTAACGAACGCAGAAAAAATGACAACTGAGCTTGAAAATCCGTTAATTCTTTTACACGAAAAAAAATTAACAAACCTTCAACCGATGGTTCCACTTTTAGAAGCAGTTGTTCAAGCTGGAAGACCTCTTATGATTATATCTGAAGATGTAGAGGGAGAAGCCCTTGCAACTTTAGTTGTAAACAAATTGAGAGGTGGTTTAAAAGTTGTTGCAGTGAAAGCTCCTGGATTCGGCGATAGAAGAAAAGCAATGTTAGAGGATATTGCAATTTTAACTGGTGGTCAGGTTATATCTGAAGATCTAGGTATTAAACTTGAAAATGTAAAAATTACAGACCTTGGATCAGCTAAAAGAGTAAAAGTTGATAAAGAAAATAGTACTATCGTTAGCGGAACTGGAAAGAAATCCGATATTGAAGCAAGATGTGCTCAAATCAAACAGCAAGTTGAAGAAACTACTTCTGATTATGATAGAGAAAAACTTCAAGAGCGTTTAGCTAAGTTAGCTGGGGGAGTTGCGGTAATTAAAATTGGTGGTGCTACTGAGGTAGAAGTAAAAGAAAAAAAAGATAGAGTTGAAGATGCACTAAATGCTACAAGAGCTGCAGTGGAAGAAGGAATTGTAGTTGGTGGCGGATGTGCCCTTTTATACGCTTCTCAGGACTTAGATAAAGTAAAAGCTAAAGGTGCAGACCAAAAAGCTGGGATAGATATTGTAAAGAGTGCACTTCAAGCTCCAATCAGACAAATATCGACAAATGCAGGTGTAGATGGATCTGTTGTTGTAGGAAAACTTTTAGAGGCAAATAAAGTGTCTCAAGGTTATGACGCTCAAACAGAGCAATATGTTGATATGTTCAAAGAAGGAATTATTGATCCTGTAAAAGTTGTAAGAACAGCTTTACAAGATGCAGCTTCAATTTCAGGATTGTTGGTTACAACTGAAGCTATGGTTGCTGATAAACCTGAAGAAAAGGATGCTGCTGCAGGAGGTATGCCTCCAGGAGGAATGGGTGGCATGGGAGGAATGGGTGGAATGGGAATGTAATCCCTATTCAATCTGATTTTTCAGAAAAATTTAACAACCCCCGAATTTAAGTTTTCGGGGGTTTTTTTTTACCTTTTTCAAGGCGGACGAAAACTTAATTTTACAAATTTATGTAGTCTTTTTCTAACGAACCACATGAGCTAAATTTATAAATTTTTCAGGTTGTATTCAATAAGACTTTAATTTTTTTTCTATCTTAAAGTGAAATTTAATTAATTTTTTTTTGTTTTCAATCTCAGGTTTAGATGTATAAGAACATCGAACTATGAATCAAAATATAAGAAATATTACTATAATCGCTCATGTTGATCACGGAAAAACAACGTTGATTGATAATTTGATGAAGCAAAGTGGCTCTTTTAGAGAAAATGAAGTTGTAGATGAGAGGGTAATGGACTCTGGTGAACTAGAAAAGGAAAGAGGAATTACAATTTTAGCTAAACCTACTTCTATAAATTGGAAAGATACAAGAATAAATATTATCGATACACCTGGCCACAGAGATTTTGCAGCAGAAGTTGAAAGAGTTTTAAGTTTGGCAGATGGAGCATTATTGCTTGTTGACTCTGCAGAGGGGGTTATGCCGCAAACAAAATTTGTATTAAGTAAAGCCTTAAGGCAGGGTTTGAAACCAATAGTTGTTATTAATAAATTAGACAAAACAGATCAAAGAGCTGATGAAGTTTTAAATGAGACATTTGATTTATTTGTTAGTTTAGATGCAAACGAAGAACAATTGGATTTCCCAGTTTTATATGCAAGTGGAAGATCGGGTTGGGCTAGTAAAGATATTAATGGACCTCGAGAAAATCTTAATCCTCTATTAGATTTAGTACTTGAACATGTTAAACCTTCCGAATTTGATAGAACTAAACCTTTTGCAATGCTTTCAACATTGCTTTATGCTGATAATTTTTTAGGAAGAAGTCTCGTAGGAAGAATTTCTCAAGGAACAGCCAAAGCAAATCAACAGATTAAAGCGATTAATTTAGAAGGTAAAAAGGTAGACGAAGGAAGACTTACAAAAATCTTTAGATATGAGGGGACAAAAAAAGTGCCAATCGAAATTGGTGAAGCAGGCGATATTGTAGTGATAGCTGGATTAGAAAAAGCTAACGTTGCAGATACTATTTGTGACTTGGAGGTTAATGAGCCAATAAAAGCCACCCCAATTGATCCACCAACAATGTCTATAAAAATCACAGTAAATAGCTCTCCACTTGCGGGGACTGAGGGTAAAAAATTGACCAGTACGCAAATCCGAGATCGATTAATTTTAGAAGGTCAAAATAATGTTGGAATTACTTTTTCAGAAAATTCAAATAAAGATGCATTTGAAATAAGCGGAAGAGGAGAATTGATGCTTGAGATTTTGTTAACACAAATGAGACGAGAAGGATTTGAAATGACGGTAAGCCCACCGAAAGTTTTATTTAAAACTGACAATAATTCTAAAAAATTAGAGCCAATTGAGGAAATTACTATGGATATTGATGAAGAATACTCGTCTAAAATAATAGACTCTATGAATAGAAGAAAAGGCAAATTAATTGAACTTAAAGATACTGGAAAAAATAAAAAAAGATTAATTTTTCATGCTCCAACCAGAGGTTTGATGGGTTATACAAGCAGATTTTTAACTTTAACCAAAGGCACAGGTGTTATTAACAGAATTTTTCATTCTTATGGTGAGTTTGAAGGCGATATGGAGGGAAGAAGAAATGGCGCTTTGATCTCTATAGATCAAGGTAAAGCGGTAGCTTTTTCAATTTTTAACTTACAAGCCAGAGGAGAGATGTTTGTTACACATAATGATCCTGTTTATACTGGAATGATAGTGGGCTTAGCACCAAAACCAGGTGATATGATAATTAATGTTATGAAAGGTAAAAAACTTACAAATATGAGAACACAAGGAACGGATGAAAATATAGTCCTCACTCCTGTTCGACAAATGTCTATAGCTGAACAATTAAGTATGCTCAATACAGATGAGGCTTTAGAAATTACACCCAAATCATGTAGACTAAGAAAAGCAATTCTTGATCCTCACGAAAGAAAAAGAAGTGAAAAAAATAATTCAATAACTTAATTCATCATCATATCAATTAAATATAAGCTTAAAGCAATACAAGGACCTATACCGAAAGCAAACATTAAAGTCCCTACCCCAAGAGTTCCTCCTAAATACCAGCCTACTGATGCAACTGAAATTTCTATAAAAGCTCTAACGGCTGCAATTGGTAAATTAGTTTTTTTTTGTAATCCAGTCATTAAACCATCTCTTGGTCCTGGTCCCAAATTAGCAATCAAATAAATTCCACTCCCTACTCCAACTATAATTACACCTAGAGCTGCTATTAACAATTTCATAATATAAGTTTCAGGAGTTGGAATTAATGCAATTGTTACATCTAACATTACTGCAATAATTACAATATTAAATATAGTTCCAAGACCTGGCTTTTGTTTTAAAAAGAACCATAAAGATAATACGACAACACTTACAATGAAAGTGACAACACCAATAGATAATCCTGATTTAATTGAGATTCCTTGTGCCATTACAGTCCATGGAGAGTTTCCAAGAAATGAAATAACAACCAACGCTTCACCAAAACCGAACAATATCAGGCCAAAACACAGAAAAAATAATGTGGATAATTTAGGTTTTAGATTGAAGGTTTCATCAGAACTCCATGAGACTTTTGGGATTTTTTTGATAGTAAGGAACATATAATTAACTATTATTTATACTTTCTTGAACTAAAATCTATGAAAATGAAACATTTTGTATTGATATTAATAATTTTTATTTATTCCTCAAAGGCTATCGCACACAGTAGTCACTATGAAGGTTTAAAAAAAATTGAGATGGATGTTCTTAGAAATAATGAAGTTATTGGTAGTACAAGCTACTTTTTTGAATTTGATGAGGATTTATTTGTAGTTAAAAATTATACCAATTTTAAAGTAGAATTATTTGGAATAAAAGTTTTTTCAATATTAAGTGAGACTATAGAAAAATATAAAGATGATAAACTTATTTTTTTTAAATCAAATACATTCCAAAATGATAAAGAAAAATTCGTAAATTTAAAATATCATAAGGCAAAAAATAAATTCATTATTGATGGCTCATCGTTTAAGGGAGAGGCTGATATAGATTGTACTATCGGCAATTGGTGGAACCATAAAATTTTTAAAGCTAATAAACAAATTAGCCCTTTATCTGGAAGTATAAAGAAACAAACTGTAAAATTAATTGGAACTGAAAATATTATTATAAATAATAAAGAATATTCTAGCGAACATTTCAAAATTAAATCAAATGATGAAAGCCTTGATGAAGATAAGCAATTTGAATTTGATGTATGGTATAATCCAAAAAATAATTTAATTTTAAAAGTAACTTATAATAAAATGGGAAACTGGGAATATAGATTAAGGAGTTTTGAGTAATGGCTATTTGGGGAAGTTTAATTGGTGGAATGATAGGTTTTTCACTTGGAGGACCATTTGGAATGCTGTTGGGATCCTTAATCGGTGGAAAAATGTCAAGATCAAGGTCTGGAGGAGGATTTAGATCATTTGCACAACCACAACAAATTTTTGCACTTTCCTTGATTGTTTTGTCAGCAAAATTAAGTAAAGCAGATGGACAGGTTAGTCGTGAGGAATTAATTGCAGTTAAAGATAAATTAAAAATACCTGATAGTGAATTAGATCAAGTTGGAAAAATTTTTAATAAGGCCAAAGAAGAAAGCACAGGTTACGAGCCATACGCAAGACAAATTGCAGAGGTATATAAAGGCAACCTAAATGTTCTAGAGGAAGTAATTAACACTTTATTTTATATTGCAGAGTCAGATGGTCATGTAAGTGACAAAGAATTAATAATGATACAAGATATTGCAAGAATATTTGGACTAAATGATGTTCAAATAAATGGGATTAAGGAGAGTAGAAAATCATCAGATAAGCTTAATCCTTATATTGTTTTAGAAAGCAAACCTGAGGATTCATTAGATACAATTAGAAAACGTTATCTTAAGCTTAGCAAAGAGCATCATCCAGATTTATTAATGAGTAAAGGTGTGCCTCAAGAAGTTTTAGATGAAAGCAAAGCTAAAATGAGAGCAGTTAATTCTGCTTGGAGCCAAATACAAAAATTAAAGAATTAATCCTAATAAACTAGCCATAAAATACATTGAGAATATAAAAGCGAGTACTACTATAAAGTACATTATAGTAACAATTTTATCTCTTTTTCGTCTCTGCCTTACAAAGGGTTTATCATCTAGATCACAAATATCTCTAATTCCAACAACTTGATAATCGCAAGTATATCTCCAAATGGAATTCGGCATTCTTGGATCAGTTTGATTATAATATTGGATCCACTGAACTGTATATTTAAATGAAAGGTAGCTTACTATTAAAAGAAGACCGCTAGTAAACATTAAACTTTCATTTAAAATTGTTCGGACTCGGTTGATCCTTCCATTGCAGTGGTTGAACTCTTACCTGAGCTAATTGTATTTGAAACAGCATCAAAATAAGATGTACCTACTTCTCTTTGATGTTTAACACTAGTATATCCATCTTTTTCTCTAGCAAATTCATGCTGTTGGATTTTAGAATAAGCAGTCATTCCTTCTTTTTTATATTTTTCTGCTAACTCAAATATCGCAATATTTTGTGTATGAAAACCAGCAAGTGTAATAAATTGAAATTTGTAACCCATTTCTCCAATTTTTCTTTGGAAAGATCCAATTTCCTCATCTGACAAATGTTTCTTCCAATTAAATGATGGTGAACAATTATAAGCTAACATCTTACCAGGATATTTTTCATGAATAGCATCAGCAAATTTCTTTGCTTCGTCTAAATTTGGAGTTGCTGTTTCACACCATATTAAATCTGCGTATGGTGCATAAGCTAGACCTCTTGAGATTGCTTGTTCAATTCCATCTTTTACATAAAAGAAACCTTCTGGAGATCTTTCGCCAGTTAAAAAAGGTTTATCATTTTCATCAAAATCGTTAGTGATTAATTTAGCAGCATTCGCATCAGTTCTTGCAAGAATGATGAGAGGGACATCTGCAATATCTGCTGCTAATCTTGCTGCTTTAAGGTTTCTAACCATAGTTCCAGTTGGAACCAAAACTTTACCACCCATGTGACCACATTTTTTTTCGCTCGCTAATTGATCTTCAAAGTGAACGCCAGCGGCACCTGCTCTAATAAATTTTTTTGTTAATTCGAATACATTTAATGGACCGCCAAATCCTGCTTCTCCATCAGCTATTATCGGTAACATATAATCAGTTCTTTTACTTTTATCCATGTCTCCATCTATCATTTCCATATGTTGAATTTGATCAGCTCTGATTAAAGAATTGTTCATAGTCTCAACTAATTTTGGTGCACTATCATATGGATATAATGATTGGTCAGGATACATTTCACCAGCACTGTTAGCATCAGCTGCCACTTGCCAACCACTTAAATAAATTGCTTTTAATCCAGCTTTTGCATGTTGAACTGCATGGTTTCCTGAAAGTGACCCTAGAGTGTTTACATAGGCTTCTGTGTTTAAAAGTCTCCAAAGCTTTTGAGACTGCATTTTGCACATTGAATACTCAATTTTAATTGATCCTCTTAATCTTTCAACTTCCTCGGGTGTGTAATCTCTTTTAATTCCTGCAAATCTTTGTAAGTCGTATGATATGTTTTCAGCTGACACTTAAACCTCTCTCTTTTTGAATAAATGACTAGAAATTACTAATTTTTAATTTGAACTATATTCTTCAGTAAATTCGTTCATTCCGCTTGATCCCCAATCGCAATGATCGTCTCTAATATAGATACCTTTAGACTTATGTTCAGAATGCTCTTCTTTATTAGTAATTTGGTAGTTATTTTCAATATTATTGATTTTGTTTTTTTCCATGTAAACTTTATAATTTACAATATTTACAAAATCTACAATTAATTATATTTTCCTTGTAAAATCGAATAATTTTGTGTAAATTTAAATTTACAAAATTTACAAATAGTAAAATGAGTCAAATTGATACGAAAATCGGTCCAAAAATCAAAGCTTTTAGAAGACAGTTAGGTATCCAAGCTAACAAACTAGCTGAGGAAATGTCCATCTCTCCAAGTTATTTAAATCTGATCGAAAGTGGAAAAAGGAAAATTGATGGTGATTTGCTGTTAAGAGTTTGTGATAAACTTAAAATTGAACTTTCAGATTTAACAAGTAAGACAGATATTAATCTGGAGAACAACATATCTGAGTTGTTAGGTGATGAACTTTTTGAAGATCTAGATATCTTAGGACCAGAAGTAAAAGATTTGGTTAACACAAATCCAAAAATTGCTAAAGCTTTAATTAAGCTTGGCGATAACTTTAAACAAAAAGATCATGAAATTTTTAATAAACTGGAAAATATTTCAGGTAAAATTATTGATGGAAGAAAAAATGCATTTCCTGGAGAAGTAATTTCTGACTTTTTACAAGAGAATAAAAACTTTTTTCCAAAGTTAGAAGATTTTGCAAATAAAATTTTTGATAAAGTTAAACAAAATAACAGAACAAGATATATAGCTCTTTGTGATTTTCTAAAAACTGAGTACGGTATAACAGTTAAAGATGTGATTCCAAAAGAAGGAAAGCCGTTTTCAAAAATATACAAAGTAAAAGATAAAGAATTATTACTGTCTGATTATCTTTCTCTTGAAACAAAAAAACTTTTTGCTGCAGCACAAATTTCACAAGAGGGAGCATCAAAAGAAATTGATGAATATCTATCAACATTTAGTTTTCCAACAAATGAGTCTAAAAAATTAACTAGAGTTGCTCTTTTAAATTATTGTGGAGCAGCAATATTAATGCCCTACTCTCTTTTTCATAAAGAGTGTAAAGAATTGAAATACGATCTTGAACTTTTACAAAATACATTTGCAACATCTTTCGAACAAGTTGCACATAGAGTAACATGTTTACAAGATCCCAAACTTCCTGGAATTCCTTTTCATTTTTTAAGAGTAGATGTTGCAGGAAATATCTCAAAAAGATTTTCATTATCAGGTATTGAAATACCTAGATATGGTGGTGCTTGTCCGAGGTGGAATGTTTACTCAGCCTTTTCAAGACCTGGTGTAATTCAAGCAGCGGTGAGTAAAATGACTAATGGAGAAAAATACGTTTGTATAGCAAAGACAGTTGAAAAAGGTGTCGGAAGATATGGACAGAAGAAAAGTATGTTATCTATAGGTCTAGGATGTGAAGCGAAATATGCAAAAGAATTTGTCTATACTGAAAATTTAGATTTAACTGATAAAAAATCTGAGTTACCTATAGGCGTTTCATGTAGAACATGCGATAGACTTGATTGTTCACAGAGAGCCTTTCCACCTCTTCATAAAAAATTTGATGTAGATATAAATTCTAGAGGAGTTTCTGTTTACGTAAATGAATAAAAGGTTAATTTTGCTTTAATTTCTGCCTTTTTTTTGAAATTAATTGAGTAAGTGAGTCCACCATTAAGTCTGATGCTTTGAATATTTCATTGGGTTTGAACTCATAAGACATATTCTTTTCATCATTTGTCTTATCTTCTATTATTATTCCTTTATCAGGCGAATTATCCTTAATATATATTAAAATTAGCCATTCTTCGTCTGATGACTCGTCCCATTTTATAAATATTTCTCCAGTCTCAAATCTTTTATCTATGCATCTGAATATAGACATATGTCTTGTAATGTATCTTTTGTTTAACTGAAAAACTAAACTGTTAGCACTTCTATAAAAACTTTCTAAAGCAAACTCAATTTTTTGTCTTGCTAAATTATATTCCCTTTCTTTTTGAAGTAGAGCCGATCTGTCATCTTCTTCATCAGTTTTTACTCCAAGAGCTTCGACTCTTTCTCTAATTTTTTGATCTCTAATTAATCTATATTTATTTTTTAAATTTTCTATTCTCTGTTGCAATTCTCCATAATCTTCTCTTTTTTCTCGAAGAGACATTTTCTCTAATTTTTCGAGCTCTTTTACTTCTCTTATTCTGAATCTTTCGATCTGTTTTTGTATTCTAAGTTCTTGTAAAAATATCTTTTGTCTTTCTGCCTGTTCTTTTCTTAATAGAGCCTGTTCTTTCCTTAAGAATAATTTTAAATCTTTAGCTCTTAGTTTTTCAATTTTTTCTTCATCTTTTAATTCTTGTTGCTTAAGCTTAAATTGTTTTTCTTCATGCAATATTTTCTGTTTTTTAATTTTTTCTTTTTCTTTATCTCTTTTCTCAATTTCTATTAATTTCAG
>CACKHK010000024.1 GCA_902599955.1 uncultured Pelagibacteraceae bacterium
ACAATTAATACAGTTTCAAATTATAATTCATTTAATTTATTCAATATATTGCTGCGTGTTAAAAACTTAAAGATTTACTTAAATAAAAAAAAAATTAAAAAATTAATCGACTTTTTAAAGTCATCAAAATTCTCAAAGGTTAACACCAATAAAATTTCTAATGTTGCCAATTTTGCTATTGGCAACGTAGATAGAGCAAATTTAAGCATTGATGACTTAGAAATTAAGTTTGAAAGAACAAGATTAAGAAAAAAAAATTCTCTAGTTGGCTTTTCAAAACTCAGCTACAGAGTTATAATTGATTATCTAACCTACTTTCGAAAATATTCTCTTAAGAGTAAAAAATATCTTGAATATCAGGTTGAAAATATTTATGCAGGGCTATTTGTGTTGTCTGAAGCTTTGCGAGCTGATTATAAATCCTGTGGAAGTATATTTAAATCTAGATTGGGTATTCTTGCAACGTTATATAAATTATATTTTTCTCTTGAAGAATATAAAAAGATTGTTCTTTCAAACGAAAGTATAAATTTCGTAATTGGACCATCACAAGAATATTTATATGGTTTTTTCTCTCGATATTTGTTTAATAAAGGTGCACGGTATATTGAATTAGAAAGCAAACAACACCCTTTTATAGAGCATGAACTAAAAGAAAAGTATTTTTCTCAATTAAAAATTTACAAACCAAACATTGATATCGAACAAATTGATAAAGAAAAAGTATCTAAGTATTATAAAGAAAGAATTGAAACTCCCTGGAGTAAATTAAATTACATGGGTAAACTTAAAAATAAACATATTTTTAATAATAAGGAAGTATATTTAGATGGTGTAAGTGTAATTTTATATCTACATAGTTTTACCGATGCTCAATATTTATATTCACATGATGGTTACCATGATTTAATGGACTGGACTTATAAAACTATTTCAATACTTAATTCAAATAAAAATATATCTAAAGTTATAGTTAAACCTCACCCTAATATTGATCCCCAATATCATCCAGGTGATTTAATTGCTAATAATTTTCTTAAATCTTGCATAGTAAATTTTGATAAAGTGTGGTGGTCAGAAGTTCATTTTGATGTAAATTTTATTAAAACCAATGGAGTAGTTGTAGGTATTACGCATCATGGCAGTGTAGCAGAAGAATTGGTGTTCAGGGGAATTCCTGTGGTGGCATCTACTAATTCTCCATGGGGTGATGAGTATAAATTCGGATATTGGTGGAGTGATCCAAAAATGTATGAAAATATAATTTCAAGTAATTTAATAACAAAACTAAAAGTTACTAATGATCAAACTGAAGAGTTGTACCGTTATGCAATGGATAGATATTTAAGTAAAAAATTGATTAACAAATTTGATATTCATTCTTCTTGGCAAGATATGCTAAAAGTATTTGGTTTAGATGAAAAAATTGAATTTGATAGAAACATAAATCAAATACAAAATTTAGTAGGACAGTTGAATCCAGAGGATATGAAATTTAAAGAATATATCAAAACTAGACTTAGACGTATCAACTTATTATAAAATCAATATGAATATTGCGTTTATAATCTCTGATTATAATTATCATGGAGGAGCACAGAAAACAGCGACTATAGGCGAATATCTCCAATCACAAGGTCATAAAGTAGATATAATTGTTATTCGATGTCGTGGAGGAGATAGTGAAAAGAAAAAAAGACCCAAACATTTTAGTAATGTTTTGGATTTAAATGCCACAAGTTTTTTTTCTGGCATTTTTAGTTTAATAAAAATTTTTCGACATTCTCAATATGATGCTTATATTTCTATTGGTCCTTACAGTAATATTTCTGCAGGGTTAGCTAAATTTTTCTGTCCAGGCACAGTTGTATTAATAGGGTCAGAAAATTTTGCAATATCACCTTTAATTGGAGATTACCAAAAATTATATTTTAGACTATTAGGTCCATTGTTTAGATTAAGTTACAATCAATTAAATGGATTATTATTTGTTACAGAAAGACTTAGATTAGAATTTCTAAATAAAAACTCATGGCACCCATCAAGGTGTATTACAATATATAATCCTGTGAAGTTTTCAAAAAAAAATTTTAAACAAAAAAAAAAGAAAAACAACAACTCTGGATTAACTTTTTTAGGCGTTGGAATTTTAGAAAAAAGAAAAAGATTTGATTTACTCATAAGAGCTTTCTCAAAAGTAGCAAATAATAAAGATAAGTTGCTAATTGCAGGTGAAGGATCACTCGAGAATGAGTTAAAAAAGTTAGTCAATCGGTTAGGTCTTGAGTCACAAGTAAATTTTTTAGGTTATAATTCTGATATTGAGTCTTTAATGAAAAGATCTGATATTTTAGTTCATACATCCAATTCAGAAGCGTTTGGAATGGTGTTAGCAGAAGGATTAGCAACAGGAATGCAGGTGGTTAGCACCAACTCTTTCTCTGGGCCTGCTGAAATTCTTGGTAATGGTCGTTATGGATTTTTAGCAGAAGTTGATAATCTTGACTCAATAATTGCAGCATTAAAATTAGCTATTCGTTCACCTAAATCTCAAGAAATAATTTTTGAGGGTGTATTAAAATTTTCAGTAAAATCTATTGCTGATAAATATGTGAAATTTATTTCTGCTGTAATAGCAAACAAAGGTCATTTAAATGAAGCCCTATAAAAAAATTATTCGTTTCTCAATAAATAGAAATAGTGGAGGCGCAGATTATGATGCTCATATTGATGAAGCACTTAACAAAAAGATTAAAGATTCATCATATGAGGTAATAGATGTTAAGAATTTAGAATTATTGCCTCGTTTATTAGCTATAATTTTGTTTTGGTTTCGAGCACAATATATTTTATTTTTTGGAAAAATTAATATTGCTATCGTATCTCCTGCAATGATGCTCATAATTCCAAAAAAAGTTTCTGTAATTAGTATTGCACATCACTACGACCCTTCTGTTTTTAAAGGTATCAAGCGACTATATATAAGGATATATCATTGGTTTTTTATTAAACAAAAAAAACGAGTAAATACAGTTGTTAGTTGCTCAAAATATTGGAGTAATTTTTATAGAGAGAAAGGTTTTAAAAATACAATAACAATTCACAATGGTTTTAATATTCAATCAATGGACCGCTCTATAGTTTCATTAAATAATAATTCAGTTTTAAAAAGATATAATTTAGAAAGAAATCAGTATTTGCATTTAGGTAAATTTGCTGTTGGTAAGGGACAAAAAAAAGTTTTTAATTCACTTAGGGATCTTGGATTACCCATGATAGCAACAAGTCCTGCAAAAATATCAAAATTTAATGAAGCAAATGAAGTTCGCGTTATTAATGCTGGGTATGATGAATATAATATTCTATTAAAAAATGCTAAGGCAGTTGTTTGTATGTCAGAGTTGAAAGAGGGTTGGTGCCGTGTTCTCCATGAAGCTGCTATTCATGGTACTTTAATTCTAGGATCAGGTGTAGCAGGAATGAAAGAATTACTTGAAATAGGAGGTTTTAAATCAAGTACAATTGACTCTTTAAGAAATGATTTATTATCTATTCAGCATGAGGGATCATTGTCTAATGACAAGGTAAAATTATATAGATCCTTTAATTTAGAAAAATTTAATTTTGCTTGGCAGCGTTGTGTAAACGAGTTGTTAAATTCTAAAGATTAAACTTAACACTTTTCTTAAGAAAAATAATTACTTTAATAATATTAATTTAATATTATAAATATTGATTTAACTAATGGATTTAAATGTATTGATAAAACGTAAAAGTAATAAGTTTTTTATATCATCAGTTATTATTTTTTTCATTTCAATAATATATTCTTTATTACATGGCTCAGGTTTTTATGGTTATGGTACAGATTATCACTGGGGGTATAGTAATGGTTTTGAGTTTTTTAGACCCTCAGCTAGTGCATCACCTTTTGATTATATGGGTTTTTGGATTTCAACTATCATTATTAATGAAATTCATATTGGAGTTTACATTGTTACTTTTATTGTTACTTTGAGCACAGGACTCTTTATAAGAGATCAATTAAAATTTAAACAAAGTTACTCTTCTATATTCTTTTTAATATTATTTTTTGTTGTAATTCATACCTGGCCAATAATAATGTCTACAAGCAATGCAATGAGACAGGCTATGGCTATGTCTTTTATATTTTTAGTTTTTACTTGTAGTTTCCATAAAAGTTATTTTTACATTTTAATTTTTTCTTTTCTTGCTATTTTTATGCATAAATCTGGAATATTTTTTATCACAATTTTTATCATTGCATTCATTATGAATAAATTGTTTCAAAATTTCTCAAATAAAAATAAAGTTATCATTAATTTCTTGATTGGAATATCTTCACTAATAACCCTTAGTTATGTTCTTAATATCTTTATTAATTATCAACCTAGCAGAGTAATTGCTGGGGACTTTAGGTTGGCTTTTATTATTATAGCAATTAGTTTCATAATGATTTCGTTTTATTTTAAAGATTTTTTAAACAACTCATTTAATTTAAGCTTGTATTATTTTAGCTTTCTCTCATTATCGTTTGTGATGAATGGACTAAATTGGGAGTACGAAAGGTTAGGTATGATTATGCTGATTCCATATATTTTTTCTTTTGGCTCTTTACTAAATACTCGATCATATAAATTTTATTTACTTTCATCGTTTATGTTATTGCTTATATTAACATTCCATAAAGGAATTTATGGTTATGGTCTTTTAAATGCAACAGAATTTTTTTTTAAAAGATTTTAAAAAAATTGTATATTTGAAATAATAGATTTAGTGAAAATTTTAAAAATTAAAAAATCAGTATTATGAAAATAATATATTTACATCAGTATTTTATTACACCAGAATCATCTGGAGGTACAAGATCCTATGAATTTGCTAAAAGTCTTGTCGAAATGGGGCATGAAGTAACTATGATTACGTCTTATCGTGAAATTTATAAAGATAAGAAATGGTTTGAAACTGATGAGTCTGGCATCAAAGTTCACTGGCTGCCTCTACAATATTCAAATCGATCTAATTTTTTTGAAAGATTAAGAGTTTTTGGTACATTTGCATGGAAGTCTTATTTTAAGACCAGAAAAATTGAGGGTGATATAATTTTTGCTAGCAGCACACCATTAACAATAGCAATTCCAGGTGTTTTAATTTCAAAATCAAAAAATATTCCTTTAGTATTTGAAGTAAGAGATTTATGGCCAGATGTTCCGATTGCCATGAAAATTTTAAAAAATCCTGTTTTAATTTATTTATCTAAATTATTAGAGATTTGGGCATATAAAAACTCTAGTTCAATTGTGGCACTTTCTCCTGAAATGAAAAAAGGGATTGTTTCAAAAAAAATTGTCTCAAAAAAAATTGCAGTAATTCCTAACAGTTCAGATTTAAAACAATTTGAGCACAATGAAAAATTATCCAATAATTTCAGGTTAAGTCGATCATGGCTTAAAAATATGCCATTACTAGTTTATACAGGGACTTTTGGAAAGGTAAACGATCTTATGTATGCTGTTCGATTAGCACGTGAACTTCAAAAGCTAAACTCAAAAATTAAAATTTTATTAATTGGAGATGGATTTGAAAAAGAACAACTTATTTTCAATGCAAAAAAAATTGGTGTTTTAGATAAGAATATATTTTTTGAAAATCCATTGCCTAAAAAAGATATGCAAGCATGTTTATCAGCAGCTAGTATTACAGCTAATTTTGTAACAGATATCAAAGAAAATTGGGCAAATTCTGCAAACAAGTTTTTTGATGGCTTAGCAGCTGGAAAGCCGATTTTTCTTAATCATGGTGGATGGATGCAGGATTTAGTTTTAAAATATGACTGTGGTTTGTGCATGCATGGAAAAAAAATGGAGGAGGTTGCTAAACAATTAGACTTAGCAGTTTCTGATAATATATGGCTTAAAAATGCAGGATTATCATCTAAAAAATTAGCTAAAAAATTTTTTGATCGTAATATTCACTCAGATCAACTAGAAACAATATTGACATTAACTATTAATAATAAATTAGAGTTAGTAAGCAACGTAACAGAAAAGTTTTATAATCAAGATTAGCTTATGTATCATAATAAAAAAATTGCTATTATTGGTTTAGGTTATGTAGGATTACCTTTGGCAATAGCGTTTTCAAAAAAATTTAAAGTTGTTGGCTTTGATATTGATTCTTCTCGTATTGACGAATTAAAGAAGGGTCATGATAACACATTGGAGGTTTCTGCTAATTTACTCTCTGCAACAAAGGATAATATAAATTATTCATCAAATATTAACGATACTAAAGACTGTAATGTTTATATTGTAGCTGTACCAACTCCTATTGATAAGGCTAATAATCCTAATCTTTTACCTATAATTGAAGCTTCTAAAATTGTTGGAACTGTATTAAGCAAAGATGATATCGTAATTTATGAGTCAACTGTATATCCTGGTGCAACTGAGGAGATATGTGTACCTGAGCTTGAGAAGTCATCAAATATGAAATTTAATAAAGACTTCTTTTGTGGCTATAGTCCAGAGCGAGTAAATCCAGGAGATAAAGTCAATACTTTAACCAAGATTAAAAAAATAACAAGTGGCTCTACATCAGAGGTAGCTGATAAAGTAGACAATCTTTATAAAGGAATTATTGAAGCAGGTACTTTTCAAGCTACAAGTATTAAAGTAGCTGAAGCAGCCAAAGTAATTGAAAATACTCAGCGTGATTTAAATATTGCACTTGTAAATGAGTTGTCAATTATTCTAGGAAGATTAGGTTTAGATACAATTGAAGTTTTAAAAGCAGCTGAAAGTAAATGGAATTTTCTTCCTTTTAAACCTGGGTTAGTTGGAGGACATTGTATTGGAGTAGACCCCTATTATTTAACCCATGCTGCTGAGAAAGTTAATTATAATCCTACATTAATTTTAGCTGGCCGTAGAATTAATGACAATATGTCCAGATATATGGTTAAAAAAGTTATTCAAAAAATGATTGTAAATGGAATTAATATTAAAAAAAGCACAGTTGGAGTCATGGGAATAACATTTAAGGAAAATTGTCCAGATATTCGTAATACAAAAGTTGTTGATGTTGTTAATGAACTTTTAAGTTGGGGTGTAAATGTAGTTGTTGAAGATCCTTGGGCAAACGCAACGGAACTTAAAAAAATTCATAATATAGAATTAGCTCAATTAGATGTTAATGATAAGGTCGACAGTTTAATAGTTGCTGTAGGTCATAGTGAATTTCGCGCTAAATCACCAGAATTTCTCAAAAGTTTATGTAAAGGAGCTAATCCAGTATTGGCTGATGTAAAATCAATTTATAAAAAAGAAGAACTTTTAGCTCAAGGCTTTAGTGTTTTTCGTCTTTAAAAAATAATATGGTTAATTTTTATATTTAAAACAGTTTTAATGAAAAAAAATATAGCAGTAGTTGGATGTGGTCAGTGGGGAAAGAATTTAGTTAGAAACTTTTCTGAAATAGGTTCATTATACTCAATTTGTGACTTAAATACTGACATATCAAATAAATATGCCATTCAATACAAAGTAAAAGCCTCCACTTTTGAAGAAACAATAAATGATCCAAATATTAAAGGGGTAGTTCTAACTGTCCCTGCGCATCTTCATGCTCCGATGGCAATAAAGGCAATGAATAAAGGAAAAAATGTCTTTGTTGAAAAACCTCTTTCATTAAACGAAACTGAAGCACAATTAATGATTTCAACTTCTAAAGAAAATAGAGTTCAGCTTATGGTTGGACATCTTTTGCAGTATCATCCAATTTTTAATACTATTAAGAAAATGTTAAGAAATGGTGAGATAGGTGATCTAAAATATATTTATTCAAATCGTTTAGGTTTTGGTAGGGTTCGAACCGAAGAAGATGTAATTTGGAGTTTTGCACCTCATGATATCTCGATGATATTATCTCTTACAGGTGAAAATCCAGAATTTGTTAGTGCCAGGTCAAGATCTATACTACAAAATAAATTAGCAGATACAGCAACTATTCATATGGATTTTAAGTCTGGTTTAAAATCTCATATCTCAGTTTCCTGGCTAAATCCTTACAAAGATGTCAAATTAGTTGTGGTAGGTAAATCTAAAATGATCGTATTTGACGATACAAAACTTTGGAATGAAAAATTAGCTTTATATCCATATGAATTAACTTTAAATAAAAAAATTATAAATTTAAAAAAATCTTATGTGAAATATTTAGAAGTTCCGGAGGAGGAACCTTTAAAAATAGAATGCCAGCATTTTTCAGACGTAATAGAAAAAAATATTAATCCAATTACAGGTGGGCAAGAGGGTTTACAAGTAATTAGAATTTTATCTGCAGCCTCAAAATCACAAATATATAATCAAACTATAAAGCTATAAAAAAAATAAAAGAATACAAATGTTTAATATAAGTGATTATGAAAATTTAATTTTAAAACTGCTTAATGCAGGGCTCAAGCCAACTACAAATTGGAATGAAAAAATGACGGAAAACTCTTTATTATTACGTCATGATATTGATTTTAGTCCTGACTATGCTCTCAAGATTGCAAAGATTGAGTCTAAATTAAATGTTCAAGCAACTTATTTTATCATGTTGACAAGTAACATGTATAATTTTCTATCATCACATAATCAAAAATTAGTTAAAGATATAATTGATTTAGGCCATAAAGTATCATTACACTTTGATCCAAAGGCTTATGAAAATGTAGATAAATTTTTAGAAGAAAAAAATATTTTTGAGAACATAACTAACAATTATGTAGATATTGTATCCGTTCACCGACCAGGTTTATTATTAAAAAACAACAATGTGTCATTATCAGGTGTTAAACATACTTATCAAGATAGTTATTTTAAGAAGATGAAATATATTTCAGACTCCGGTTGTAAAAATATTTTTCCTCAATTAAATGAGTACCTTAAAAATTCTAGAAAATTTGGTCTACATTTGTTAATACATCCTATCTGGTGGGCATCTGAAGGCTCTAATCCAACTGAAAAGCTTAACCAATGGTGCAAGATAAAACATAATTTCTTAAAATTAGAAATTAAAAAAAACTGCAAAATATATGATGAAAAATAAAATAAGAGTATTAATTACTGGCGCAGGATCACCAGGTGGACCAGGAATTATTGAAGCTTTAAAAAAAGATAAAAATTTAATTTTATACACTGCAGATGCAAATCCAAATGCATCTGGTCGTTATTCTTATGACCCATTAAAATTTTTTAAAATACCTAAAGCAGAAGAAAGTAATT
>CACKHK010000025.1 GCA_902599955.1 uncultured Pelagibacteraceae bacterium
AGAGAACATTAGAATTTGATCCTAATAAATATATTATTTTTGGAAAAGAAAGATTAATCAAAAAAAAGAATTTTAAAAGCACAAATTTTGAAATTAGGTTCCATCTTTTACCAAATTTAAAAATTACAAAAATTCAAGACAATAAATCAGTTTTAATCGAATTAGAAAATTCTGGTTGGAGATTTTTTTCAAAAGATGGATTGATCGGAGTCGAAACTGGTTTATATTTTGGTAATAAAAATAATTACATTGAAAATCAAAATATTTATATCTCAGGTATTACTCAGAATGATGAACAGGTAATTGAATGGCAGATTAGTAAAATATGAAAAATAAAATTAAAAAGGCAATAATATCACTTTCAGACAAGTCAGAACTTAAATCAGTTTTAAAAACACTAAAAAAGTACAATATAAAAATTATAAGCTCAGGTGGAACTTCTAAAGAAATTAAAAGATTAGGTTATACTTGCACCGAAGTATCAAAATTTACAAATTTTAATGAAATCCTAGATGGAAGAGTTAAAACTCTGCATCCAAAGATACATGCTGGAATATTAAGTAAAAGAGATAATTCAAAACACAAAAGAGATCTCAAAAAAAATAATTATGATGAAATAGACTTAGTTATAGTTAACTTTTATCCTTTTGAAGAGGCATTAAAAATTACAAAGAATCACGAAAAACTCATTGAAAATATAGATATCGGTGGTCCAACTCTTGTAAGGGCAACTGCTAAGAACTATAAGTATGCAACTATTGTAAGCTCTCCACAACAATATAAAGAATTTATAGAAGATTTAGAAAAAAATAAGGGCTCTACAAGTTTGATGTTAAGAAAAAAATTATCTCAAGAAGCATTTAATCTTACTGCTTATTACGATTCTGTGATTTCAGAATATTTAAGTTTTAATAATAAAAATTATTTTCCTAAAAAGAAGACAACTCATGGAAATCTAATAGAAGTATTGCGTTATGGTGAAAATCCTCATCAACAATCAGCAATATATGGAAAAAATAATACTTTAGATATAATTCAGTTATCAGGAAAAAAATTGAGTTATAATAATTACAATGATATTTACGCAAGTTTAAATATTTCAAGAACTCTTCCAAAAAATATTGGTACCGTAGTTGTAAAACATGCTAATCCATGTGGTGTTTCCATTAATAAGGATAAAATAGTAAGTGTGAAAGAAGCTCTTGCATGTGATCCCATAAGTGCATTCGGCGGTATCGTTTCATGTAATTTTAAAGTTACAAAAAAAACTGCAATTGAATTAAATAAATTATTTTTAGAGGTAATTATTGGCACTGGTTTTGATGAAGATTCTTTAAAGATTTTAAAAAAAAAGAAGAATTTAAGGTTAATTGATGCATCTAAATTAGATAATCAGAGCTTGTACGATGTTACAAGTAATTTTAACTCTTTTTTATATCAAAGCGTGGATAACAAAATTTTTTTAAAAGATAATTTTAAAGTTGTTTCTAAGATTAAACCAACAAAGAAAATATATAATAATTTATTATTTGCCTTTAATGTTTGTAGAAATGTAAAGTCTAATGCAATAGTTTTAACAAAAAATAGCTCAACTATTGGAATTGGATCAGGTCAACCTAGTAGGTTAGACAGTTGTAAAATAGCAATTGATAAAATGAAAAAATTTCAGAAAATAGAACAAAGTGACATTATTGTAGGTGCATCTGACGCTTTTTTCCCTTTTGTAGACGGGATTGAAATATTAGTTCAAAATGGTGTAAGCGCAATTATTCAACCATCTGGATCAATCCGTGATAAAGAAATAATTAAATTTGCCGACAAACTGGGTGTAATATTAGTTTTTTCAAAAACAAGGCACTTTAAACACTAATATTTAGATTATTTTATCAATCTTTGCAGCCAAAACAAAATCACTTTCATGTAATCCATTAATGGCATGTGTTTGTATTTTGATTCTGGCATATCCCCAGCCAAACCAAATGTCTGGGTGATGTCCCTCTTGTTCCGCAATTTCACCAACTTTATTAATAAATTTTTGGCTTTCTATAAAATTTTCAAATTTAAAGTCTTTAGTTATATAATAGTCTTTTTGATCTGAAGACTCGACATCCCATCCATCAACCTTTTTAAGATACTTGTGAATTTCATCTAAATTAAAACTTGGAATACCACCTTCGCAAGGAATACATTTCTTATCTGCTAAATCACTCATCTAATTTATATCCTAAATCATATAAATCATTTTGCAAAGTATTATTTAATTTATGAAGAATATTTTTTGGTAAAATTTTTTGCCATCTATTATTAAATCCTAAGTTAAAAAATCTTTTTTTTTGTCCTGATCTGGAATACACACTTTCTTCGAATCCTTCATTTTCCTCTTTATTTCTTAAATTTGAAAAATTTGTAGAATTTATCGAATTAATGAGTTTTTTTTCATCAATTAAAGATTTTTCATTTTTCAAAGTGTTTATAAAATTAACTATTTTTTTAAAAGTATCTATTTTATTATCTTCAAAGTCCTCATATTTAATAAATAAAACTTTAAAATCGTTAATATTTTTCCAAGATTTATAGTGTTTAGACCAAGATCCCAAAAAAGTAAAATTGCTATAATCACCATCTGTTGATTTTTCTAAAAGGGTTTGTTTCTCGTTAATTAATTTTGTAAATGCTTCTTCATAACTTAATGAATAATGATGTGTCATTGAAGTAATTAAATTTCTTGGATCTCTTACAATATATATAGCACCTAAAGTTAAATTTTTTGTTGTAAAACTATTCCCTTTATATTCGTCTAAAGAGCTATGTGTTTTAATAAAATGTATTTTATCTCCAGAAAAAAATTGTTTCTGATTGAAAATCCAGCTTTGACTTGCTTCACTTTCAGAATTAATTTTTTTTTTTGTAAATTTTATGGATGGAAATTGAAGGATGTTCAATAGTAATTCAAAATTAAATTTTCCTTTTTTTGAAAAATAATATGAAGAAATAAAAGATCTTAAATATGTATTTCCACTTTTAGGATAGGATGCGATCCAAATAATCATAATTATGGAGCGGGCAATGGGACTCGAACCCACGACCTTCTCGTTGGCAACGAGACGCTCTACCACTGAGCTATGCCCGCTTATTCTATTATGATCAAAAGTATTAGCTTTTATGTAATTAAGCAATAGGCAAAATGTTTAGAATTCTATATTTGCACTTTTTAAAGTTTCTTGCATGATTTTTAATTTATCTTTATATTTTTTCCATTCATCTGATGTATTTTTTTTTATTTTCCCCCTTACCTGAAGAAGAGAAGCAGTCTGAACAGGTCTATTATTTTTATCGTAATTTTTAAGATTTTCTTCCCAATTTAAGCCTATTTTTTTAATTAAAATATTAGTTTCATTTTCAAAATTATTAACAAAGTGCTCATAGTTAAGATTAATTATTTTATTTTTTAAATTATTAAACCAAAATTTCATCAAATTATTATACAATACATAATATTCAGATGTATTTTTTTGGCTAAGAGAAAAATCCATACCAGGATCTGGAAAATTGATCTTATAATTAGACCAACATATGGCCATTGGATTTCTATGAATATGAATTATTTTAGCTTCAGGGAAAGCTTTATCGATAAAACCTATCCATCTAAAATTCATTGGTAATTTGTCAATAATAAATGGTTTATTACTTAGTGATGAAACCATTGAGTGGTATTCGAATCTTAGTTTTTTAATAAAATTTTTAAAGTTATTTGGTTTGTCAATTTTAAATTCATCAATAATTTTGGGTAAATAGTTGAGTTCGCCTGCACCATGAACTTTAGAGTGAGATGAAACAACTTGTTCTAAGAGTGTTGTTCCAGACCTTGGCATACCAAGAATAAAGACTGGTGTAAATTTAAGTTTACTCTCATGAGCTATTGACTCATTAAATTTTTGAAGAAAAAGTTTTTGAATATTTTCAAAAAGTTTTTTTTCTTTCCCAATACTAAAGTTTGAATTAGATTTTTTTAAATTGTTTGAATCTTCTAAATATTTCAAAGCTTTATCTGAATTATTTAGATCAAAGTTACATTTACTTAAGCTTGTATATGCAAATATTTTATCTTCATAACTTGCTTCGGAAAGATCGAGTTTTTCTAACATTTTAAAATATTGATTTTCGTTATTAACTTTTGTTATTAAAAAATAATTCTTGAACGCTCTTATGTGCTTGCCATCAATATTCAAAACCTTTTCAAACAACTTTCTTCCTTGCTCAAAATTTCCAAGTATTAAATTTAAATATCCTAGATCATTTAATGCTGTTGTATTATTTTCATCTAATTTTAAAACATCTTGAAGTATTTTTTTCAAATTATCGTAATCTTTTATTTCATTATATAGATGAGCTAAATTGAAATATGCTTGCAAATTATCTTTATTTGAACTAATTGCGTTTTTATAATTTTCCACCGCTTCATCAGTAAACCCTAATTTTAATTTTGTATTACCCAAATTATTATATGCTTCTGAATAATCAGGTTTAAGTTTTAGGGCTTTTAAAAAATATTGAGATGCTTCGTTATAGTTTTTTAATTTTTTTTGAATATTTCCATAAATATAATTATTTTCAGCATTTGGCTTCAGTATTACTATTTTCTTAAAAAAATTTTCTGCTTCTACATATTTGTTAAGCGTTAAATAACTTACACTTAGCGCATATAATAATTGAAAATCGTTATTTTTTTTTAATAATTTTTTTGCAAATTTAATTACTTTTTCAAACTTGCCCTTATTAAAATTATCTAAAATATTTTTTTTTTTTTCTAAAAAATCACTAGTGTTCATCTCTATAATTGAAATTATAATTTTTTATGCTGTATTCACGATGCAAAATCAAACCAACCTGTGATTATATACTTAGTTCCACTCTTTAGCACTGACCCAGTATGTGCATGAGTCCATTCTGCAGGCCATATTAAAGTCTTATTTTTTTCAGGCTTAATTTTTAATCCATAATGGTCAAAATCCGTTGTACCACCATCGTCAACATCATTTAAATAAGTCATAAAAGCAAAAATTCTATGTAAAGTAGATAAACCAGTTCTCTCCGAGTGTAATGCTGCAAAATGATCTCCCGGAAAATATTTTTGCACATTAAAAGGACCAACATTAACTTTTGTCAAAAATTGTTTCACAAAAGGCCATTGTTCTCTGTAATCTACAAAGCATTTTTGAAGTTCAGAGAAATATTCTTGAAAAACTTTATATTTTGGTTCGGATAACTTGTTTGGACTGATTGTAATATCTGTTGATTTTTTTCTATTTTCTTCAACACCCTTAGCTGTTGAGCCTTTTTTTTGGAGAGATTGATTATTTTCAAAAAAATCAATAATATTTTTGCTAATATTTTTTTCATCTAAAAACCAACATCCAATAAAATTTGGAGACTTTTCGTTATTAATATTAATTCGTTTCATTAAAGTAATCTTACTCCATTTTCATCTATTTCCAAAAAACCAGCTCCATTTTTAATATAAGATAGACCCTCTTTATGAGAATTTAAAGCCAACAATGATTGACCTAATAAATTATTAAGTACTTTATTTCTAGGAAATTTTGAGATTACTGTTAAAACAAAGTCTCTAACCTCAGTTTTCTTACCAGTTTTAAACAAACATATTGTATACCTCTCACATATTTCCTCTTGTCTTGCCTTGAGATTAATGATGTTTTTAAAATAATTTGATGCATCTTTATAATTTTCTAAGAAATAATGTAGACTTGCAAGATTATAGCAGGCTTCAATATTGTTCGCTTTTAGGGCAATAGACTTCTCATAGCTAATTATAGCTTCTTTAAATTTATTTAAAGATTTTTGTGCACTACCTAAATTATTATATGCTTCAGAAAAATTTGGATTAACTTTTATAGCTTCCTCAAACGATCCTATAGCTTCTTCAAAATTTTTTTGTATTTTTTGAATATTTCCTAAAGTGTAAAAATTTTCAGCAGTTTTTTGTAAAAAAATTAGTTTTTTGAAAAATTTTTCAGCATCAACAAAATTTTGGAGGTTTATTGAGGACAATCCTAGGATATAAATTAATTGTGCATCATTTTGTCTCTCTTCTAAGAGCTTAACTCCTTCAATTATTACTTCTTGAAATTTTTTTTCTTTAAAAAAAGTTAACAATTTTTTTTTTTGTATTTCTAAATTATTTGAATTCATCTATTAGATGTTATAATTTAAAATATATGAAAAAAGAAGACCTACCAAAAATTATACCTGTTTTTCCTTTGTCAAACTTTATTATTTTTCCACGAACTACAGTGCCTTTAAATATCTTTGAGCCTAGATATATCCAAATGATAGACAATAGTATGAAAAGTGATCGTATGATTGGAATGATACAACCAAAGAAAACCGGAGAATTAAAAAAACCTGATTTGCACAATATTGGTTGCGCTGGCAAGATAACCAGTTTTAATGAGACAGAGGATGGAAGGTACTTAATAATTCTTAATGGAGTATGCAGATTCAGCATTGTTGATGAGATTAATAATGACAATTTATATAGAGAGTGTGAGGTTAAATATGAGGATTTTTCATCTGATTTAGTTGAAAAAACAGATGATATAAAGTTTTCTGACCTGAAGTTAATATTCCAAAATTTGAAGGGCCTTTTTAAAAAACAAGGATACGAAATAAATTGGAAAGAAATTGAAAAGCAAAGCTTAGATCAAACTATAAATACTCTTTCCATGGCATCACCTTTTTCATTAGAGGAAAAACAAGTATTACTTGAAAGTAAAGATTTAAACCTTAGAAAAAAAAAATTAGAAGAAATACTAAATACTTATATTTTAGATAATTTTAACAATAAAACATTGCAATAAATAATTTAATCAGACAAAAAAGTTGCAAAATTATTTAAAAACTTATTACCTTTTAATATTTTAAATATTGGATTTGATAGATTATTTTTAAATTTACTATCAATTTTAAAAAAGGAATTTATTGTATCTATTCCTAATGCAAACATAAAATTTAAGTGTTTATTATTTTCTTGAAATTTATCAGCAATAATTTCCCCATTACTAATACCTAGTTTTATATTTTCATCTAAGATTTTAGTTAATGATTTTATATCTCTAATTGTCATATTAAATCCTTGTCCTGCCAATGGATGGACCTTATGTATTAAATCTCCAAATGATAGAATATTTTTATATATATAATTTCTAAGTAATAAAAATCTAATTTGAAAAGATTCAACTTCACTAATTTTAGTAATTTTATATTTAATATTATATTTTTGAACTATTTGTAAAAGACTTTTTCTGTCGATCACTTTTTTTGAATTATTTGAAAATACAATTGAAGTTTGCTGATTAGACATAGGAAGAAATGCTAACGGCCCGTTTTTTGTGAAGATTTGCATAGCGATACTATTATCTATTCTTTGGTGTGTAATTATTGCAGTATGAGCTAAAGACTGATAA
>CACKHK010000026.1 GCA_902599955.1 uncultured Pelagibacteraceae bacterium
TTATTGGGTGAGGTTTATTATGAATACACAAGTTCATTTTTGTCTTCTTTTTTCGGTAAATTTATTTGTATTGGAATAATCTGGTCTTTCACATTTCAAGTTCTAAGTGAGATAAGACATTTGGTAATGGACTTAGGATATGGTTTTGAACCCAAAACTACAAAAATATCCGGATTGATTGTTTTGATTGGCTCTTTCCCTATATCAGTTTCAATTTACGCAATTGGAAGGTTAATAATTTAATGGGATCTGTAACTAAGAAATGGTTGTTTTTAAAAGTAAGTTCAGCAATTTTAATACCTTTAATGATATGGTTTGCAATGAGTTTGGCCTCTATTTATGACAAAAGCTATAATGAGGTACTAACATTTATATCTTCACAGCCATCCAAATTATTATTTAGCATGTTTTTGATTTTTGCATATTTTTTCTCTGCACTAAGCATAAGCGAGGTTTTTGAAGATTATATTGAAGACAAAAATATCAAAAATGCCGCAAATAAAACCTTAAATATCTTTGCTATAGTATTTCCATTATTAATAATTATCTTAGTATTTAATTTATAGTTATGAGTTCGTACAAAATAATTGATCATGAATATGATGTAGTTGTCTTGGGTGCTGGTGGGTCAGGTTTAAGAGCTGCTGTTGGCCTAAGTGAAGCTGGTCTAAAAACAGCCTGTGTTTCAAAAGTATTTCCCACAAGAAGTCATACTTCTGCTGCACAAGGAGGTATTTCTGCAGCGTTAGGAAATATGGGTGAGGATGACTGGAGATGGCACATGTATGATACAGTTAAAGGTGCAGATTGGTTGGGCGACCAAGACTCAATTGAGTATTTGTGTAAAGAAGCCCCGGCAGCAGTGTTAGAATTAGAAAAGTATGGAGTTCCATTTAGTAGAACAGAGGATGGAAAAATCTATCAAAGACCTTTTGGAGGTATGACAAAAAATTATGGGAACGAGACAGTTCAGAGAACATGTGCGGCTGCTGATAGAACAGGTCATGCAATACTTCACACTTTGTATGGTCAAGCCCTGAAGCACAATACAGAATTTTTTATTGAGTACTTTGCATTAGATTTAATAATGAAAGATGGAGCATGCAAAGGTTTAATTGCTTGGAACCTTAACGATGGAACTATACACAGATTCAGATCTCACATTACAATTATTGCAACAGGAGGGTATGGAAAAGTATATTACTCAGCTACTTCTGCTCATACTTGTACTGGAGATGGTAATGCGATGGTTTTAAGAGCTGGTTTACCTTTACAAGACATGGAATTTGTACAATTTCACCCCACTGGTATATACGGCCATGGGACTTTAATTTCAGAAGGTGTAAGAGGTGAAGGAGGTTATTTAGTAAATTCAAAAGGTGAAAGATTTATGGAGCGTTACGCACCAAAAGCAAAAGATTTAGCATCAAGAGACGTAGTAAGTAGATCAATTGCAGTAGAAATAAATGAAGGTAGAGGTATAGGAAAAGAACAAGATCATGTTCATCTTCATATAGATCACTTAGACCCTAAAGTTATAGAAGAAAGATTACCAGGTATTTCTGAAGCTTCTAAATTATTTGCTAACGTTGATGTAACTAAGGAGCCAATACCAGTTGTTCCAACTGTGCATTACAATATGGGGGGAATACCAACAAATTATAAGGCCGAAGTTCTTACAGTTAATGGATCGGAGAAAACTGTTCCTGGTTTAATGGCGATCGGAGAAGCTGCATGTGTATCTGTTCATGGTGCTAATAGATTGGGCTCAAACTCATTAATTGATCTTGTGGTTTTTGGAAGAGCAGCTGCAAAAAGAGCAGCAGAACTTGTAAAACCAGGAATGAAACATGACGAAATCGATAAAAGTGAGACTGATAGATGTTTAGATAGATTTGATAAACTTAGAAACTCTCAAGGTTCTAACCCTACATCTGAACTTAGACTATCAATGCAAAAAACAATGCAGTCTAAGTGTGCTGTATTTAGAAGTGAAAAGACATTAAAGGAAGGTGTTGATGAAATAAGAAAACCTTTTGAGGGTATGGAATCTTTATCTGTTAAAGATAAATCATTAATATTTAATACAGATCTAGTCGAAACTTTAGAATTCGATAACTTAATTAGACAAGCAATAACTACTATGGACTCAGCTTACCACAGAAAAGAAAGTAGAGGAGCACATGCAAGAGAAGACTTTCCGAAAAGAGATGATGAAAATTATATGCAACATACTCTCTCATGGTGCAATGGCTCTAAAACAAAAATAAATTATAGACCAGTTCATAGATCAACACTAACTAATGATGTACAATATTTTCCTCCTCAGGAAAGAGTATATTAATGGTACAGTTTAATTTACCGTCAAATTCAAAAATAAAAAAAGGTCAATATTACAAAGATAAAACAGGTTCGAAAAACATAAGAAAAGTAAATGTTTATAGATGGGATCCATCTAAAAATGAAAACCCAAGAATTGATACTTATGAGGTTGATATGGATAATTGCTCTTCTAAAGTTTTAGACATTTTAAATAAAATCAAAAATGAAATTGATCCGTCTATCGCATATAGAAGATCATGTGCTCATGGAGTATGTGGGTCATGTGCGATGAATATGAATGGAAAGAATGGTTTAGCGTGTACCAAATCTCATTCTGACTTAGATGGAGATATCGATATTTATCCATTACCACATTTAAAAGTCTTAAAAGATTTAATTGGAGACTTAAGCACTCTTTACAAACAATATGAGTCGGTTGAACCTTGGCTAAAAACAACAAAAATAAATGACAAAGAAAACATTCAGACAAAAGAGGATAGAGCAAAATTAGATGGTTTATATGAGTGTATAATGTGTGCATGCTGTTCAACATCCTGCCCAAGTTATTGGTGGAATGGTGAAAAATATTTAGGTCCTGCAGTTTTACTTCAAGCTTACAGGTGGATAATTGATAGTAGAGACGAGGACAGAAAAGAAAGACTTAAAAAAGTTGCTGACGAACTTAAACTTTACAGATGTCATACTATCTTGAATTGTACAAATGCTTGCCCTAAGGGCTTAAATCCTGCAAAAGCTATTGCAGAGATAAAGAAAATGCTTGCAACAGCTTGATTACTTAATTAAATAATTTCAATCATGAATTTAATCAAACATTTTGTTGGTGGAAAAATAACTCCAGGTAATTCAGAAAGAAAAGGTAAAGTCTTTAATCCTGCTACTGGAGAACAAGAATCTGAGGTCATTTTAGCCTCAAAATCAGATTTAGATGGTGCAGTTGAAATTGCACAAAAAGCTTTTGAGACTTGGTCTTTAAATCCTCCACTTCAAAGAGCTAGAATAATGTTTAGATTTAAAGAGCTTATAGAAAAAAATTTTGATGAACTGGCAAAACTAATAGTCTCAGAGCATGGAAAAGTTTATGAGGATGCTAAGGGATCATTAATAAGAGGATTAGAAGTTGTAGAGTTTGCATGTGGAATTCCACATTTACTTAAAGGAGAGTTTTCTGAAAATGTTGGAACAAACGTTGATAGTTATTCAATGCGGCAGCCTTTAGGAGTTGCAGCCGGTATAACCCCATTTAATTTTCCAGCTATGGTGCCGATGTGGATGTTTCCATTAGCTATTGCATGTGGAAATAGTTTTATATTAAAACCTTCAGAAAAAGATCCTTCATGTCCGATGAAATTAGCTGAACTTCTCCATGAAGCTGGTCTTCCTGAGGGTGTTTTTAATGTTGTTAACGGTGATAAAGAGGTTGTTGACGCTATATTAACTAACCAAAATATTAAAGCAGTTAGTTTTGTTGGATCAACTCCTATTGCTAAGTACATATATGAAAATGCAGCTAAAAATGAAAAGAGAGTTCAAGCATTAGGTGGAGCGAAAAATCATTTGGTTGTTATGCCAGATTGTGATTTAGATGGTGCTGTAAATGGTTTAATGGGCGCTGCATATGGTTCAGCTGGAGAAAGATGTATGGCACAGTCAGTAGCAGTAGCGGTAGGAGATATAGGTGATGAGCTAGTCTCAAGACTATCAAAAAAAGCTGAAGCATTAAAAATTGGATCCGGTATGGATAAATCATCTGAGATGGGCCCTTTAGTAACCAAAGAACATTTAGAAAAAGTAAAAGGCTATGTAGATCTAGGAGTTAAAGAGGGAGCAAAACTTGTTCTTGATGGAAGAAATTTGAAATTACAGGGATATGAAAATGGATTTTATATTGGTGGGTGTCTTTTTGATCATGTGACTACTGATATGAGAATTTATAAAGAGGAGATATTTGGACCAGTTTTATCTGTTGTTAGGGTAAAAACATTTGAAGAGGCTACAAAAATGATTAATGAGCATGAATACGGAAATGGAGTTAGCATTTATACTAGAGATGGAGATGCAGGTAGAACATTCGCAAGTAAAATTCAAGTTGGAATGGTAGGGATAAATGTTCCAATACCAGTTCCAATGGCTTTCCATAGTTTTGGAGGATGGAAAAGGTCATTATTTGGAGATAGCGGAACGCACGGTATGGAAGGTGTAAAATTTTATACTAAATTAAAAACTATTACTTCTAGATGGCCATCAGGAATTAGATCTAATCCTGAATTTATTATGCCAACAATGAAATAAAATGAGTAAAATTTCTTTAATAGGGGCAGGTCAAATTGGAGGAACTTTAGCTCATTTAATTGGTTTAAAAGAACTAGTGGATGAAGTTGTTTTATTTGATGTTGCAAGTGGAATAGCAAAGGGAAAAGGTTTAGATATAGCCCAATCTTCCTCGGTAGATGGATTTAATGTAAAATTTTCAGGAACAGATAAGTATGAAGATATAAAAGGATCAGATGTTATTATAATTACAGCAGGTGTCCCTAGAAAACCTGGAATGAGCAGAGATGACTTATTAGGAATTAATTTAAAAATTATTAAACAAGTTGCCGAAGGAATAAAAAATAATGCGCCTAATGCCTTTGTAATTTGTATTACAAATCCATTGGATGTAATGGTAATGGCATTTCAAAAATATTCAGGACTTCCCGTTCATAAAGTTGTAGGGATGGCGGGTATATTGGATAGTTCAAGATTTAAACTATTCTTGTCCGAGGAATTAAATGTGCCTGTTAAAGAAATAGATGCTATGGTAATGGGTGGACATGGAGACACAATGGTACCTCTTCCAAGATTTACAAAAGTCTCTGGTCAACCATTGATGGAGTTAGTGAAAGAGGGAAAGGTTTCTGAGGAAAAATTAGAAAGTATTAATCAGCGAACTAGAGATGGTGGTGCAGAAATTGTAAAATATTTAGAAAAAGGATCAGCATTTTATGCACCTGCAGCATCTGGAGTTGAGATGGCTGAAGCATTTTTAAAAGATCAAAAAAAACTTTTACCATGTGCAGCATATTTACATGGGGAGTATGGAATTAATAATGTATATGCAGGAGTTCCTGTTATCATTGGCAATGAAGGTGTTGAAAAAATTGAGGAAATCGACCTTAATGAAAATGAAAAAACAGAGTTTAATAATTCAGTAGAAGCAGTAATAAAATTATGGGATGCAGCATCTAAAATAGACCCTGACTTAAACAAAGATTAAATGAATATCCACGAGCACCAGGCAAAAGAAATACTTAAAAAGTATGGCGCGGTTGTACCCGAAGGCGTTTACGCTCTTAATGTAAATGAATTAATTGAGAAAGTAAAAAATCTCAAAGCTGACAAATATGTATTAAAAGCTCAAATTCATGCAGGAGGCAGAGGAAAGGCTGGAGGAATAAAAATTGTTGATAATTTAGCTCTTTTGGAAGAGGAAGCGAATAAATTGTTTGGAAAAACATTAGTTACACATCAAACTGGACCCTCTGGAAGAGAGGTAAAAAGATTGTATGTTGAAACTGCATCAGAAATAGAAAAAGAATTCTATCTGTCTTGTCTTGTTGATAGAGCCTCTGCGAAAATTGCATTTATTTCCAGTGATCAGGGTGGAATGAATATTGAAGAAGTTGCTGTGAAATCACCAGATAAAATAATTACTACTAAAGTAGATTTTAATGAAATTATTTCAGAGGAAGACTGTAGCAAAATTATTAAAATTTTTGATTTAGACAGTGATGCAAGTAAACAATCAATCAATTTAATAAAATCAATTTACAAAATGTTCATTAATACAGATGCAAACTTAGTAGAGATAAATCCTCTCATTTTAACAAAAAAAAACAAAATTGTATGTTTGGATGCAAAGATGACTTTTGATGAAAATGCATTATTTAAACATCCAGAAATTCAGAAACTTAGAGATTTTAATGAGGAAGAAGAAACAGAAATTGAAGCAAGTAAACATGATCTGGCATATATCAAATTGGATGGAAACATTGGATGTATGGTAAATGGTGCTGGATTAGCAATGGCTACTATGGATATTATTAAATTATATGGAGAAGAGCCTGCAAATTTTTTAGATGTAGGTGGTGGTGCTTCTAAAGAAAAAGTTTCAGCAGCATTTAAAATTATCTTATCTGACAAAAATGTAAAAGGAATACTAATAAATATTTTTGGAGGAATAATGAGATGTGACGTACTCGCGCAAGGTGTTGTAGATGCAGCAAAAGAAATTAAAATTAAAGTTCCTTTAGTAGTGAGACTAGCAGGCACAAATTTCAAAGAGGG
>CACKHK010000027.1 GCA_902599955.1 uncultured Pelagibacteraceae bacterium
GGCTTTATTATTTTATGGTCATGACGGATTTTATGTTTTACCAATAATAATTTTGTCTGGTGCAATTGGCGGAATGATATTTGCGATGATCCCAGCTATTTTGAAAACTTATTTTAATACAAATGAAATTTTAGTAAGTTTGATGCTAGTTTATGTGGCTAAATTATTATTAGATTATTTAGTAGTTGGACCATGGAGTAATCCTGAAGGGTTTAATTTTCCAGAAACAAGACAATTTAGTGAGTCAGCAAGAATGCCAATATTATTTGATGGGTTAAGAATTCATGCAGGAATATTTATAGCACTAGCAACTGTTTTCTTGAGTTGGCTAATTTTATACAAAACTTATTTAGGGTTTCAGATAAAAGTTTCAGGTCTAAGTTTGAAGACTGCCAAGTACGCTGGGTACAAAGGCAAGACAATGATTATTATCGTTTTCATAATCAGCGGAGCTTGCGCAGGTCTTGCAGGTGTTGGTGAGATAACAGGACCAATAGGTCAGTTACATAGAAATATTTCTCCAGACTATGGTTTCACAGCAATAATTGTTGCTTTCTTAGGAAGATTAAACCCAGTCGGAATAATATTTGCATCACTTGTTGTTGCTCTAACATATTTAGGCGCAGAAACAGCGCAAATTTTTTTACAAGTACCAAAATATACAGGTCAAGTTTTTCAAGGAATGATTTTATTTTTTCTTCTTGGATCTGATTACTTACTTTTTTTTAAAATAAAATTTCTAGGACTGAAAAAAAATGAGCTTTGATATAAACTTTATAGGTATTTTGATTGGTGCAATTATGGCCTCATCTGTTCCTTTGATACTTGCTGCATGTGGGGAACTAATAACAGAGAGATCTGGTGTTTTAAATCTTGGCGTTGAAGGAATGATGATAATTGGGGCAATCTCAGGATTTGCATTAATGGTAGTGACAGATAACTTATTTTTAGCAGTCATGGGTTCAATGCTCTCTGGTTTAATTATTTCAATTATATTTGCATTGCTTACCCAATCACTTCTTACAAATCATGTTGCCACTGGACTTGCATTAACTATTTTTGGAATTGGTATGTCAGCAATGATAGGAAAAAATTTTGTTGGAATACCTGGGAAAGAGTTTCCTTTATTATTTGTAAGTCTTAAAGAAAGTGTTCCCTTTTTTGGACCAATATTTTTTGGACATTCAATTATATTATACTTTGCATTTTTATTGCCTTTTTTGACAAATTATTTTTTGAAAAATACAAAAGTTGGATTGATAGTGAGAGCTGTAGGAGATTCTCCTACATCAGCCTCCAATCAAGGCATTAATGTTTTACTCGTAAGATATAGTTGTATTTTATATGGCGGTGCAATGTGCGGGTTGGCAGGAGCTTACCTCTCGTTAATTTACACTCCTCAATGGATTGAGAATATGACTGGAGGTAGAGGGTGGATTGCATTAGCACTTGTTGTTTTTGCTACGTGGAGTCCAATTAAAGTTTTAATAGGTGCATTAATATTTGGTGGCATAACAATTTTACAATTACATATGCAAGCTGTAGGTCTAAGAATTCCAGTTCAATTATTGAGTGCATTGCCCTACATTATGACAATAATAGTTTTAGTTGTAATTTCTCGTGACAGTAGAAAAATAAAACTTAATACCCCAACTTCACTTGGACAAATCTTCTATAAGGAAAAGTAATGTTAGCTATTCCAAAATAAAGATTTTTTTTTATTAGAATCTTCCTTAGTTTGTAGTATCACAAATTAAAATTTAAAGGGGAATCAAATGTACAAATACTTTTTAAGATATGTAATTTCTGTATTATTTTTGCTTGGTATAAGCGGGCAAGCAAATGCAGATTTTAAAGTTGGTTTTGTTTATGTTGGACCTACAGGGGATCACGGATGGACATACCAGCATGATGAAGGAAGAAAAGCAGTAGAGGCTGCTGGAATAAAAACAACCTATGTTGAAAGTGTACCTGAAGGTGCAGATGCAGAGAGGGTTATAAGACAATTAGCACAATCTGGACATGATCTTATATTTACAACAAGTTTTGGTTATATGGACCCTACAAACAAAGTTGCTAAAGATTTTCCAAACGTAAAATTTGAGCATGCGACTGGGTACAAAAGGGAACACTCAAATGTTTCTACATACTCTGCAAGATTTTATGAGGGAAGAACTTTATTAGGTCACATGGCAGGAAAAATGACAAAAACAAATGTTATTGGGTATATAGCATCATTTCCAATTCCTGAAGTTATAAGAGGAATAAATGCAATGACATTGGCTGCCCAAAAAGTAAATCCAGATATTAAAACAAAAATTGTATGGGTTTTCACATGGTATGATCCAGGGAAAGAGTCAGAAGCAGCTCAAGCTTTGATTGATCAAGGAGCTGATATTATAATGCAACACACTGATAGTACTGCACCTGTTCAAGTAGCTGAAAAAGCTGGAGTTTGGTCATTCGGTCAGGCTAGTGATATGCAAAGATTTGCTCCTAAATCTATATTAACATCAATAATTGATGATTGGGCACCTTATTATGTTGAAAGATCTATTGCTGCAAGAGACGGTACATGGAAACAGCAAGATACTTGGCATGGATTAAAAGAAGGAATGGTTGCAATGGCTCCATACAATTCTGCCATGGGAAGTGATCTTGTTAAAGAGGTAGAACAACTTCAAAAAGATTTAGCATCAGGAAAAGCTCATTCTTTTACTGGTCCTATTTATGACCAAAAAGGCAACATACTTGTAGCAGCAGGATCAGTTGCTGATGATGGTATGTTAGCAGGTATGAACGTATATGTTAAAGGAGTTGAAGGAGAAATTCCGCAGTAATTTCTTTTATAAATTAAAAATTAAAGGCCAGCTTTGACTGGCCTTTTTTTTAAGAATGTTTCTTTTTCAATGCCTCAATATCAACTTCATCGTAATACTCTGACGGCTGAACTATCCAAGGATCATTTTCTAATAAAATTGGACAGAAGTCAGGTGTAAATGAAGATGATTTCTTTTTCCATAGACATGCTGTCTTTATCTCATTTATGTAATTTTTAATTGGATCATACTCTTTCAGCCAATCTATACTTTTATTCAATGTTAATCCTGTATCAGACAGATCATCTACTAACAAAACTTTTTTAAAATTTTCGTTTGTTGCAATTGCGCTAATATCTCTAGCGAAAATTAATTCTCCTTGTTTATTTTGAACCGTATCACCAGAGTAACTTTGTATAACAACATAAGCAGTTGGTAATTTAAAAATTCTAGACAAAATATCTATGATTGGTGCCGCGCCTCTCATTATGCCAACAAGAACTGTCGGCTTATATTTTTTTTCTATTTCTAAAGCAAGTTTTTCAACAGCAGACTTATATTCTTCATATGATATTATTAATTTATCAGCCATAGAAATTTGGTATCATAAATAAAAAAATTAAAAAAGGATAAATATGAAAACTTATTGGATAAGTCTATACTTGGAAATATCTAACATGGATAACTTAAAAAAATATGGTGAAAAAGCTATTCCTGTAATAAAAAGCTACGGGGGAAAACCAGTTGTAAGAGGTGGCAGGTTAAAATCATTTAGTGGTGAAAACATTTTACGAACTGTTATTTGGGAATTTCCCAGTTACGATAATGCTCTATCTTGTCATGAGTCAAATGATTATAAAACAGCTTGGTCTTACGCTGAAGATACTACTAAAAGAACTATGTTCATTGTTGAAGGAGTAAACCAAGAAGATATTTGATAAAATAAATTTTAAATATATAACCATATAAAAGGAGATTTGTGAAAGGTTACGTTGTATGCATGTGGGAAAAAATCAATAGTGAAGAAAAACTTAAGGAATATGCGATAAAAGCTACATTTGCTGCAGAAAAATACTCAGGTAAATTTTTAATTAGAGGTGGAAAAAATAGAACAAATGAAGGAATAGACTCTCCTAGAACAACTGTTCTAGAATTTCCAAATTACAAAACAGCAATAGAATTTTACGACTCCCCTGAATATCAGGAAGCACTCGACGTTATTAGAGATCATGCTGTGAGACACCATCAGATAGTTGAAGGTAGTTAATATTGCACAGGTTCATCATCAATGGAGCGCCATAAATACCAAGTTGCAACTGAACAATAAGGCGAAAATCTCTTTCTTAAACGATTTACGTAGCCCATGGGAGGTAAGTAGCTCTTTTTATAGTTATTAGAAATTGCTCTTAGCAAACCAATATCCTGTACTGGCCAAATATTTGACCTATTGTATGTAAATAGTAATATCATTTCTGCAGACCATCTACCTATTTGTCTTAGTTCTGACAAATAAAGAATTGCTTCCTCATCATTCATTGTTTGAATAATTCTTGGATTAAAAGATTTATTAATAAATTTTTTTGCTAACTCTTTTATACCTCTTACTTTTTGTCTGCTTAAACCACATTTTTTTAATCTGTTTGAAGTAATTGCATTTACTACTTTTGGATTTATTTTTCGTCCACACTCCTTTTTAAACTTTAAAAAAACTGAATTTGCAGCAGCTACACTAATTTGTTGACCGATTATACTTTTACACAATGATAAAAATATATCTTTCCTTGATGTCAAAGTTTTATCTTTGTACTTCAATATAAGTTTCCTCATTACTTTATCCTTTGAAAGATGCTTAATTGCTTTTGACCAATATTTAGGAGTTTTACTCATTTTTAAAAATTAAGTTTGGTTTTTTTAAATATATTTCTCTTCTAAATATTATGATCGAAGATAAAATTACTAATCCAGCACCGATCAAAGTCTTGTACGATGGAACCTCATTCCAAACAAAATATCCAAAGAAAATAGCAAATACTAAACTTAAGTATTTTAACGGTGAAACTAAAGAAACTTCTGAAAGTTTATATGATTGACCTAAAAGTAAATTTGCTACTCCCCCGAGTAAGCCAATCATGCACAATAGAATAAAATCAAAAATTGTTGGCATAACCCAACCGAATGGAATAGTAATTAATCCTAAAATTGATATTGCAATCGAGAAATAAAATGAAATTAACCAAACGGGTTCTGAAGTGGATAGCTGTCTTATTGCAATAGCTACATAAGACATTCCCAAGCAAAAAATAATTGGATAAATATAATTCAAGTTTAAAGATGAAATACCAGGTTGAGCAATAATTATTACTCCAATAAATCCAATAAAAACTGCCAACCAGCGATATTTACCAATCTTTTCTGATAAAAAATATATAGACATTATTGTTGCAAATATTGGTGCTGCAAAAGAAATACTCACTACAGTGGCTAGAGGCAAGTTTCTTAGAGCGATAAATATAGATACAATTGCCATTAGGCCAGCCATACATCTTGCAAAATGTAGTTTAGGACGATCTGTTTTATAAAAATTTTTATAATTTTCTTTTGGTATTAAAAAAAGTATAGGTATTAACCCACAAGCACCTCTAAAAAAGAGCACTTCTCCAACTGGGTAATTTTCGGACCATTTTACAAGCACATCCATCATTGAGAAAGCACAAACAGACAGGACCATGTACAAAAAGCCTAATTGATTTTTCGTTAGCATGGATTTAATTATATAATTATTATAGCATTAATCTATGGAAATAGCAGTTTTAGCTTTAGGATGTTTTTGGGGTCCAGAAAAAAAATATGGACAACTAGAAGGTATTTATCGAACTGAGGTTGGATACTGTGGAGGTAATAGCTCAAAGACAAATTATAGAGAGGTTTGTACTGGAACAACAAATCACGCAGAAGCTGTTAAACTTGAATTTGATCCAAAAGTAATTTCTTTTGAGAAAATTATAAAAAAATTTTTTGAATTTCATGATCCAACAACATTGAATTCTCAAGGACCCGATTTTGGCACACAATACAGAAGTGAAATATTTTATCTTAACGATGAACAAAAAAAAACAGCCCAAAAAATTATAAATGAAGAAAATATTAAGTTATCTGGGAGAGTAGTTACCAAACTTTCTGAATTAAAAAATTACTGTACTGCAGAGGAATATCATCAGAAGTACCTAGACAAAAGATAGAATGTCACTTGTCTCATCCGACTGGTTAGAAAAAAATTTAAATAATGTAAAAATAATAGACTGTTCATGGCATATGCCTGGAGTAAATAGAAATCCACATGATGAATATTCAAACGAACATATTCCAGGTGCAATTTTTTTTGATCTAGACAAAAACTCAGAACAGAATACTGAATTACCCCACATGCTTCCAACAAAAGAAAAATGGGAGGAAATTATATCTTCTTTAGGAATTTCAAATAAAGATAGAATTATAATTTATGATAACTCAGATGTAATAAGCTCGTGCAGAGGATGGTATAATTTTATATATTTTGGTCATGATAAAAAGTTGGTAAGTATTTTGGATGGTGGTTTAAAAAAATGGAAAATAGAAAATAAAATAACAACTAATGAAAATACAAATATTTTTATGTCAAAATATATAGCTACAGAAAATAAACATCTTGTTAAAAATATTAAAGAAATCAATGACAATTTAAAAACAAATAATTTTAAAGTTATTGATGCAAGAAGCAG
>CACKHK010000028.1 GCA_902599955.1 uncultured Pelagibacteraceae bacterium
TTAGTTTTAAAATAATTGAGAGAGAAGATCCTATTTATATTTTAAAATCTCTCAAAAATAAAACTGAAATTAAAAATATGATTAATGCACATATTGAAGATGGTGTTGCTTTAACAAAATTTCTTTTTTGGATAAAAAATCATAAAATGAATAATATTACCGAAAAAAAAGTTGAAAAAAAATTAGAGAGCTTCAGAAAAGAAAATAAAAATTACTTATATCCTAGCTTTGATACTATTGCTGGATCAGGGCCAAATGGAGCTATAATTCATTATAGGTCTGATGAATTTTCAAATAGAAAATTAAAAAAAAATGATTTGCTACTAATTGACTCTGGAGGACAATATAAGTGGGGAACAACAGATGTTACTAGAACAATATGTTTTTCAAATGTTTCAAATAGAATTAAAGATATATTTACAAGAGTATTAAAAGGTCATATCGCTGTTGCCTTGTCAGATATAAAAAGAATGAGAAATGGCCATAATATCGATAAAATTGCAAGAAAAAGTCTCAATTCTGTTGGACTTGATTATCGTCATGGCACAGGACATGGAGTTGGAGCATTTCTTAATGTTCATGAAGGTCCACAAGGAATTTCAAGAAATAACTATGTAGATTTGAAAGAGGGTATGATTTTGAGTAACGAACCTGGATTTTATAAGAAAAATGACTTTGGTATAAGAGTTGAAAATTTAGTTTTTATTAAAAATTATAAATCAAAGCTATTTTTTGAGAATCTTACTATGGCACCAATAGATATAGACTTGGTTAGCTTTAAAATGCTAAATAATAATGAAAAAAATTATTTATTTAGGTATCACCTCAATGTTTATAATAATATCTCTCCTTTTTTGAAAAATAATGAAAAGAAATGGTTAGCTAGATTAATCAAGTAAATTGAGCCATTCCTTCTGAGATAAAATTTTAATTCCTAGTTCCTTAGCTTGCTCAACTTTTCGAGTTGTTGGTTTTTCACCAATTATTAAATATTTTAACTTTTTGTTAACTGAACTTACAACAGATCCTGAATTTTCTTCAATCAAAGATTTTGCTTCAGCTCTACTCATATTTGATAATTTTCCTGTGAACATAAATGTATTGTTTAAAAGTTTGCCATCTTTATTTAATTTAAGATCAGAAATATTTAACATAGAAGATAACTTTTCAATTATTTTATAATTTGATTTATTTTCAAAAAATTTTTTTAATGAATTAATTTGAGTTTCTCCAATTCCATCTATATTTAAAAATTCATTAAATTTTTTATTTTTGATTAAGTTTAAGAAATTAGTTATTGATTTTGTATATTCTGCTAAAAGCTTAGCGTTTTCAATTCCAATATGCCTAATACCTATAGAATAAATAAATCTATCTAAAGAAACTTTTTTTGATTGATCAATTGAATATTTTAAGTTTGAGACTGAGAGATCACCCCAACCATCAAATTTAGAAATTTTAGCATAATCAAGGTTAAAAATATCTTGTGGATATCTTATTAATTTTAGATTCCAAAAATTTTCCACGACTTTTTTCCCTAAACCGTCAATATTAAGTGCTTCTTTTGATATAAAATGTTTAATTTTTTCTACAGCTATTTTTTCACATTCAAATCCTCGATCTGGACACCTTCTCACTGCATCATATTTTTTCGTAAATTTATTAAATTCTTTTATGGTATCAAAACCACATGGGCATTTTTTTGGAAATACAAATTTTTTTGACTCTTTTTTTCTTTTTTTTAGATCAACTAATACAACATGAGGAATAACGTCACCTGCTCTCTCTACTTTTACAGTATCACCAAGTCTTATATCTTTTCTAATTATTTCATCTTCATTATGAAGTGTTGCATTAGAAACTACTACACCCCCAATATTTACTGGTTTTATTCTTGCAACAGGAGTTAATGCCCCAGTTCTACCAACCTGAATATTTATGTCAGTTATTTTTGAATATGCACTATCTGCAGAAAATTTGTGAGCAATGGCCCATCTTGGAGAGTTTGCAGTGAAACCTAATCTATTTTGGAGTTCGAGACTATTGATTTTGTAAACTAAACCGTCAACATCATATTCTAAATCAAACCTATCTTTCTCAAATTTTTTATGAAAAATTTCTAAATCATTAATTGTTTTAAATACTTTATTGTGTTCACTAGTTTTAAATCCCCATTTTTTTAATGAGTTTAAAAATTCCGATTGTTTATTTATATTTTTATTTTTAAAAAAACCAAAGGTATATGCAATAAAATTAAGTGGAATTTTTTTAGTTTGCTCAGGATTTTTTTGTCTCAATGAACCTGATGCTGCATTTCTTGGATTAGCAAAATTACTTTTTAGATTTTCAAAGTCACTTTTTTTTATAAAAACCTCACCTCTAATATCTATGTCTCTGGGAAAATCTTTATCTTTAATAATGTGAGGTATATCGTCAATGGTTTTTAAATTTTCTGTTATTACTTCGCCTGTTGTTCCATCACCTCTAGAAGTACCTATTATCAGTATACCATTTTTATACGTTAATGAAGCTGAAATGCCATCTATTTTTGGTTCAACACTATACTCCACTTCTATCTTTTTATTTAAAAAATTAAATATTCTTTTTTCAAAATTTACTAAATCATCTTTATTAAAAGCATTCGATAGAGAAAGCATTTTTACTCGATGATTTGATTTAACAAAATTTTTAGAGGGTGGATATCCTAAAGAACTTGAAGGTGAATATGGACTTTTTAAAAAAGTGTATTTTTTTTCTAAATCAAATATCTCTAGTTTAATTTTATCATAATCTTTATCTGAAATTGTAGGAGAATTTTTATCAAAGTAATTTTTATTGTGTTTTTTTAATTCATTTAATTTGTTCTTATAAAGTTTTTTTATATCAGACTCTCTCATTTATTATTATTTAAATAATTCTTTAAATTTTTTAAGTAAAGTTTTCTCATTATCAGCAACTCTTTTAAGATCGACTTTTTTATAATTTTTGTTTAGTATTTCATAAGACCTTTCATACCATTCACTTGACTGATAATTATAACCAAGTAACGCAGCGTATTTTTTTGCTTCATCTTCAAGCCCAATTTTATAATTTAATTCAATTAGCCTGTACAAAGCTTCTTCAACAAATATAGTTGTATCATATTGATCTACAATTTTTTTATATCTATTCATTGCTGGTATCCATTTTTCTCTACTTAAATAATAATTTGCTAGGTAAATCTCTTTTGAGGCAAGTATTTCCTGGATTAACTCAAGTTTGAATTTGGCATCCATCGCAAAATCAGTTTCTGGAAATTCTTTTAATAGCAAATTAAAATAATTTTGAGCATTTACTATTTCTCCCAAGTCTTTTTTCTCGTCAACTATTTGGTTATAATGACATATAGCCAATAAATAATAAGCATAATCTGTATTTGGATGATTTGTGTACTTAGTCAAAAACCTCTCTAATTCAAAAATTGCATCATTAAAATACAGATCAGAATAAAAAGCATATGCTGCCATTAAATTTGCTCTTGGTGCCCATATTGATTGGGGATACAAAAGTTCAACTTCATTAAATTTTTTTACTGCAAAGAAAGTATCTCCTCTATTAAATTCTTTTAATCCTTCATTGTAAGCTTCGATCATTTGCATTTCTAAATTATCTTCTTTTATAATTGATATTTTTTCCTCTTTTTGAGAACAGGAAAATGAAATAACTAATATTATAATGTAAATTAAAAAATTTTGAAATTTCATCAATGAATCCTAACAGAATATTTTTAAAATTCTAATTTTTAAGCAATAGATTTTAAATTATGACGATTATTTATTAGTGAATGTGGTAAACTTTTTCCTTTTATTTCAATTAAAGAGTAGTTTCTTGTATCACTAAATACTTTTCTTAATAATTTATTTGTCAAACTGTGACCACCATGTTTACAGTGAAGAGATCCGATTAATCTATAACCTGTTAAATATAAATCACCCATACAATCGAGTATTTTATGATTTACAAACTCCTTTTTATTTCTTAACCCATTTTCATTCAATATTTTTTCATTTTTTACAACAATTGCATTTTTTAGAGAACCACCTTTTCCTAGGCCTATTTTTTTTAATTTTTCAATATCTTCATAAAGACAAAATGTTCTAGAATTAAATATGTCATTTAAGTTATCTTCAAATACGTTAATTTTATTTCTTTGAGTTTTTATAATTTCATTTTCATAGTTAATCTCAAAGTCTATTTCTAATGTGGTGTTTGATTTATCAATTGATATAAATTTTTTACCTTCATCAATCTCTACATGATTATTTATTTTTATTAATTTAATCGGTAGGTCACTCTTTTTGATTCCTGCCTTCTTTAATATCTCTATAAATTCCTTTGCAGATCCATCAAGTATTGGTATTTCTTGTGAGTCTGTTTCAACAATTGCATTGTCAATACCTAATCCCAAAAAAGCAGCCATTAAATGTTCAATTGTAGAAACTTTAATTCCAAACTGATTTGATATAGTTGTACAAAGTGTAGCCTCACAGACGTTTTGAAAATTTGGAACAATTATATTATTTTCTTTTAAATCCACTCTTTTAAAAATAATTCCTGAATTAGGTTGTGATGGCAAAATTCTAATATTAACTGGACTACCAGTGTGAACTCCTATGCCTGATAATGATACTTTATTTGCTATAGTAGACTGAGATAAAACTGACATATTAAAACTATACGTAAAATAGAGAAAATTTAGTATTCAAGTAATATTACAAGAAAATACAATTATTTTGAAAATAAATTGAAAAAACGCTCAAAGAATCCTGCTCTTTTTGAATTTTTTTTTGATAACACCAGTTGACTTTCCTCGCTTTTGTCATAAGCCAAACCTGCATCACAGATGGTAGACTCATTTTCTTTGAAAAAAATTAATTCCTCAAATAATTTAATAGTTCCAAAATTTGTAGTATTTGATAGCAGTTTTGATCCACTCCCAATAAAAATTAAATTTTGAATTTCCAAATTATTTGAATCATTAAAATAATTGTTTTTATAAACTGCAAGTTCAATTATTTCATCTACTCTAGCTTGAATAATATTTTTCAATCTATCAATTGAAATATTTTTCTTTTGAATTTCGCTGTAAAGATTAAAATTTTTACTTTGATCTTTATTAGAAAAGTCATTTTCATCAATATTAAAATTTTTTTTTAAATTTTCTGAATAATCCATATCCAAATCTAATACATTTGAAATATCTTTCGTAATACTATTTCCACCTAGATTTATGGAATTAAAGAATACAAACTTATGATCAATAAAGAACCATGCGGTTGTTCTTTCAAAACCAATATCTAAAAATACTAAATTATTTTTAACTTTTAATTTCTTATTATAAAATATTGCTTTCACATAGCTTGAACAAAATATATTTGAAATATTTAAACTATTTTTTTTAAATGCAGAAAAAATATTATTAATTATCGATTTGCTAAGACATATAAATTTAAGTTCCAGTGTTAATGATTTACTTTTTACTTTGTCTATTATTTTTTTTAATTTTTTATTATCATCAATAATAATATTACTAATTATCAAATGTATAATTTTATATTCAAAATGGTTTTCTTTAATTAAAAAATTTGCCTCCTCAATCAAGTTTTCAAATTGTTTTTTAATTGAAGTTGGTTGATCAAAGGATTTTTTAATTGATAATTCTATAAATTTAAATTTTGAAGTATCATATAAAACTTTCACGTTTTCTAAATGGGTTGATAAGTGCCTTTCAGCATCTCTAATTAATTCATTTAGATGATTATACAAATCTTTATTATTTAAAGACTCATGAATTGTAACTTTTGATGAGTAAATACTTTTTGATTGTCTATCAAAAACACCTATTCTCAAATTATTAGAACCTAAATCAATTACAGCATCAAATTCACTCATTTTTATTCGTCAATATAATCTGATTATTTACTCGTAGATCAATAATTTTTGTATTTATTAAATTATTACTAATTGACATTTCTTTGAAAATTTTAATCGATTTTTCAACATCTTTAGAAGGTAACATCAACCTCAAGCCATCTGAAAATAATAGATCCCATCTTTTATTTTTGAAATAATAATATTTTTCAATTTT
>CACKHK010000029.1 GCA_902599955.1 uncultured Pelagibacteraceae bacterium
TGAAGAGGGTATTGATCTTGTATCTCCCACTAGATTCAATTTATCATCAAAAAACATTACTCTGTCTAACTTCTCAAAATAAGGAAATCTTGATTTTTTTGAAAAAAGAAACTCGTTAATACCATTACGTGTAAATTTAATATCTGATTTATCTAAATTAAAAATTGTTTGATTAATAATTTCTATGTGATTTTTTTCTTTTTCCGAAATTAAATTTTTTTGAATAGTTCCAAGATAAATAAAGGTAAAAATACCTAAAATAATAAATACTATTAAATTAATAAATAAAAATTTCTGTAATATAGAAAGGTTTTTTAGTATTTTTCCCATAAGAATTATTTAACATTCCATCTATATCCACTTCCATATCTTGTTTCAATTGCTGAAAAATCACTATCTATCTTTTTAAATTTTTTCCTTATCCTCTTTACATGACTATCAATTGTTCTATCCTCTATGTCGGTATCTTCTCGGTAGGCTACATCCATTAGTAAAGCTCTCTCTTTAATCATTCCTGGTCGCTTTGCAAGCTCTTCAACTATTTTAAATTCTGTAGTAGTAAGTTTATCTGGTAATTGCTTTCCATCCCACTCGCATTCGAGCTGAGCAGGATCTAATTTTAATTTACCATGTGAAATTATATTTTTATTCTCCTCAATGTTAGTATCTTTATCTTTTTTTCTCAATTGAACCTTTATTCGCTCAACTAAAACCTTGGTTGAGAAACCACCAGTTTTACCAACAAAATCATCTGCTCCTAGTTTTAACCCACTCACCTCATCAGTTACTTGGTCTTTTGAAGTTAAAAATATAATTGGCATAGAAGTTTTTTTTCTAAGTTTTCTTAAGAGTTCTTCTCCATCCATTCTTGGCATTTTTATATCTATAACTGCAAGATCAGGAGGTGTTCTTGTTAGTCCAACAAGTGCGTTTTCACCATCAACATAAGTTTGAACTTTAAAACCCTCTTCCTCTAAGGCCATTTGGACCGATGTTAAAAGATTTCGGTCATCATCTACTAGAGCAATAGTTTGTGACATAATTTAAATTAAAAATACTAAATTGTTCATAATAGGGCAATTGTTTGTTTGCTAATGGAGTTCACCCCAATTTTCTCCAATATTTACATCCACTAAAAGGGGTATCGAAAATGAATGAAGTTCACTATCTTTTACACTCAACATTAAATCTTTAATTAATTTAGCGCTTCTTTTTATTTCTTTTGAACTTTCTTCAAAAATTAATTCATCATGTATTTGTAATAACATTTTAAGACTATTTTTTTTATTATTTGAAATTTCTTTATTTATCCTAATCATAGCTAGTCTCATTATTTCTGAGGCTGATCCCTGAATAGGAGCATTTATAGCGGCTCTTTCTTGAAAATTTCTAACATTAAAATTTTTATCATTAATTCCGGTCAGATGAGTCTTCCTTCCAAAAATATTGCTTACATATCCGCTTTTTCTACAAAAATTTATTGTTGTTTTCATATAATCTTTTATTTCAGGAAACTTTTTAAAATATGAATTTAGAAATTCCTCTGCTTCATTATTTGAAACATTAATTTGTTTTGCTAGACCATATTGTGATATGCCATAAATAATACCAAAATTAATTGCTTTTGCTTTTCTTCTTGTCTCCGAGTCGATCTTATTAATTTCTTTTCCAAAAACCTGACTAGCTGTTAAAGTGTGTATATCTTCATTATTTAAAAATGCTTTTTTAAGCTGCTTAACATCTGCTAGGTCGGCCAATATTCTCATCTCAACTTGATTGAAGTCTGCAGAAATTAATTTATTATTTTTTTCTGATACAAAAGCTTTTCTAATATCCTTGCCATCATCTGATTTAATTGGAATATTTTGTAAATTTGGATCACTTGATGCTAGCCTACCTGTAGAGGTTGCAGCTAGCAAAAAAGATGTATGCACTCTATTAGTTTTTTGATTTATATGCTCTGGTAACGCATCCGAATAAGTATTTTTAAGCTTACTTATTTGCCTCCATTCTAAGATTAGTTTGGGAAACTCATAACCCTTAAAGGCCAAATCCTCTAAAACAGATGCACTGGTCGCAAAGCTACCTTTTTTTGTTTTTTTTAGTGCTGCAATTTTTAAATCATTATACATAATTTCACCAAGTTGTTTGGTTGAACCTATATTGAATTTTTGTTTTGATATTTGAAAAATTGCTTTTTCTAATTTTTCAATTTTTGACGAAAATTTTGAAGATAATTTATTAAGTGAAGACTTATCAAGTCTAATTCCCTTTATCTCCATATCTGCAAGTATTCTAATCAGGGGCTTTTCAAATAACTCGTAAATATTTAATAATTTTTCCCCTTTTAAAGATTTTAAAAAAATTTTGTATAATCGAAATGTTATATCTGCATCCTCTGCTGCATAATCTTTAGCATGTGCTATATCAACTTCAGAAAAATTAAGTTGTTTTTTACCGGTTCCAACCAAATCTTTATATTTGATAGTTTCATGACCAAGGTGGATTTCTGAGAGAGTATCCATATTATGTCTATTTTTTCCAGCATCTAACGTGTAAGACATGAGCATAGTGTCTTCCATTGAATCTAGAGTTATTCCCCGATGATAAAAGACAATGAAGTCAAACTTAATGTTTTGACCTATCTTTTTTATACTCCCATCCTCTAAATATTTCTTTAGAATGCTTAAAACTTTTTTTTCGTCCAGATTATCTCCATTAACATGATTAAGTGGTATGTAGCAGGCTTTTCCGATTCTGTTTGATATTGAAATGCCTACCAATTTTGCTGTATGTGGATCTAAAGAGTTTGTTTCGGTATCTATTGCAAATTCACCAATTTCCTCAGATTGTCTCATCCAATCCTTTATTTCATTTTCATTCTTTATTAATTGATAGTTGCTTTTTTTGATTTCAGATAATTTCTCAACATTTTTTTCAATATCTATAGTTGCATGATCGCTTACACTTCCATATTTTGAGATAGCAGAACTCAACAATCTATTAAATTCCATTTCCCTTAAAAAAGAATAAAGTTTATTTTTATCAACATTTTTTAATACAAACTCCTCGATTTTGTTTTTTATTGGTACATCTTTTTTTAATGTAACAAGTTTTTTACTTACAATCGCATCTTCCTTATTTTTAATTAAAGTTTCTCTTCTTTTATTTTGTTTAATTTTCGATGCATTTTTTATTAAATTTTCTAAGCTACCATATTGATTTATTAAATCTGCAGCAGTTTTAACTCCGATGCCAGGAACACCTGGTACATTGTCTGTGCTATCACCAGCTAAAGATTGAACATCTATTACTTTTTCTGGAGTAACGCCAAATTTGTTAAATACATCATCTTTATTTATAAATTTATTTTTCATTGGATCATAGATTCGGACACCCTTTTTATATAGTTGCATTAAATCTTTATCAGATGAAACTATTGTCACTTTTGCACCTAAATCTAAAATATTCTCTACATAAGTCGCAATCAAATCATCTGCTTCATAATTTATTAATTCAATTGAGGGTAAATTGAATGCTTTTACAGATTTTCTTATGTATTCAAATTGAGGAATTAAATCGTCAGGAGCATCGGATCTATTTCCTTTGTATTCTGAGTAAATTTCATTTCTAAAATTTTTTCTAGCTGAGTCAAATATTACAGCGAAGTGAGTAGGTTTTTCCAAATTTTCATTGGATTTGCTGTCCTCTAATAATTTAAAGAGCATGTTGCAAAATCCGCTTACTGCTCCAACTGGTAATCCATCACTTTTTCTAGTTAAGGGTGGTAGAGCGTAGTATGCTCTAAAAATGTAACCTGATCCATCTATTAAGTAAAAATGGTCACTTTTTTTAATTTTCTCCATAATGTAATGATATCTTAATTTCTATAAATGTAATAAATGTATGCCCTCTTATGAATAAAAAAAACGTTTTAACTGTTAAAAACTTAAATAAAATTTATTCGAAAAAAGGGTCTAAACAAACTCGTGCCCTTACTAATTTAAACTTAGAGGTGAAAGAAGGTGAAATTTTCGGGTTATTAGGGCCAAATGGAGCTGGGAAGAGTACATTTATAAATATTTTAGGTGGATCAGTAATTAAAACTGACGGTGAAGTTAACGTTTGGGGATTTAATTTAGATAAAAATCCCAGACAAGTAAGAGCATCTATTGGAATTGTTCCACAAGAAGTAACACTTGATCCATTTTTTAGTCCCAGGAAATTGTTGGAACTTCAGGCAGGGCTATACGGAATTAAAACAAAAGATAGAATTACTGATACAATATTAAAACTTGTATCACTAGAGAAACAAGCTGACAGTTATGCCAGAAGTTTGTCAGGAGGTATGAAAAGAAGATTATTGATAGCTAAAGCAATGGTACACCAACCTCCAATAATTATTTTAGATGAACCTACAGCAGGTGTTGACGTTGAGCTTAGATCAACATTGTGGGAAAACGTTAGATTACTAAATAAAAGAGGTGTTACAACAATACTTACTACTCATTATCTTGAAGAGGCAGAAAAAATGTGTGACAGGATAGGTATTTTAAGTGAAGGAAATTTAGTTGCTTTAGATACAACAAAAAATCTTTTAGAGAGAATTCAGACTAAAATTGTTTATTTTACTTTAGATAAAAAAACTAGCATTAAAGATGGCAAATTCGAATCTTTAAAAATAATATCAAATGAAGAAAAAAAATTAGTTTTATCCTATGAGAAAAGTAGATTAAGTATTGATAAAATTATAGCAGAAATCAAAAGGCAGGGCACATTAATTTATGATATTTCAACTGATGATGGTGATCTTGAAGATGTATTTTTAAGACTTACTAAAAGTTGATTATCTAGGGGATCTTTTAGATAGAATTCTTTGAAGTGTTCTTCTGTGCATTTTTAGTCTTCTAGCAGTCTCAGAGACGTTTCTATTGCATAATTCAAATACTCTATGTATGTGCTCCCATTTAACTCTGTCTGCTGACATCGGGTTTTCAGGTGGAGCTGGTTTTTGATTTGGATCTGCTAAGAGTGCCTTTTCAACATCATCTGCATCTGCTGGTTTAGCTATATAATCTATTGCTCCCTCTTTAATGGCAGCAACTGCTGTTGGAATGTTTCCATACCCAGTTAACATGATGATTCTGCTTTTTAGATTTCCTTTTTGAATTTCTTTTACAACCTCTAGTCCATTACCATCGTTCAATCTTAGATCAACAACTGCAAATGCTGGACTTCTAGACTTTACAGTTTCAATTCCAACCCTTACACTCTCAGCTTGTGTTACAGCGAAGCCTTTTTTTTCCATGGCTCTAGCTAATCTCTGTCTGAACGGATTATCGTCGTCGACTATAAGAAGTGATTTATCCTCGAAATCACTTAACTTTTGAAGTGTTGGTTGATTGATCATGCACCTTATATGGAAATAAAATTAAATATTTCAATAGCATTATTTGCTTTACATTAATAATTTTATCGCATAAATGCTGCATTTATGAAACTTGCATGCTAGATATGCAGGTTTTTTTTGTAAATTTTTTTTTAGAGGTGCAGATATGCAAAAATTTAAGTCAGTTGAAGAACTAGTAAATCAACTGAGACCAACAAAGCCTGTTTATTGTATTAGAAAAGAGTCAATAAGGTTGGCCTCTAAATACTTTAAGAAGAACTTTCCAGGCAAAATTCTTTATGCTTTAAAAACTAATCCTCATCCAACAGTTTTAAGAACTATCCTTGAAAGTGGTATAAATAGTTTTGACGTGGCCTCTATTAAGGAGATAGAAACTATTAGAAAATTAAGTCCAAAAGCTGATTGCTCCTATATGCACACAGTAAAGAGTAGAGAAAGTATAAAAGATGCATATTTTAAATATAATGTAAAAACTTTCTCTTTAGATACTAAAGATGAATTAATAAAAATTCTTGAAAG
>CACKHK010000030.1 GCA_902599955.1 uncultured Pelagibacteraceae bacterium
TGTTAAAAAAGAAAAAGTTAACCATAAAGATCTTTTTTTTATTAGACCTGAAAATGAATATACTTACTCAAGAGGATGGAACTTCAAAGCCTTATACGCATTATTAATTGGTTTTATTTTTTCTTTTACAATTATTTGGAATATGAATTTTGCCGATTTTAAAACTTTTTCATGGATTATAGGATTTGTCGTTTCATATATTATGTATTATCTTCTAAATGAAAAATAATTATGAAAGCTTTAGTTTATACTGGCGTTGAAGAACTTACTTATAGAGATGAAAAAGATCCAACTGAAATAAGTGGAGAAAGTATTTTAAAAGTTCACGCTTCAGGGATTTGTGGGTCAGATATGCACGCATATCACGGCAAAGATGAAAGAAGAATTCCACCATTAATACTCGGTCATGAGGTAAGTGGAAAAATTCAAAATGGTAAATTTAAGGATAAAAATGTTGTATTGAATCCATTAATCACGTGCGGAAAATGTGAGTATTGTACTAACGGACGCGAGCATTTATGTCCAAACAGAGTTTTATTAGGAATGAATAGACCATACGAGAGAAGCGGAGTATTTGCGGAACTTGTTTCAACTCCAAATCAAAATATCTATGAAATTCCAGATCGATTGGATTTAAGCGAAGCAACAATTGCTGAACCCACAGCGGTATCATTGCATGCTGTATTGATGGGAGAGACATCTTTGAAAAAACCTCTCTCTGAATGTAGAACTTTGGTACAAGGCGCAGGTGCAATTGGATTATTATGCTCATTAATTTTGTCTAAAATTAAAGGAAATAAAAATATAATTATGTCTGATCCAAATAAACTAAGATTAGATGTATGTTCAAAATATTTCGATGGTAAGTTTGTAAAACCAAATGATAAAGAGGTTGAGGAAAATAGTTTTGATATTGTTTTTGATACAGTAGGATTAGAAGTGTCTCGACAACAAGCGATATCTGTAATCAAACCCGGCGGCAGTATTATTCATATAGGTTTAACACAACCATCCGGTACGTTTAATTTTAGAAAGGCAACACTCCAGGAAGTGACATTTATAGGCACCTACTGTTATACTAATAAAGATTTTGAAAATACAATTAAGATTTTAGCAGATAAAGAGATAGGCGACCTAACTTGGATTGAGTACCGCGAACTTAAAAAAGGAGCTGAAGCTTTTAAACAAATCCATGACGGTAGTTGTTCTGCTCCAAAAATTGTCTTATTACCATAGTGAATTGGCAATATTGAAAAAAAAATAAAACTGTCTATAGAAGCTTTCATGAAAAAAATTTTATTATTAATTTTATGCTCAATTATATTATCTCCAGTATCTAAAGCTGAAGAAAAAGTAATATTTGATTTTACGGAAGAGGAACTCTCTAATTTACAAGTTAGAAAAGTAAGAGGTGCTGATGCTAAAACGATTTATACAATTGGACAAAACGAAAATGGAAATTACTTAAAAGCAATAGCAAATAATGCAGCTTCTGGATTGGGTAAAGAGATAAAAATAGATTTAGACGCCACTCCTTATATTAATATTACTTGGAAAGTTGAAAAAGATTTAAAAGGAATAAAAGAGAATACAAAAAAAGGACATGATTTTGCTGCGAGAGTTTTTGTTATTAAAAAAACAGGTGCTACACCACTATCGAATAGAGCTATCAATTATGTTTATTCTAGCAATTTAAATATTGATGATAATATGCCAAATCCATATACAAAAAAATCGATAGATTACGTTTTATCTACTACAAAAAATAATTTTGATGAATGGGTAACAGTCAAAGCAAATGTAAAAGAAGGTTTTAAAAAACTTCATAATCTAGATGTTAAGGAACTAGATGGGGTTGCAATTATGGCTGATACCGATAACTCAAAAATGACAGCAATTAGTTATTATCAAAATATTTTTTTTTCGTCTCAATAACTTATCTAATGTAATTTTTAAGGACTAAACTTAAAAACGAAAGCAAGATTGCAGCTATAACATCAAAAAGAGGTGATGCATCAGGATATCCAAAATTCCAAATAATAACTCCTATAAGCCAGATAATATATATTTTCATAATAAATAATCATTAGTATATATATACTTTGTCTTTGGTAATATGTTTAATATGGAATTCAAATCGAGATTTAAAGTTTACTACGAAGATACAGATAGTGGAGGAGTAGTTTATTATGCTAATTATTTAAAATTTTTAGAGCGAGCTAGAACAGATGCGATTACTTCATTAGATTTTAGTAATAATAAACTTGTTGAAAAATTTGGGATTTTCATAATAGTAAAATCTTGCAATTTAAATTTCCTCAGACCAGCAAAGCTAGAAGATAATTTAGATATTATTTCAAAAGTAATAGAAGTTAAAAATGTATCAATCAAAATGAAACAAAATATTTTTGTTAATGACAGTATGATTGTTGAAGCAGAAATATTGTTAGCTTCAGTAAACAATGAGGGAAAACCATCAAAACTTCCAGATGAATTCAAAAACGAACTAGTTAAATAGCTTTTTTTATCTTAAGAAATAAATTTGTCATTTTTTTTATATCTATTCTTCCAGTATTTACATTTCTTGGGCTTGGATGATAAGAACCGACTAATATAATATTATTTGGTAATTTATAAAATTTACTATGCCCAAACTTAATATCAGGCTCTATTTGTAATTGTTGTTTATAAAACATTACACAAGCGTCAAAAGCTATTTTCCCAAGCGCTACAACAATTTTTAAATTTTTCAAATTTTCTATTTCATTATTGAAATATTTAAAACAATTATTTAATTCATTTCTAGTTGGTTTATCTCCTGGTGGTACACATTTTAAAGCTGTAGTTATAAAACTATCATTTAGTCTAAGCCCGTCACTTATATGAATTGAATTTGGTTTATTTGACAATTTTGCTTTATGAAGGCATTTGTATAAAAATTCAGATGATCTATCGCCTGTAAAAACTCTTCCAGTTCTATTCCCTCCATGAGCTGCTGGTGCTAAACCAACTAATAATATTCTTGCCTTCCTATCACCAAAGCCGGTTATTGGTTTTCCCCAGTATTTCTCATTGATATATTGTTTTCTTTTGTCTTTTGCTATTTGGCTTCTAAAGTTTACAAGTCTTGGACATTTTTTGCAGTTTATTATTGAGTTTTCTAGTTGATCAAAACTTTTATTCATAAATTTAATTTTTTAATCATCATTTCTTATACTATAATTAATTATAATTATGAACGTAGGTTTTATTGGTGTCGGCTATATGGGCTATGGGATAGCTAAAAATATTTTAAAAAAAGGAAATAATTTATTTGTAATCGCAAATAAAAAAAGAGAACCCATTGATAAGATCGTAAGTGATGGCGCAACAGAGGTCAAAACCTATAAAGAATTATGTGAAAAAAATTTAGATGCTTTGTTCCTTTGTGTAACAAATACCCCAATAGCTATAAGCATAGCAGAAATAGTATCTACTTTGTTGAAAGATAGCACGTTAATAATTGATGTTACGACACACAATCAAAATGGATCCATTAAGATGGAACAAATGTTTGCAAATCGAAAGATTAATTATATCGAATGTCCTGTAATGGGTGGGCCGGTCCAAGCAGAAGAAGGAGTATGTGGAGGTATAGTTGGAGCATCTGAAGAAAATTTTAAAAAAGCTGAAATATATTTAAAAACTTTTTGCAAAGATTATTTTCATTTTGGTGAAGTTGGAAAAGGAGCAAAATCAAAGTTATTAAATAATTTCTTATCATTAGGAACAGCAACGAATGTGATTGAATTTATCAAGAGTGCAAAAAAATTAGATATTGATTTAGAAAAACTTTTTGCAGTTGCAAAGCTTGGATCAGGTAATTCAACAGCTTTAAATAGAATTTTTGATAATGTCCTTAAGGACGATTATACTGGATTTAAATTTTCAACTTCCAACACTTTAAAAGATCTTACCTATATACATGAAATGCTCAAAGATTTAGGTAATGCAGAAAAATTAGCTGATGTAAAAAAATCTATTTACAAAAAAGCAGTAGATGACGGTAATGGAGATCTCTTCATAAGTGAACTAATACAAAAAGATTGATTATTCATTTTTTTTATCAGCAAATACAATAGCTATAAGCAATAATGCTGTCCAAAACATTGCAGCTAAACTTTTGATAGCACTCGTTTCAGCACCCCATAAATCAAAAACAAATGCTCCAATAAGAATTCCAATTATATAAATTATTACTACTAATCTAGTCTGAGTCATTTAGTTGTTTCTTTTTAAATAGTGACATTCCATTATTTTTTTTATGTTCATAAGATTCTTTGAAACTTTCCAACTGCCACCCCTGCATCCTCTTTTGAATATCTTCTAAATTTTGTTTTTTCCACTCATCACTTGTATTTTGGTCTTTCCAAATCTTCTTTTCATCATTGTCTCTTCCACAGCCATAGCAATATCCAGTTACAGGATCCATTTTGCAAATACTGATACAAGGCGAAATTATCATTTTTTTATATATTTATATCTTTTTACACTATTATTCTGATTGGACAAATTAGATCAATACTATATAAAACACCATAAATTTGGGCGAGTGGCGGAATTGGTAGACGCGTTGGTCTTAGGAACCAATAGTGCAAGCTGTGAAGGTTCGAGTCCTTTCTCGCCTACCATATAAAAAATATGAAAGTAACAGTAGAAAATAAAAAAGGTTTAGAAAAAGATCTTAAAGTATTCATAGACAAAAAAACTATCTCAGGCTTTATGGATGAGAAATATGAAGAAATAAGAAAGGATGTTGTTATAAAGGGTTTCAGACCTGGTAAGGTGCCTACTGAAATATTAAAAAGACAATTTGGTAAAGCTGTTTACGGTGAAGTAATTGATAAGTTGCTAAAAGACTCAACAACAAAAGCTTTAGAAGAAAATAAGATCAAACCGGCCGGACAACCTAAAATAGATTTAAAGTCTTTTGGTGAAGGTAAAGATTTAGAATACATTATCTCAGTTACCGAACTACCCAAAGTTTCTGCTAAAGGATTAAGCTCAATAAAAGTTGAAGAGTATGTCGTAAAAATTGATCCAAAAGAAACAGATAAAAGAATTAGTGAAATTGCAAAAAATCAAAATAATTTTAAAGACGCAGAGGTAAATTATTCTGCAAAGACGAATGATCTTATAATATTTGATTATAGAGGGACTATTGAAGGCAAAGAATTTAAAGGTAATGAGGGTAAAAATACACAGTTGGTAATTGGAAAGGATTTGTTTATTAAAGGTTTTGATAAACAATTGGAGGGTGTTAAATCAGGTGATACAAAAAATGTAAAGGTCAATTTGCCAGAAAATTTTCCTGAAAAAGATCTTATAAACAAAAGTGCTGTATTTGAATGTAAAGTTACAGCAGTAAAAATTCCAGAAGAAGTAAAAATTGATGACGATTTTGCCAAAAATATGGGTGCAAAAGATTTATCAAACTTA
>CACKHK010000031.1 GCA_902599955.1 uncultured Pelagibacteraceae bacterium
TTTCATATCCAAATTACAAAATGAAAATTATAATTATTTAAACTTAGGCTATGTTAGTTATTCACCATCAATATATTTTAAAATAATTGAAAACCTTTTACTAAATGAAAAATTAAAATTTAAATCCATTTTTTTATTTATTGATCATTCTGATATTCAAGATGAAGGACAGTTTTACCGTGAAGATGCTAACGGAAATATTGTTAGAAAATGGTTAAGTGATGAAGATATTAAATCCAAAAACAGAAAATATAAAATTAAGAATTATTTTAAGCAAAACTCATTTATTTTTAAATTATATGATAATATTTCAGCACCAAGTATTTCAAACAACGCGGAGAGATGTATCAACGATGGAGAAAATATTAAAGAATTTAAACAATACCTTGATATTAATAGATTTGGATACAGTTATATTAATAAAATAAATAGTCAAAATTGGGTTCAAGAAGGATCAAATAAAGTACTATTATATTTAGATAAAATTGAATTATTATCGGAAAAACACGATTTTAATATTATTATAGTTTATTATCCATCAGCACTTGAAGTGATAGATAATATAATTGCAAAAAACAGTAAACATTTTAATTTATTGAAAGAATGGTCTCAGGTTAATGAAATACCTTTTATTAATACCTCTTTAGATTTTATTGATGAGAATAATAAAGATAATTATTTGAGTAATTTTATAAAATGCGATGTACATTGGAATAAAAAAGGTCATAAAATAATTGCTAAATATATAAATAAATTTATAATTTTTATACATTAAAAAACTTTGCCACTTTTCTTATTTTATATTAATTTTGATTATTGATTTTATTGGGTCCAATATTTTTTTAAAAAAAACAGAATTTTGGGAATATAAAAAATTGTTAAATCATTACTGGAGAATATCATCTGATGTTTTTCATCATGGATTGATGCCAAATATAGATGTAATTGAACCGTGGGGTTTTAGTTTAGAGAAAAGATTGATAACTAATTCTATTGGTTTTAGAGACTTTTCAACAAAAGAAGTTTCTAAAATTCCTGAGAAAAAAAGACTATTACTTATAGGAGACTCAGCAATAGAAGGTGCAGGTTATGATTATGAATTCACAATTGGGGGTCTTTTACAAAATCATTTATCTGACAATTATGAAGTTTTAAATAGTGCTGTTGGTTCGTATTCACCAGGTATATATTATAAAAAAATAAAATATTATATTGATAATGGTTACAAATTTAATCGTGCAATAATATTTTTAGATCCATCGGACATAATAGATGAGTTATTTTTAAATTTTGATGAAAAAGGAAATTTTATCATAGAGAAAAATAATACCACAAATATTTCAAATTTTTTCCTTGATAATTTTTTAATTTTCAGAACTTTTCTAAGAGTGTCAGATGCTACTGAAAGTTTAAAAAATTTCATTAAATTGAAATATAAAGCTTCTAAAAAATATGGAAAAAGTTTTTTTGATACATCTAATGAAGATACTATGTATTATAGGATGACACATGTTGATAGATCTGCATGGACGTTTGATGACACCTTGTTTAGAAACTATAAAGATGGTTTATCAAAATCAGAATTACATTTAAATAAATTGGTAAAATTATTAAAAGATAACAATATAGATTTAGATTTTATTTTATATCCACATCCATCACAAATAGCTTTCGAAGATCTTTATCACCAACCTTATTGGATTAATTGGGCAAAACAAAATAATATAAACTTAATTAGTTTATATCCAAACTTTCAGGGAACAAACAAACGAGAAATAGTTTTTGATACTTTTATATTTGGAGATTTGCATTGGAACAAAAATGGCACCAAAATTGTATTTAATGCTCTGAAAAATAAAGTCAATTTTTGAAATAAACTAATTGACCAAATATTTTAAGATATTTTCTCTATTGTGACTTTCGCTAAATTTCCACAATTGTGAGTCCAAGTAAAAATGAAGCATTTGGCCAGTTATAGGAATAATAATTAAACTGCTCAAAGTTTCTGAGTCATTTTTGCCAAAAATAGATAACACAGACATGATTATTGAGTAAACTAATATTGTTAAAACAAATTTATATTTAAATAAATTTGATTTAACAAAATTTTGACTTTCGATTTCTCTTTTATTTATAACTTTATTAGTTAAATACAAATATTGGCTATAATGCATTGTTACTCCCATTATTATTGCATGGACTGGATTACTAACAAAACAAACTGGATAAAAAATTAAAATTCCTGTCACCATTGTAAGAAAGTTTTCTGAAAATTTAAATTTAATTATTGAATATAAAAAGATTACACAAAATAAAAATATTATAATTATATTCAATATTATTAAATGCTCATATTTTATTAATGGAATATAAAATCTAAAAAATGCAATCGAGAAGAAAATAAAATTAAATATATAAATAGAGTTTATGTAAAATTTTTTTTGATGAATATCTTTAGTATATAAATTAGTTATTCCAAAACTTTGACGTGTAACATGATAAACATTTGCTGCAAAAAAGATTAATAGGAATAAATTTTTTATTAAGAAAAAACTTATTAAACATAAAACTGTGATTAATACTGGAATATATATAAAAGAAATTTTATTTTTTTTTATATGTGGAAAATTTAATTTGCTTAAAAAAAAAGGCCATGTTGCACCAAAATGAGTTTCTGCTAAAAGTAGGATTGTTAGAAATATTAGTTGGGTTTCAAAACTTGGGAAAGAATATAAAACAGTTAAATATAAAAGTGGAAATAATATTGGAAACTTTACAAAAAAAACTTCTTTTTTAAAAAGTAAACTCATTCTAATCCAATTCAAATTGTTTTTTATAATCTCTCTTCAAATTTTCGTTTTGTTTATCTTTTTCTAAATAATAATCACCAATTACTAAAATATCTAAATCTGTTCCCATAAAACAATTAAATGCGTCTTGGGGAGTATTTACAATCGGTTCCCCTCTTATATTAAAAGATGTATTAATTAAAACAGGACAATTTGTAATTTCTTTAAATTTTTTAATAAGTTTGTAATATCTTTCATTAGTATTTTGATAGACAGTCTGAATTCTTGCAGAATAATCAACATGAGTAACAGCTGGTATTTCTGACCTCTTTATATTTAGTAAATCTATTCCAAAAAGTTTTTTTTGTTCATCTGTCATATCTAAAGTTTTTTCTTTTTTAATATTAGAAACAAATAACATATATGGACTATCAGTATTTAACTCAAACCAATTTGAAACATCTTCTTTTAATACAGACGGGGCGAAAGGTCTAAAGCTCTCTCTATATTTTACTTTTAAATTTAAATTTTTTTGCATTTTATCTGATCTTGGATCACCTAAAATTGATCTATTTCCCAAAGCTCTTGGACCAAATTCCATTCTGCCTTGAAACCAACCAACTGCTTTTCCGTTGGAAATTTCTAATGCAGTTTTTTCAATTAGTTCATCTTCATCCTTTTTAATAAATTCAGCGCCTATTTCATCTAAGGTTTTTTTAATTTCATCATTAGAAAAAAAATTTCCTAGGTATGCGCCTTGCATGTTATCCTTAAATACGTTTTTTCTTTTTTGATTTAAATCGATGTGCCAGAAAGCTAAAGCTGCTCCCAGTGAACCACCTGCGTCACCCGCAGCAGGTTGTACCCAAATATTTTCAAATATTTTTTCCTTTAATATTTTTCCATTTGCAACACAATTTAATGCTACACCTCCCGCTAAACACAAATTATTTAACTTATACTCTTCCTTTAATGATTTAGCCAATCTAAGCATAATTTTTTCAGTTACATTTTGTATTGATGCGGCAATATCCATATGAAATTGTGTAATTTTATCTTTATCTGGTTTTCTTGGTGGATTATTAAACAATTTATCAAATTTATCATTTGTCATTGTTAAACCTGTTGAATAATTAAAATATTTTTGGTTTAAAATAAATGTTCCATCTTCTTTTAAGTCAATTAGATTATTTATAATCTGATCTACATAAATTGGTTTACCGTAAGGTGCTAATCCCATTAATTTATATTCACCACTATTAACTTTAAATCCTGTATAATAAGTAAATGCAGAATACAGAAGTCCTAAAGAATGTGGAAAATGTAACTCTTTTTTGATTTCTAACTTATCACCATTACCTATAGCAACAGTGGTTGTTGCCCATTCACCAACACCATCAGCTGTAAGGATTATTGCTTCTTCAAATGGAGAAGGATAAAAAGCACTAGCTGCATGACTTAAATGATGTTCTGAAAAAAGAATTTTGTTTTCATCTTTAAAATTATTGTCATGACTTTTTAGATAATCTAAGATTAATTTTTTTTGAAAAAGTTTTTCTCTAAGCCAAATTGGCATAGCTTTAGCAAATGATGAAAATCCTTTTGGCGCAAAGGCAACATATGTTTCTAATAAACGTTCAAATTTAAGAAAAGGTTTCTCATAAAATACAATGTGATTAACTTGTGAAAGATTAATTTTTGCAAAGTTTAAAACAAAATTTACTGCATTTTTTGGGTATCCAGAGTCATGCTTTTTTCTGGTAAACCTTTCCTCTTGAGCAGCTGCAATAATCTCTCCATCTTTAATTAGTGAAGCAGCACTATCGTGATAAAATGCTGAAATACCCAGTATGTAGGTCATTTAAAAA
>CACKHK010000032.1 GCA_902599955.1 uncultured Pelagibacteraceae bacterium
ATAAATTTGGCAACTATACATTTGGAATAAAAGAGCAAATTATATTTCCAGAAGTAAATTTTGACAAAATAGATAAAGTGAGAGGTTTAGATATATCAATTGTGGTAAGAACGATGGATAAAAAACATAGTTATGAGCTTTTAAAAAAATTAAATTTTCCATTTAAAGAAGAAAGGAATAATTAATGGCTAAGTTGAGTTCAATAAATAAAAATAATAAAAGAATTAAATTATCTGAAAAATTTTTTAAAAAAAGAGAAAATCTAAAAAAAATAATAATGAATAAAAAACTATCTTTTGAAGAAAGGTTTAAAGCACAGCAAAAACTCTCAAATTTACCAAGAAATTCAGCTAAAATTAGAGTAAGAAATAGATGCCAAATTACTGGTAGACCGCATGGAGTATATAGAAAATTAAAAATATCAAGAATTGCCTTAAGACAATTGGGTTTAGAAGGTAAAATTCCTGGTATGGTAAAATCAAGTTGGTAGAAAGGATAATATGAGTTTAAGCGACCCTATAGGTGATATGATAGCGAGATTAAAGAATTCTCAAAATAGGAATCACAAAAAAATAGAACTTCCTTCCTCGAAGTTTAAGACAAAAATTGCAGAAATATTAAAATCAGAAGGATACATTATTGATTATGAAGTAAAATCTGAGGATAATAAACCAAGTTTGGAAATAAGTTTAAAATATAATTCAGGAAATCCAGTTATAAGCTCCATTGAAAGAGTTTCAAAGCCAGGAAGAAGAATTTTTTCAAGCGCAGAGAGTCTTCCAAAAGTTAATAACGGACTTGGTATAGCAATAATATCAACTCCAAAAGGAGTTATGACTGACATAGATGCTAGAAAGCAAAAAGTTGGTGGAGAAATAATTTGTAAGGTATTTTAATGTCGAAAATAGGAAAATTAAATATATCTATCCCTGAAAAAGTTAAAGTTGTATTGAATAACAATATAATTAATATTGAAGGACCTCTTGGGAAAAAATCACTTAATATTGATTTAGATATTTTCGATTTAAATATCAACGAAGGTAAGGATGTTTCAATTAAACCCAAAAAAAATGATCAAAACACAAAAAGACTTTGGGGAATGAACAGAAGTTTGATAAATAACGCTATAATAGGCACTAGCAAAGGCTACGAAAAAATTCTTGAATTAACCGGAGTAGGTTATAGAGCTGCTTTAAAAGGTAATGTATTAAATCTCCAACTGGGCTTTAGTCACGATATAAATTTTGATATTCCAGAAGGAATAAAGGTTCAAGTCGAAAAACAAAATATTATTAAAATATCAGGAACTGATAAACAACAAGTAGGTGTAGTTGCTGCTGAAATTAAAAGCATAAGACCACCCGAACCATACAAAGGAAAAGGTATCAAAGAGCAGGGTCAATATATTTTAAGAAAAGAAGGTAAGAAGAAATAATGAAAATTACAAAAATAGAAAGAAAAAAATTCAGAATTAGAAATAAAATGAAAAAGGTATCTTCAAAAGATAGGTACAGACTAAGTGTATATAGATCTATTAAAAATATTAGTGTGCAAATAATTGATGATGTGAAAAATATTACAATTTTGTCAGCTTCATCAAATACAAAAAACATTAAATCTCAAAAAGCTAATAAAAAACAAATGTCAACAATCATTGCAGAGGAACTTGCTAAAAAGGCTAAAGACATGAAAATAACAAAAGTTTATTTTGACAGAGGTTCATACAAGTATCATGGAAGAGTAAAATTATTAGCGGATGAATTAAGAAAAAATGGAATGGAATTTTAAAATATGGAAAAAAATACTGAATTTGTAGAAAAATTAGTTCACATAAACAGAATAACTAAAGTGGTAAAAGGCGGTAGAAGGTTTGGTTTTTCTGCATTGGTAGTTGTGGGGAATCAAAATGGGAAAATAGGAGTCGCACACGCTAAAGCAAAACAAGTACCAGACGCTATAAAAAAAGCAAATGAACTTGCAAGAAGAAATCTTGTTCAGATTCCATTAAGAGAAGGAAGAACAATACATCATGACATATTTGGAAAAGACGGTGCTGGAAAAATTAAACTAAGAGCGGCACCAAAAGGTACAGGGATTATTGCTGGTGGAGCAGTAAGAGCCGTATGTGAAGTTCTGGGCATAAAAGATATTGTTGCTAAATCTCTTGGAACTGCAAATCCTCACAACGTAATAAGAGCATGTATGAAAGCACTTTCAAATCAAAATTCACCAAAAAATATTTCATTATTAAGAAATAAGAAAATTTCAGAAATAATAGAGAAAAGAGGATAATGAATTTTTTAAATAATAATGTAAAAGTAAAAGCTCCCAAAAAAAGACTTGGTCGTGGAATCGGATCCGGGAAAGGAAAAACATCAGGCAGAGGTGTAAAGGGCCAGAAATCAAGGTCTGGAGTAGCCATAAAAAGTTTTGAGGGAGGACAAATGCCCCTTTACCGAAGATTACCAAAAAGAGGCTTTAACCCAATAAATAAAAATAAAATTGCTAAAATAAATTTAGACCAATTGCAAAACTTTGTTAACAACAAGAAAATAGATCCTCAGGATCAGATTAATCTCGAAAGCTTAAAAAAAAATAAAATAATTAATAAATCATACTTAAAGTATAAAATTCTAGCTAACGGAACTTTGAAATCTAAAATTAATATTGAAGCAGATTATTCATCAATTGCAGCAAAAGATAAGATAGAAAAAAATGGTGGAGTGCTTAAAATTAAAAATTTAAAATAAAATGAGTGAGTCATCACAAACAAATGATTTAAGAAACAGGATCATTTTTACGATATTTATACTCGCCATCTATAGATTAGGAACGTTTGTTCCTTTACCAGGAATAGATCCAGAACAATTAAAAATAATGATGGATGGCAACCAGAAAGGCCTATTGGGAATGTTTAATGTCTTTGCTGGTGGAGCGGTAAGTAGAATGGCTATATTTGCTCTTGGAATAATGCCATATATATCATCCTCTATCATTATTCAGTTACTTACAGGCGTTACTGACTATTTTAAAAATCTCAAAGCACAGGGCGAAATTGGAAGACAAAAGATTACACAAATAACAAGATATGGGACGGTTTTGTTAGCTACAGTTCAAGGATATGGACTTGCCGTAGGACTAGAGTCCTCAGCTGATTTAGTAATTAATCCTGGAGTTTTTTTCAAAATTTCAACGGTAACAACAATTGTAGCAGGGACAATATTTTTAATGTGGTTAGGAGAGCAAATTACCCAAAGAGGTATTGGTAATGGTATATCATTAATAATATTCTCTGGGATCGTTGCTGAAATACCTAGAGCATTAGTAACAACTTTTGAGTTAGGAAGAACAGGTGCAATTTCCACTTTAATGATTATTTTTATATTTGTTTTATTGGTATTAACAATTTTATTTATAGTATTTATGGAAAGAGCATTGAGAAAAATACTTATTAATTACCCAAAAAGACAAATGGGCAACAAAATGTATGGTGGTGAATCATCTCATTTACCTCTAAAAATTAATTCTGCTGGTGTTATACCAGCAATATTTGCTTCAGCACTTCTATTGTTACCAGTAACTTTTTCGAATTTTAATGTTTCACAAAATGAAATATTTTTAAATATATCATCGTATTTTTCCCAGGGACAACCGCTGTATATGATATTATATGCGTCTGGTATAATTTTTTTTACATTCTTTTATACATCAATTACTTTTAATCCAAATGAAACAGCTGAAAATTTAAGAAAGTATGGTGGTTTTATTCCAGGGATAAGACCAGGAGAAAGTACAGCAATCTATATAGATACTATATTAACAAGGTTAACAACAATCGGAGCTTTATATTTGACACTTGTTTGTTTAATGCCAGAATTCCTTATTGCAAATTATCCTATACCATTTTACTTAGGAGGAGCATCAGTTCTAATTGTTGTTGTTGTAGCAATTGATACTGTCACACAAGTCCAAACACGATTGATGAGTTCTCAATATGAGCAACTTATTAAGAAAACTAAATTTGGTAGATAGTATAAAAGTGAATGTTATAATATTTGGACCACCGGGAGCAGGAAAAGGTACACAAGCTATTAATATTTCAAAAAAATTTAATCTTTATCAAATATCAACTGGAGA
>CACKHK010000033.1 GCA_902599955.1 uncultured Pelagibacteraceae bacterium
TCAATTTCACAAATATATCACTGAAAAGGAAAACTTAAATCTCGAAATTGCATCCGAATATTTATTGATGGCTACTTGGCTCACTTATTTAAAGTCTAAATTATTACTTCCTGAAACAATGGAAGATGAATTTAAAGCACTTGAGGTAGCTGAAAAACTTAAATTGCAATTAAAAAAATTAGAGCTGATAAGGCTATTGTCTTCACAAATGTTAAACAGAAAAAGATTAGGAAGAGATATTTTTATGCGTGGCTCTAAAAGCGGCGTTAAGTATATTTATGACAAAAAAGTTTCTTTAACTTTATTTGAGTTATTGAAGGCATATTCAGGAATTGTTATGACAAAAGATTTTCATACTATGAATATTCCTAAACTACCTGTTTTTACAACTGAAGATGCCATTAAAAGAATTAAAGAGTTTTTTGGAAATCTTAATGAATGGAAAAATATTTCAGAGTTAGTTCCATCGGGTTTCAAAAATTCTCCTAATTTAAAAAAAACAGGTAAAGCTGGTATATTTGCAGGATCATTAGAATTAGTTAAAGAAGGCAATGTATCATTGAAACAAAAAGAATTATTTGATGATATTTTTATTAAGGAAAATTAATGAATAAAATAAAAAAAAATAATATTGTAAAATTTCCAACTAAACTTACTGAAGTAGAAAGAGAAATTGAGGCTATTATATTTGCTGCCGCAGAACCTCTATCAGTAGAAACGATTGAGTCTAAATTATCAAAACCAACTGACATTCAACAATCATTAGAAAACCTAAAGGATTTTTACTCCAAAAGAGGCATTAATCTAATTTGTATTTCAAATAAATGGTCTTTTAGGACAGCAGTAAATTTATCATCTTTAATGTCAGAACAAAAGACAGTTGAAAAAAAATTATCTAGAGCTGCGATAGAAACACTTGCAATCATTGTTTATCATCAACCTGTCACAAGATCTGAAATTGAGGAAATTAGAGGTGTTGCATTTGGAACAAACACTTTAGAAATTTTAATGGAATTAAATTGGGTTAAACACGAGGGTAGAAAAAATGTTCCAGGTAAGCCAATACAATATGGGACAACAGACGAATTTCTGAGTCATTTTAATCTTCAAAAATTATCAGATCTACCAACTGTCAATGAATTAGGTTCAGCAGGTTTAATTGATACTTCAAGTGTTGATGCATCAATCTTTGGAACAGGCAAATTTTTCAAAGAAAAACAAGTAGATAAAAAGGAAAATATATATTCTGATATTGATGAAATGTTAAGCAGTACACTTAAAACAGACGAAACCTAAAAATTCACTTTTAAATAACCAATAATAGGGTTATAAGCAATTTATGAGTATAGGTTTTTGGCAAATTGCAATTGTAGTAATCTTAGTTGTTCTACTATTTGGTAGAGGCAAAATATCCAGCTTGATGGGTGATGTAGCAAAGGGTATCAAAAGTTTTAAAAAGGGAATGGCTACAGATGTTAATGATGATAGCCAAAATAAAAATATTTCAGACAATCAAGACTCAAATAACAAAGAGTAAAAAATGCCATCAATTGGCTGGTTAGAAATCTTAATAATTGTTTCGATTGCAATAATTGTTGTAGGCCCAAAAGATTTCCCTTTTATGCTAAAAAAAATTGGTTCATGGATAGGTTCAGCAAAAAGATATGTTAGAGATGTCCAAGGACAAGTAAGTGATTTAACAAATGAAACTTTAAGTGCTGATATTGAAGAAAAACCTAAATCTGAAAATCAAAAAAAGAATAAAGATGAGTAAAGATAAAGAAGGAAGTTTTATAAGTCATTTAACAGAGTTAAGAAAAAGATTAATTAATTCTTTGATATTTTTAGCAGTTCTCTTTGTAATTTGTTATTATTTTTCTGAATACATCTATGGTTTTCTTGTAGAACCATATGCAAATGCAGTAAAAGATGACGATGCGAACAGAAGATTGATATTTACTGCTCTTCAAGAAACATTTTTAACATATTTAAAAGTTTCTTTTTTTACAGCATTTTTTGTTACAAGCCCATTTATACTAATTCAAATTTGGAAATTTATTGCTCCTGGTCTTTATAACCATGAAAAGAAAGCTATAATGCCATATCTTGTAGTAACTCCTATTTTATTTTTACTTGGTGGCATGCTTGTTTATTATTTGATAATGCCACTTGCTATAAAGTTTTTTTTATCTTTTGAAAGTTTAGGTGCAGCTACAAATTTACCTATACAACTGGAGGCTAAAGTTAACGAATATTTATCATTAGTTATGAAGCTTATTTTTGCATTTGGATTAAGTTTTCAATTACCAGTAATATTAAGTTTATTGGCCAGAATTGGTGCTGTTAACTCAACTTTTCTTAAAGAGAGAAGAAAATATGTGGTTGTTATTATATTTGCAGCAGCTGCAGTACTAACACCTCCTGATCCAATTACTCAAATAGGTTTGGGAATTCCATTATTAATTTTATATGAATTATCAATAATATCAGTAGGAATAATTGAAAAGAAATTAGAAGAAAAAAATGCACAATATTAAAGATATAAGAAAAGACTTTAATAATTTTAAGGAAAAACTTAAAAATCGTAACATCGATACAGATCTTGATAATATTATAAGTCTTGATGAAAAGAATAGAAAGCTTATCCAGGAAAAAGAAACACTTGAAATGGAAAAAAAAACTATTTCAAAATCTAAAGACCAAAAATTATTTGAAAAATCAAAAGAACTTTCAGTTAAAATTGAAGAAATTAACAAAAATCAATCAAACTTGCAGAGCCAAATTGATAGCATATTGTCATCAATACCAAACTTACCTTTAAGCGATGTTCCAATTGGTCAAGATGAAAATGCTAATGTAGAGATTGAAAAAAAAGGTGAAATTAAAGAGTTTGATTTTAAACCAAAAACCCACTTCGAATTAGGTGAAAATATGAATATGCTTGATTTTGATTTAGCCACAAAAACCACAGGCTCTAGGTTTGTATTTATAAAAAAACAATTAGCTCAACTAGAAAGAGCTCTATCAAATTTTATGATTGATACTCATACACAAAAAAATGGTTACACAGAAATATCACCTCCATTAATAGCTACGGCGGAGACTATGTATGGAACTGGGCAATTACCAAAATTTGAAAATGATCAATTTGAAATCAAATTAAATGCAGATGAAGGAAGAAAGTTTTTGATTCCAACTGCAGAAGTTATTTTAACGAATATAGTAAAAAACCAAATTATAAATAAGGATGATCTACCAATTAGAGTTGTTGCTTCAACTCCATGTTTTAGAAAAGAAGCAGGCAGTTACGGCAAAGATACAAAAGGTATGATTAGACAACATCAGTTTTATAAAGTTGAATTAGTTAGCATAATTGAAAATGATAAATGTGCTGAGGAGTTAGAGCGTATGTCTAATGCAGCTACTATGATTTTAGATGAGTTAAAACTTCCATATAGGAAAATCATTTTATGTACTGGTGATATGGGTTTTAGCGCCGAAAAAACGTATGACATTGAGGTTTGGCTCCCTTCTGAAAATAGATATAGAGAAATTTCTAGTTGTTCTTCTTGTGGATCATTCCAAGCAAGAAGGATGAAAGCAAGATACAAAGATAAAAACAATTCTAAAGAGTTTTTAGGAACATTAAATGGTAGCGGATTGGCAGTTGGACGTACAATGATAGCAATAATGGAAAATTATCAAACTCAAGATGGTTCAATAATAATACCTGAGGTATTAAAGCCATATATGCCAAATATAGACAAAATTTCTGTCAATTAAGAGTTGAGATTAAATTATAGATAAGATAAATAGCCTTAATTAATTATATACGTTATGGACGCTGGAATTGGACAATTTATACCCTTAATTTTAATCTTTGTTATTTTCTATTTTTTCCTAATTAGACCTCAACAAAAAAAAGTTAAAGATCACAAAGCAATGGTAGAAGCTCTTAAAAGAGGTGATAAGGTTATCACATCTGGTGG
>CACKHK010000034.1 GCA_902599955.1 uncultured Pelagibacteraceae bacterium
TAGGAACAGATATATTATCTTTTGATAATTGTAACTGAAATACAACCTGATCACCCCATTTAAATGCCATTTCACAACTAGCCAAGTAAAATTCCCACATTCTAAAAAATTTTTCGTCAAACATGTTTAAAACAGTATCTTTTTTAGATAGAAACCTCTCCTTCCAGTTCCTGAGGGTATGAGCATAGTGCACCCTTAAGACCTCTATATCAGAAACAATTAGTCCAGATCTTTCAATAGGTTTTGCAATCTCACTTAAGCTAGGTGTATAACCACCAGGAAAAATATACTTTTGTATCCATGGTTGTGGATCTCTTGGTGGCATAGAAGAACCAATTGTATGAATTAAAGCAATTCCTTTTTCATTCAAAAGTTTAAAGACTGTATTGAAATAAGTTTTATAAAAATTTCTACCAACATGCTCAAACATTCCAACACTAACTACTCTATCAAACTTGTCATTTAATTGTCTGTAGTCAATAAGTTTAAAGTCTACTTGATTAGATAGATTCATTTCTTTAGCTTTATTCATACTGTATTCGAATTGATTTTCTGACAATGTAATGCCTGTAACTTGAGCATTTGTTTCTTTTGCTATTGCTAGTGCTAATGTTCCCCACCCTGAACCAATATCTAAAACTTTTTGATTAGGCTGAATATTTAATTTTTTTACAATATGATGTATTTTATTATTTTGTGCTTGTTCAAGCGTATCATCATCATTTTTAAAGTAAGCACAAGAGTATTGTCTATTTTCATCTAAAAATAAATCATAAAGTTTTTCAGATATATCATAATGATGCGCAACATTTTCTTTTGATTTAACTATTTTATTTATATTTGTAATATATCCAAATGTACCTCTTATTTTTTTAATAATTGCTCCATAAGAATTTATATTTCCTCTACCAATATTTTTAAAAGCTAATTCTAGGAACTCAGTAAGTGTACCATTTTCTATTACTAAAGACCCATCCATATAAGCTTCCCCAAAATATAGATCAGGATTTATGAGCAATTTTTGCATTAATTTTTGATCGAGTAGTTTTATTACAATTGGTTTTTCTTTTATTGGTTTTCCAATCACATACTTTTTAGAATTTGAGTCTAAAAGTTCGAAGCCATCATGTGTAAATAAATTATTTAAAAAACTTACTAAACTCATTTTACGCTGCTTTTAATATCTTCATGTTAAAATTAAGTTTTTCTAGATTTAATAATAAATCTTTTTTTTCTATTTCATCTAATAATTTTAATGGAGGCAAAAGATTTTCATAAATTGAATTTTTTTCTGCCATTAAAGTATGAAGACATGAAATTAAATTGTATTTATCAAAAGAATTTCTAACATTACAAAGGTTTTGATTTGATGATAAATCTTTATTACTGTAAAAATTGTCATAAATTTTCCTTGCTAAGTGACCAGTAATGTTTGTTGTTGCAGTAATAACACCATGACATCCTAATTCTAATCCTTTTAACAATTTTGCTTCAGATCCAGGAAATATTGAAAAATTTTTTATTTTGAGAGTTTCGAATAAATTATAACTACTATCTTTAACTCCAACGATTTGGCTTGGGAATTTTTTTACCAGCTTTTCAACACATTGAACACTAAATCTATATCCACAAAGCTTCTCAAAGTTATATAAAATTATTTTACACTCATTAATCTCATTGATAATTCTAGAATAGAAATTAATCACATCTTCATCTCCATACTTATAATAAGCTGGGGGCATAATTAAAAAATTACTAAAACCAATCGATTTAGATATTTTCATCATATTTATCGTATCAATCAAAGAATTAAGACCTGTTCCAATTAAAAATTTATTTTTGTGCTTACTTTTAGGTAGCTCATTTATCAATTGAATTTTTTCACTTAAGGATATTAGTTGAGACTGCCCAGTGCTTCCAAAGAAAACTACACCATGACAGCCTGAATCAATTACATTTTCTGCGTGTTTGATAGTATTTTTAACATCTAAAGCAAGACTTTTATCTAATATTGATAAACTTGCAGCATATATTCCTTTAATTTCACTCATAAATAATTTTTAAAAGTATTATAATTATATAATGAATAAAATAAATTTTTTTTCTTAAAATATAATGAAAATTGGTGTTTTTTTAAATTTTGTTGGACTTGGATCAAATTTATTACATTTAAGCTATTGTCATCAAATAGCAAAAAAATACGGACCTATAAATATAATTACTCAATGTAACAAACTTAAAGAAGCTTTAGAGGACGATCCCTTAATAAATGAGATTATTATATTTGAAAAAAAAAAGAAAACCATACTTAATATATTTTATTTATCTAATTTTTTAAGAAAATTAAATTTAGACAAATTATTTATTTATTATCCAGGTAAAAGAATTTACCTTGCGGCAAAAATATCTGGAATTAAAGAGATCATGTACTACAAAAATTTTAAAAAAAAAAATTTACATCTAGTTGAAGCTGCAAAAGATTTTACAGCTAAATGTTTAGATTTAAATAGTTGCCCAAGTGAAACTGTTTTCTTTATTTCAAAAAAAAATAAAGAGATTGGAAAAAAATTAATTCAAAAAGATAAATTTAAAATTGTTCTTGGTGTAGGCTCATCAGGCCCAACCACTAGGTGGGGTATAAAAAATTATTCAGATTTAATAAATAAATTAAACCTAATTGGAAATTTTTATTTTTATTTACTATGCGGTAAGGAAGAAATAGAAATACCAAATTTAATCATAAGTAAATTAATTAATAAAAACTGCTTATCACTTCACGATATGTCAATTAAACAACTTATACCAATATTAGCACATTGTAACATGTATGTTGGCAATGACTCATTCGGACATCATATTACTTCTCAACTAAAAATTCCAAGTATTGTAATAATGCTTGATACCCCAAAAGCATATACCGATTATAGTGTTAATCAATTTCGTATTTTACCTGAGGGTATTTCAGTCGATGAAATTGATCATGATAGTAATTTTAAACCTAACCAAATTAGCGTAGAAAAGGTAATTAATAAGATTCTTGAATTAAAAAAATTAAATTAAATTTTTTAATACTATATCTTTAGCTTCATTAACTATAGAAGCTAGCCTAGTCAGTTCAGGACTTACATCTGGATGAATTTTTTTCATAATAGATTTGTAAGATTTCATTACTTGGTCTTTTGTATATTTAATATTTGTTTTTAAATTTAAAATTCGATAAGCTTCATCTAGAGACATACTCTGTTTATTTACAGACTGATTAAAGTTATTAAAATTGAATCTTCCTGAATTTCTTAAGACCCTAAAAAGTCCCCATAACCTCAAAAGTTGAAATAAAGATATTCCTGCCTTTGTTTTAATTAATGGCAATATTGCAAGTACAAATGGCAATGAAAAAATATATCTTCCTGCATATGCCATTACTATTGCTAACACTATTGCAGAAAGAATAATTAATATTCTTATAAATCTTGAAATTTTTTTTGCGGAAGTTCTAGCAAACCACGTTAGAAGAACATATACAACGACAAAAATGATAAGTGTTATAAAAAAAATATTCATATATTAATTAATTAAATATGAAACTACCACAGCTTGAGAAGAAACCTGAAATAAAATCTTGTCACAACAAGAATTGGACAGATGATTATAGCTGGATACATCAATCAAATATTTTAGAAGTTCTAAAAGATAGTTCAAAACTTTTGCCAGATGTAAGAAAGTATTTAGAAGATGAAAATGAATATTTTACAAATCAAATGAGAGATACAAAAGATATTCAAAAAAAACTTTTTGATGAAATTAAAGCAAGAATTAAATT
>CACKHK010000035.1 GCA_902599955.1 uncultured Pelagibacteraceae bacterium
AATCTACATCATGTCGCCATAAGGTAAATTTTTTTTTACCTTTAATTTCATCAAAGAAAACAGTTTTGTTATTAATTTTTTTTAAAATTTTTTTGTAATTTTTTTCAACAAAGTCATCTTGATAATATTTAGATCTCATTTTACTTGTCATGAACGCCTTTTTCTCTCCATTTTATCAATTTTTTAAGTCCATCTTCCAAGGTAAATCTATATTTAAAACTCAGCTCTAGCTCAGCTTTTTGTCTTGAACCAATTCTACTTTGCACAAACTGCCTAGCATCATCAGAATTATAAGGTAAATAATTAATCTTTAGATTTGAGTTTTTTAATTTCAATATAATGTTACACAGTTCTTTAATAGTTGTTTGTACTTCTGTTCCAATATTATAGTACCCTAATTTAATATCAGATTTTGCTGCTAAAATGTTAGATCTCGCAACATCTTCAACATAAATAAAATCATAGGCTTGACTACCATCACCATTAACTGTTGGTGCTTCATTTTTATCTATTTTATTCAAAACAACAGGAACAACTCCACTGTATGCAGAGTTTTGGTCTTGACCTGGTCCATATACATTCATATATCTAAGACCAATTATCTCTAAACCATATCGATCATTATAGGCAGTACACATAGCCTCACCTGCAATTTTTGTTGCGCCATAAAAATTCTTATTATTAAAAGGATGATCTTCTTTCATTGGAACTTGAAGGGCATCACCATAAACTGATGCAGATGAACTATAAACTAATTTTTTTACTTTATGTTTTACACAAGCCTCTAAAATATTAAAAGTACCAGTAATATTTACATCAAAAGCAGTTCTAGGAAAATCTTTACAGTGTAATAGCCACATCGCAGCAAAATGGAAAACATAATCCACATCTTTCATAGCTTTATCTAACACATCTATTTCTCTTATATCACCACCAGATGGAAAGATATTACATCTAGAGTCTCTTAAACTATCTTTTATATTTTCAATTTTTCCTCTTGTAAAATTATCATAAATAATGACTTCACTTACAGGTTCTTTTAAAATTTCCTTTAAAAAGAAACTACCGATAAAACCAGATGCTCCCGTAATTAGAACTTTTGAATTTTTAAGTTTATTTATCATTTAATTTTAAAACCAATTGAAATATTAATTTAATAGATTTTTCACTTGATATTCTCTCTTAAATTAGTTGCAACATAATCTATTTGGTCATTAGTCAAAAATGGATTCATAGGAATACTTAAAACTTGATCAGAGGCATTCTCGGAAACTTTGAAGTCATTTTTGTTATAATTTAAATATTTAAAACACTCCTGAAGATGAAGAGGGACAGGATAAAAAATTGACGTAGGTATTCCTTTGTCTTTTAGCTTACCTCGTAATTCATCTCTATTATTAACCTTTAATGTATACTGCGCCCAAGAACTTGATCTATTTGGTCTAATAACTGGAATATTTGCAAATTGTGACAAATGTTTTGTATATCTATCAGCCACTCTTTGACGGTCTTGTAATTCCTTTGGAAAAAATGGTAGTTTTGCTAACAAGATAGCAGCTTGTATGGTATCTAATCGTCCTCCTATTCCAATGTATTTGTGATAGAATCGTCTATTTTGACCATGTACTCTAAGTTGTCCAATTTTTTTTGCATACACTTCGTTATTTGTAAAGACTGCTCCTCCGTCTCCGTAACAGCCTAAAGGTTTTGAAGGGAAAAAACTCGTAATTGATATATCTCCTAAATTACTATCTGACTTTTTATTATAAGTTGAACCAAAACTTTGAGCACCATCTATTATAACTTTTAAATTATATTTATTAGCAATAGTTTGGATATCGTCCATGTTTGAAGGTTGACCATAAAGACTTACTGGTAAAATTGCCTTAGTTTTTTTTGTAATAGCAGACTCAATTAACTCAGTATTTATATTATATGTGTCTGGTTCAATATCAACAAATACTGGCCTACCTTTTAAAAGGGAAATCATCTCTGAGGTGGATATCCACGTAAAAGGTGTAGTGATAATTTCATCATCTGGCTCTATACCTATTGCCATTAAGGAAAGTAAAAGCGCATCTGTTCCAGATGAACATGTTATAGCAAATTTTGCACCTGTGAATTTTTCTAGTTGTTTCTCAAGCAATTCAACTTCTTCTCCTAATATATAATTAGATTTATTTAAAATTATCTCTAAATTAGCATCTATTCTTTTTTTATATTTTTGGTATTGAATTTGTAAATTAGAAAAATTTATTATCATAACTAATCTTCAAGAAACAAATGACCATCTTTTAATTTATATATTTGTTTAGTATATTTACAAATTGTTTCAGCATTCCCAGTAAGCGGTAAATCTAATTTATCCCCATGCTCACTTATCCAGCCAATTTGTTTTCCTGGAACACCAGCGATCAACGCATAAGGGAGAACATTCTTATTGATCACTGAACCTGCTCCTATGAAAGCGAATTGGCCTATGGTAACTCCACAAATTATTGTGCAATTTGCTCCTAGTGTAGTACCTCGTTTAATAAGAGTTTTACGATATTCATCTTTTCGTGATATTTCTGATCTCGGATTATTAACATTTGTGAAAACACAAGAAGGACCACAAAAAACACCATCTTCCAAAGTAACACCTTCATATACGCTAACATTGTTTTGTATTTTTACTTTATTCCCTATTTTAACATTTGGTCCTACCACAACATTTTGTCCAAATGAACATTCGTTACCGATTTTACAATTTTTTAGAATATGGCTAAAATGCCAAATCTTAGTACCTTCTGCAATTTCCACATTCTCATCTATATAGGAAGTCTCATGAATAAAAACATTTTTGTAATCGAATTTATTATTCATAATCTATTTAATTCTCTATTTATTTTTTATACAAGTAAAATAATTCATTCTTAAAAATACTCATAATAATAAACAAAATTCTTTGATATACTAGTTTCAAGATAAATTAAAATTTTCATATTGCCACTATAATCAAACAATATTTTTTACATTGTAAAACTCTATGTCCAAATTCTTAGCAAACAACTCGTCTGATGAAGAGTCTCCTATATATATTGGTGAAATAAAATTTTCCGAACCTTTTAAATTAAAAAAAGATAATTTTTCAGGTTTTGGAGCTATTGAAGAAGCATAAACAACTTCGATTAAATCTTTTGGCCAATTAAAATTTATTGAATTTATTTTATTTTTTTGTTGTTTTTCTGTTCCATTAGTTATTATTTTTATAACAAAATCACAGTCCATACTGGATAAAAATTTCCTAAACCATGGAAAAATATCTATACAATTATCACATTGAAAGTTTCTCATAATTGCTAAACATTG
>CACKHK010000036.1 GCA_902599955.1 uncultured Pelagibacteraceae bacterium
TTATGGATTTTCATTAAATGATAGATGGTCAAAATTACCAAAAAAAATTAAAGATGTAATTCTTTTTGGCTCAGACGATGAGGAAATAAAATTTTCTTATGATGATGGATATGAAAAATATTCTCATAAAAAAACATTTGAGGGTGTAGTAAATAATCTTGAAAGAAGGTTTTTAGAAACTGATAGTGATTGGAAAAGAGAAGAAATTTCACAATATCAATCTGATACAAAATGTGAAAGGTGTAATGGACACAGATTAAAAGATGAAGCTTTATGTGTAAAAATTAATGAACTTAATATTAGTGAAGTTACAGAAAAATCAATTTACGATGCAAAAGAGTGGTTTAAATCGCTTGAAACCAAATTAGATAAAAGGCAATTAAAAATAGCACAACACATACTTAAAGAAATTAACGAAAGATTAAACTTTTTGTTAAATGTTGGACTTGATTACCTAACATTATCTAGAGAGTCTGGAACTTTGTCAGGAGGTGAAGCTCAAAGAATTAGATTAGCATCTCAAATAGGATCTGGATTAACTGGTGTGTTATATGTTCTTGATGAACCCTCTATAGGTTTGCACCAAAAAGATAATGTAAAGTTAATTAATGCATTAAAAAGATTAAGAGACCTGGGGAATACAGTAATTGTGGTTGAACATGATACTGAAACGATGGAAAATGCTGACCATATAATTGACCTTGGACCTGAAGCTGGAAATAAAGGTGGAGAAGTAATTGCACAAGGTTCATACAAAGATATTCTTGATAATGATAAAAGTATTACTGGTAGATACTTATCAAATAAGAGCTACATACCTATCCCACGTAATAGAAGATTAGCAAAAAATGGTAGATTTTTAGAAATTAATGGTGCAAGTGGTAATAATTTAAACAACGTGAATCTTAAAATCCCATTAGGAAGTTTCACTTGTGTTACTGGTGTATCTGGTAGTGGTAAATCTACTTTAATACTTCAAACACTTTACAATGCTTTAAACCTTACTTTAAATAATAATAAATCAAGAAAAATACCTAAACCATTTAGAGGTTTTAAAGGAATTGAATTAGTAGACAAAATTATTGATATTGATCAATCACCAATTGGAAGAACTCCAAGATCAAATCCTGCAACTTACACCGGTGCTTTTGGGCCGATTAGGGATTGGTTTACTAATTTGCCAGAGGCAAAAAGTAGAGGTTATAAGCCTGGAAGATTTTCTTTTAATGTTAAAGGTGGACGTTGTGAAGCTTGTGAAGGTGACGGAGTAATAACCTACGAGATGCATTTTTTGCCAGATGTATACATCACTTGTGATGAATGCAAAGGTACAAGATACAATAGAGAAACATTAGAGATTAAATTTAAAGATAAAAGTATTGCAGATGTTTTAAATATGACTGTGGACGAAGGCTGTGAGTATTTTGAAAATATTTCAAATATAAAGACTAAATTATTAACACTCAAAAAAGTTGGATTGGGCTATATAAAAATTGGTCAACAAGCAACTACTCTTTCTGGTGGTGAGGCTCAAAGAATAAAACTAGCAAAAGAATTATCTAAAAGATCAACAGGAAGAACTATTTACATTTTGGATGAACCGACTACTGGATTACATCAACATGATATTAAAAAATTATTAGAAATACTCCATACTTTTGTTGCAACTGGAAATACAGTTGTTGTAATTGAACACAATTTAGACGTAATAAAAACAGCTGATTATATTGTTGATATGGGTCCTGATGGTGGAGTGAAAGGTGGAAATATTATAGCAGAGGGTAAACCTGAGGAAATTATTAATGTTAAAGATAGTTATACAGGTAAATTTTTAAAACCTTTGCTCGATAATAAATTTAAAAAAACAGCTTAAAAAATATTTAAAAATGATATAAAATATTAATACATGACATCGATTCTTCAATCTTTATCAAAAACTATCCACGTTTCTTTGGCTCTATCAATTTTACTGTTCCTTGGTTTGTATTTTGGAAACGGTGGTTTTGATTTCGATTTAGTTTTTTGGAGTTGGTTATTTAGATACATACATGTAATTGTAGCCATCATGTGGATAGGATTACTTTGGTATTTTAATTTTGTACAAATACCTAACATGGCTAAAATTCCAGATGAGCAAAAACCAGCTATTGGGAAAGTGATTGCACCAGCAGCACTATTTTGGTTTAGATGGGCAGCTTTATTCACAGTAATATCTGGACTTATATTGGCTTATATAAACGGATATGTTCATCAAGCTATGGCCCTCGGAATTGGATCAGGAGGTGGTAAAGCTACAGCAATTGGAATTGGTATGTGGCTTGGTATAATCATGGCTTTTAATGTTTGGTTTGTTATTTGGCCTAACCAAAAAAAAGCTTTGGGTATTGTAACGGTTGAACCAGATGTTAAGGCAAAATCAGCAAAAACTGCAATGTTATTTTCTAGAACGAATACTTTGCTATCATTGCCAATGTTGTTATCGATGGTTGTAGCTCAAAACTTATATTAATCTTTTTCTTCTTTAACAATTGTTCTTTGGCTTACGTTTAGTGCAACCAAAACTGGATTAGCTATATATATTGATGAATATGTTCCAAATATTACACCTAAAATCATAGCTAAAGAAAAACCTTTAAGAATTTCACCACCAAATAAATATATGGATAATAAAGCTAGAAGAGTAGTTGCTGAAGTAATTATTGTTCTTGATAATGTTTCATTAATAGAAATATTTGTTAATTCAAAAATTTTAATATCTGAATACTTTCTTAAATTTTCTCTTACTCTATCAAATATAACAACTGTATCATTCATTGAGTATCCAACTATAGTTAATACAGCGGCCACTATTGATAAATTAATTTCTAAAGAGAAAATAGAGAATATTCCTAATGTTATAATTACATCATGAAATATTGCTAATATTGCTCCTAAGCTGAATTGCCACTCAAATCTAATCCAAATATACAACAACATTGCAGCTAAAGATAAGCTTATTGCAATAATTCCAGATTTAAGAAGTTCTGAACTTACTTTGGGTCCAACGTTTTCTACTCTTCTAAAATCGACATCACCTATAGAACTGGATAATTTGTTTTGAATATCTTTAATAAATTTTGGATCGTTTGAATTTTGTTTTTCAAATTTAACAATAAAATCTGTTTCATTACCAAATTTTTTAACTGACACGTCTCCCAAATTCATTTGATTAAAACTATCTCTGATCATAGTTATATTATTAGTTTTATCATTTGTTCTTAATTCAATTAAAGTTCCTCCTTTAAAGTCAACACCATA
>CACKHK010000037.1 GCA_902599955.1 uncultured Pelagibacteraceae bacterium
ATGTTTTTTGACTTTTAATTTTTATTTTTTTTATTTTTAATAGTAAGTCTAAAATTTTTTTATAATAAATTTTTTTGTTAGTTGATTTTTTTTTAAATTTTTTAAAAACTGTTAAATCTCCAAAATCTTCTATTTCCACATAATTTTCTATATAATTTTGAGATATTAGTGAAGGAGCTATCACTTTGTTTTTAATTAATATTTTATTGATAGCATCATAATATAGTAAGTTACTTTTTTTATTCTTAATACAATAAACAACTATACTATTTTTACCTCTGTAAAAATTTCTAAATGATGCATCACCTGACAATTTTTTTAATTTATTTAATTTCATTTAATAATTTTTTATTTTTTGAAATAATGGATAGATAACGCTCGGTATAATTTTTTTTATATTCAAATATTAAACTTGTACTATTTTTTATTTTAATTTTTTTTAATATTTCTGGCCATTCGACAAAGGTGATTTGATCTTTTAAATTTTCTTGAATACCTAAATTAGTTAAATCTTTTTTATTTTTAATTCTGTAAAGATCATAATGTTTTATTAATGTTTTTTTAATTTTATACTCATTAGTAATGGTAAATGTTGGACTTGTTACTTCTGATATTTTTTGTTTATTCGCCTTTTGTAGACAATTTATTATGTATTTAATAAAGGTTGTTTTTCCGACACCTAAATTACCACTAAATATTATAAAATCGCCTTTTTTTATTAATTTAGAAAATTTCTCAGCTACAGATTTGGTATCCTTTTCCTCTGATATGTTGATTTTGCCACGTTTAGTAGCGATAAGCATCTGGCTTGTATGGTCCTTCAGCCTTAACACTTATGTAATCCGCTTGATCCTTAGATAAAGGTGTCAATTTAGCTCCAACTTTTTCTAAGTGTAATCTAGCGACTTTCTCATCTAAATGTTTAGGAAGAACGTATACTTTATTCTCATAATTATCTGAGTTGTTCCATAATTCTATTTGGGCTGTAACTTGATTTGTAAATGAAGCACTCATTACAAAACTTGGGTGTCCTGTAGCACAACCTAAATTTACAAGTCTTCCCTCAGCTAACAAAATAAGTCTTTTATTATCTGGAAAAGTAATTTCATGAACCTGAGGCTTAATTTCATCCCATTTATAATTTTTTAATGCATCAACTTGTATCTCATTATCGAAGTGTCCAATATTACATAGTATAGATCTATCTTTCATCGCTCTCATATGGTCTGCTGTGACAATATCTTTGTTTCCAGTTGCCGTTACAACAATATCTGCTTGACCTATCATCTCATCCATTAATACAACCTCATAACCTTCCATTGCGGCCTGAAGGGCACAAATTGGATCAGTTTCGGTTACCATTACTCTTGCACCACTCTGTCTTAAAGATGCCGCGCTGCCTTTTCCTACATCGCCAAATCCTGCAACGATAGCAACTTTTCCTGACATCATTACGTCTGTAGCTCTTTTTATTCCATCGACTAAGCTCTCCCTACATCCATATAAATTATCGAATTTTGATTTTGTAACTGAGTCATTAACATTTATGGCAGGAACTAAAAGTGTTCCTTGTTCCTCCATTTTTTTCAGAGCCAATACTCCTGTAGTAGTTTCTTCACTTAAACCTTTTATATCTTTCATCAAATCTTTATAATCTTTGTGCATAAGCGCAGTGAGATCCCCACCATCATCTAGAATCATATTTGGTTTCCAATCTTTTTTACCTTCAATAGTTTGTCTTACGCACCACCAATATTCTTCTTCTGTTTCACCTTTCCAGGCAAATACTGGAATTCCAGCTTTTGCAATAGCAGCTGCTGCATGGTCTTGTGTAGAGAAAATGTTACATGAAGACCATCTAACTTCAGCACCAAGATCAACTAAAGTTTCAATTAAAACTGCTGTTTGGATTGTCATGTGTAAACAACCTAATATTCTCGCACCTTTTAAAGGATGTTTTCCTTTATATTCTTTTCTCAATGCCATTAAGCCTGGCATTTCCGTTTCTGCTAATGAAATTTCTTTTCTTCCAAATTCTGCTTCATTGATATCTTTTACTTTATAATCTTCCATAAGCCTCGGCTTGTAACAACTTTATTTATAATAATCAACTTTTCATTAAGTCGCCGGAAAAATAATTTCAACTTTTGCACCTTTGTTTACGTTATTTTCTGCTTTAATTTCACCATTGTGTAATTCTACCAAGTTTTTCACTATATTTAGACCTAATCCAGAATGTTCACCAAAATTTTTAGGTCTATTACTGTAAAATCTATTGAATATTTTACTAGTATCTTTTTCTATAAAACCAGTACCTTCGTCAATTACTGCTATTGTAGGATTTCCATCCTTATTGTTAAAAACATTAACTACTATCTCTTGGTTTGGGCTACTGAATGAAATTGAGTTTTCTAATAAATTTGCAATTATTTGCTCTATCCTATTGTTAATTCCATAAATGAAATATTGTTCTGATCCATTAGATTTTAATTTTATATTTATTTTTTTCTTTGAGTTATAAATATTATTAAAATCATCAACGACTGAATTTGCTATATCTTTTATATTAATTTTTTGCATTTTTTCAGTTGAGATTACAACCTCATCTTTCAACATTTGAGAATAATCCGTAATAAGCCTCTCTATTCTTTCTACATCATGTGAAACAATATTAATCAATTTATTTCTTTTTTCTTTGTCATCAGTATCAGAAATAACTTCTGAAGCACTTTTAAGAGATGCTAATGGGTTTCTTATTTCATGAAGTAAATCAGTTGAATAGTTTTCAGCTGTCGCAATCCTTTTATTTAATTCATTTGTCATTTCATCTAGTGATTTAGAAAGTATACCTAATTCATCATTTCTTTTTTTTACATTTTCAATATCTGCTTTTTCTTTACTTTTGTTTTTAATAATTTTTGTATAAGAAACTAGATTTTTGATTGGTTTAAGAAAATATCGATTTAAAACATAAGAAAATATTAAAATAACTAGAAAAACAGCTATAGCTGTTCTTATTATAAAGTTTTCTCTCTCAGCAATTTTTTGAATTATATTGTCA
>CACKHK010000038.1 GCA_902599955.1 uncultured Pelagibacteraceae bacterium
TAACTCCTAATTCTGTAGCTTTCTGAATCATAAAATTTGAATAATTTGATTTAATAGGTGAAAATGCTAACCAAATATCCAGGGAATTTTCTTTTCTTCTTAATTGTTCCTTAATGCTAAATTCTACCTTTCCATCATAAATGTTGTCTATTTTGGCTAACCATTCACCAGTTTTATTAAACAAAGAAAAATTTTCTCCAATTTTCACTCGCATGACTTTCGTCAAATAATGTGATTGTGGTTTAGCAAGTGAAGAAGTTAAATTAAGAGATAAACTTTCAGAGAAAAATATTCTAATATTACTCATATCAAGAAAGTAATTTATGAAAAATATTAAAGCAATAATTTTCGATGCATATGGAACTTTATTTGACGTAAATTCTGCAGCTGAAAAGTGTAAAGATAAAATTGGTATTAAATGGGAAAATTTCTCAAATTATTGGAGGACCACTCAGTTAGAATACACTTGGCTTAGGAGTTTAATGACCAGGCATAAAGATTTTTGGAAAGTAACAGAAGATAGCCTAGATAAATCAATGAAAGTTTTCAATATTAATCCAGATATGAGAACTGAATTATTGGATCTTTACAAAATTTTATCTCCATACCCTGAAGTAAAAGAAACTCTGAAATTATTGAGAGAAAAAAATTATAAACTTTCAATACTTTCAAACGGCACCCCTACTCTTCTTGATGAATTAGTGAATAGAAATAATCTCAATGATATTTTTGATGATATTATATCTGTAGAAGAAGTAAGTATTTTTAAACCAAGTTCAAAAGTTTACAATTTGCCAATTAAAAAATATAACATTAAAGAGAAGGAAGTTGCTTTTTTAAGCGCAAATACTTGGGACGTTTCTGGAGGTGGCAATTACGGTTTTAACGCAATTTGGGTCAATAGAAACAATGCAATTTTTGATAATTTAGATTACACACCAAAAAATGAAATAAATAATCTTAAACAGTTGCTTGATATTGTTTAGGCAAGATACTACTTTATTACTATGACAAATATTCTAGATCTCATCGCAAGAATTTTAATTTCAGCATTGTTCCTTCTCAATGGTTTTTTTAAAATTGGTAGTTATGATGGAACTATTGAGTGGATGGAGAGCTTTGGATTGCCTGGAATTTTAATTATTCCAGCAATAATACTTGAGATAATTGCACCAATATTAATTATACTAGGATATAAGGCAAAAATATCCGCTGGTTTATTAAGTTTATTCTGTATTGCAACAGCTGTAATATTTCACAACGATTTTTCTGACCAAATGCAACTTGGATCATTTTTGAAAAATATAGCTTTAGCAGGTGGGTTTTTATTTATTTTCATAAATGGAACTAAAGATTTTAGCTTAGATAAAAAATTCTTAAAATAAAATGTCAAATATTGAAGTTAAACAAATTATCGAACCTATACCAGCATCTGACGGTGCTGGGGTAAAATTAAAAAGAAGCATTGGTGTAGAGCCTAATTACTTTGATCCATTTTTAATGTTAGATGAATTCGGATCAGAAAATAGTGAAGATTATATAGCTGGTTTTCCGCCTCATCCTCATCGAGGCATAGAAACGGTAACATATATGTTGGCTGGAGACTTTGAGCACAAAGATAGTACAGGTGGTGAAGGTAGAATGACTGCAGGAGATGTTCAATGGATGAAGACAGGAAGCGGAATAATTCACTCTGAGATGCCTGCAATGAAAGAAGGTAGGTTACATGGATTTCAATTATGGATCAATATGCCAGCTAAATTAAAAATGAGTAAACCCAGCTACATCTACATAGATGCTGATCAGATGCAAACTCACCTAGATGAAGAAAAAATAGTCAAAGTCATAGCTGGTAAATTTAGAAAAGCTGAGGGACCTATAAAAAAACATAATGTTGAACCTATTTATTTTGATATTGAATTAAATAAAGATAAAGAGTTCAATTTTGATTTACCCTCAACTCACAATTCATTTATCTATTTAATTAAAGGAGAAATAAAAATTGGGAATCAGCAGCATCAAAAAATTGAAAATTCAAAACTAATTCTTTTAAAAATGGGTGAGAAACTTAAGGTTTATGGCTCAACTAATGCTAAGTTCCTTCTGATTGCTGGAAAACCAATAGGCGAACAAATTGCAAGAGGTGGCCCTTTTGTCATGAATACTAAACAAGAAATCTTGCAAGCAGTCGAGGATTATCATAAAGGTACATTTGTAAAATAAAATTACTTTTGTAAAAATGAAATCAATTAAAGTAACAAATACAGGTGGTCCTGAAGTTCTAGAGTTAGAGGAAATTACTTTAGATAAACCAGGTGCTGATGAGGTTCAGATAGAACATGTGTCAATTGGATTAAACTATATAGACACTTATCATAGATCAGGTTTATACCCTCTTCAACTTCCTACAGGAATTGGTTTGGAAGCGGCAGGTATAATTAAAGAAATAGGTTCAAATGTCTCTAATTTTTCGGTTGGAGATAAAGTTGCTTATGCTGCAGCTCCATTGGGTTCTTATTCAACACACAGAAATTACCCTTCAAAAAATATTGTTAAAGTTCCAGATAATATTGATTTAGAAATTATATCGAGTGCTATGACAAAAGGTATGACAACTTTTTATTTATTGCACAAAACATATGTTCCAAAAAAGGGAGAAACAGTTTTATTTCACGCAGCAGCAGGAGGTGTTGGACAATTCTTTTGTCAGTGGGCAAAAAGTTTAGGATTAAAAGTTATTGGAACAGTTGGAAGTCAGGAAAAAATAGAAATAGCAAAAAAGTATGGATGTGACGAAGTAATCAACTATTCAAAAGAAGATTTTGCAAAAAAAGTCATGGAACTTACAGATGGCAAAGGTGTTTCTGTCGTTTATGATGGTGTAGGTAAATCAACTTACGACAAATCAATTGAATGTTTAAAATTAAGGGGTACCATGGTTTCATTTGGTAATGCATCTGGAGCACTTGATCCAATAATTGTTTCAAAATCTTTGCAACCAAAAGGTATATA
>CACKHK010000039.1 GCA_902599955.1 uncultured Pelagibacteraceae bacterium
AGTTCATCCCAAGGCAAATAAAAAAAATTTAAAAAATAATATTGAGAAAATATTTAAAGTAAACGTCACAAAAGTGAATATTATTAATAAAAAAATGAGAATTAAAACAACGAGAGGAAAAAAAGTTAAAGTTAAAGGATTTAAGAAAGCTATTGTAACACTTAAAAAAGGTCAAAACATTGACCTAACAACAGGAATATAAAATGGCACTAAAAACATTCAAACCATACACAAAATCAACAAGAGGTACTATTTTAGTAAGCAGAGATGGTCTTTGGAAAGGAAAACCATTTAAATCATTGACTTCCCCTAACAATTCATCAAAGGGAAGAAATAACTATGGAAGAATAACATCAAGAAACCATGGCGGTGGACATAAACATAAATATAGAAAAATTGATTTTTACAGAAAAAAATTAGATGTGACAGCTGAAGTAGAAAGAATTGAATATGATCCAAATAGATCATGTCATATTATGCTTGTTAAATTTAAGGATGGAGAGCGTTGCTATTACTTGTCACCAAAGGATATAAAGGTTGGTGATATAATTAAAAACGGATCAAATTCTGAAATTAAAATAGGTAATTGTTTACCCTTAAAAGACATACCGGTAGGAATTGATATACATAATGTTGAAATCAATCCTGGTGGTGGTGGTAAAATTGCAAGATCAGCAGGTACCTCAGTTTCTATATCAGGTATAGATGGAAACTACTCAATTATAAAAATGACATCAGGGGAGGTCAGAAAAATAAATTCAAACTCTATGGCAACTATAGGTGTATTGTCAAATCCAGATCAAAAAAATATTAAAATAGGTAAGGCCGGTAGATCAAGATGGCTTGGAAGAAGACCTCACACTAGAGGAGTTGTAAAAAATCCAGTGGATCATCCACATGGTGGTGGAGAAGGTAAATCAGCTGGAGGAAGACACCCTGTTTCACCGACAGGACAATCTGCCAAAGGATTAAAAACAAGAGATAATAAAAGAACAGATAAATTTATAATTAGAAGAAGGAAAAAGAAAAGAGCATAATTAATGGCTAGATCAATTTGGAAAGGACCATTTGTAGAAGAAAGCCTTATAAAAAAGGTGGAAAAATTAAAAAATGATCCTGTTAAAAAACCAATTAAAACTTGGTCAAGGAAATCAACAATAATTCCAGAGTTTGTAGGAATTAGTTTTTTAATTCATAATGGAAAAAAGTTTATACCAATTACAATATCTGAAGATATGGTTGGGCATAAATTTGGTGAGTTTGCTCCAACAAGACAATTTTTTGGACATACTCCAGCTGATAAAAAAGCAAAAGTTGAAGGTGGTGCAGCTAAAAAATAATGACAAAAATGAAAAAAAAAATAGATACAAAAATAGTTAAATCAGTGAATAAAAACATTAGATCTAGTACAAGAAAATTGAAACCTATATTAAAATCTATAGTTGGAAAAAAAGTTGATATAGCAATTAGAGACCTATCATTTTCAGACAAAAGAATATCAAAAGATATCAAAAAAACAATTTCATCAGCAGTTGCCAACGCAGAAAATAACTACCAATATGATATAGATAAACTAATTGTAAAAGAAGCTTATTGCGGTAAGCAAGTTGTTATGAAGAGATTTAGAGCTAGAGCAAAAGGTAGAGCTGCCGAAATCATGAAACCGTATTCAAATTTGACAATAATTTTAACTGAACAAACAAAAAACATGGAGAGCTATGGGACAAAAAGTTAATCCAGTAGGACTTAGACTAGGAATTAATAGAGGTTGGGACTCCGTTTGGTACGCAAAGAAAAAAGATTTTGGTAATAATTTAATAGAGGATTTTAAAATAAGAAATTATATCAAAAAAAATGTAGTTAACTCAGGTGTTTCAAAGGTAATGATAGAAAGAACAACAAAGAAATGTTTTGTAACAATTTACACATCAAGGCCTGGATTTGTTATAGGTAAGAAAGGAACAGATATTGAAAAAATCAAGGGAAATCTATCTAAATTAACAACTAATGAAGTTGTTCTTAATATTAAAGAAGTAAAAAAACCAGAAACAAATAGTTACTTGGTTGCTGAAAATATTGCTCAACAATTAGTAAAAAGAGTTTCATACAGAAGGGCAATGAAAAGAGCAATGCAATCTGCGCTGAGATTAGGGGCAAAAGGAATAAAAGTTTCCATAAGCGGAAGATTAGGTGGTAACGAGATCGCTAGAACAGAATGGCTAAGAGAAGGTAGCATTCCATCACATACACTAAGAGCTGATATAGATTATTCTGAGGCTGAAGCATTAACTACTTATGGAATTATAGGTATCAAAGTATGGATATATAAAGGAGAAATTTTTACAAAAGAATTTAGCCAGGAAAGGAATAAAGTTTAAAAATGTTACAACCAACTAGAACTAAGTATAGAAAAGCTCATAAAGGAAGAATTCATGGGCATGCCTCCAGATGTAACATAATGAACTATGGATCATTTGGCTTAAAAGCTATTCAGCCAGAAAGAATTATTTCTAGACAGATTGAAGCTGCGAGAGTGGCATTAACAAGACATATGAAAAGACAAGGAAGAGTATGGACTAGAATGTTTCCTAATATACCAGTTTCAAAAAAACCAACAGAGGTAAGGATGGGTAAAGGAAAAGGATCTCCTGAGTTTTGGGCTTGTAGAGTTAAACCAGGAAGAATATTATTTGAAGTAGATGGCGTGTCAGAACAAATAGCTAAAGAGGCACTATACAAAGCATCAGCAAAATTACCCATAAAGTGTAAATTTATTAAAAGAATATAAAATGAAAAAAAAAGAGATAAAAAAACTAACAACAAAACAAAAATTAGAAAATCTCGAGAAGCTTAAAAAAGATTTATTTAATTTTAGATTCCAAAAAATAAATGGTCAAATTAAAAGTCCAGCAAAAATTACAGAAACAAAAAAAAATATAGCTAGATTAAAAACACTAATGGAAGAAAAAAATGCCTAAAAAA
>CACKHK010000040.1 GCA_902599955.1 uncultured Pelagibacteraceae bacterium
CAATATTTATTTACTAGAGGATTAGTTATTTTTCTCTTATTAAATATGTATTTATTTCTTGAAGAAGGAAAAGACTTTTACAAGAATTATTTCAAGGTAGGCATATCTGGTGTTGTAGGAGGAATTGGCTTAGGAACTGCAATGATTACTTTCATATGGTCAATAACAAATACTACTGCAGCTATAACATTGCTTTGTCTTGCTGCTATGCCATTTATAACTGCTTTGTTAGGTTTTTTATTCCTTAAAGAAAAAATCTCTTTAACGGTGTGGGTTGCAATAATAGTAGCTGCGGTTGGTATTTGCATAATGGCTTTTGATAATTCGGAAAAAAATACTTTACCAGGATTAGTGTTAGGACTTATTTCTGCATTAGGTTTCTCAATTTTTTCAGTTTCACTTAGATGGAGAAAAGAAACACCAAAATTTACCACAGTTGCATTAGCTGGATTATTTTGCTTTTTGTTTTCTTCAGTAATACTTATGAGTACTGACGCTAGCTTTTTATCTACTGGTAAAAATGAAGCTTTATTTGCAACCCATGGAACTTTAGTTTGCTTGGGATTGATCCTATATTCAATTGGATCTAAAAATATTCCTGCAGCAGAATTAACTTTGCTATCTTTAACCGAAGTTATAGGTGGTATTTTTTGGGTATGGTTGCCATGGCTTGGAATTAATGAAGTGCCATCAACAAATACTATAATTGGTGGATTTTTTATTTTTATATCAATTTTCTATTACAGTTTAATAATGCAATCCAATAGAAGGTTTATAGGCTTAAACTAATATGAGTGATGAAAAAATAATTGTTAATAGTTGGAACGAGTGGGATCCATTAAAACATGTTATAGTAGGTAAAGCAGATGGTACGTGCATTCCAGCTCCTGAGCCAGCATTAGACGCAAAGGTTCCTGAAGATAGCGATATGAAAGGTCAATTTGGACCACGTGCAAAAGATACAGTAGATAAAGCAAATCAACTTTTAGATGATTTCTCGGATATTTTAAGAAAAAGAGGAATTAAAGTTGATAGACCAGACCCGATTGATTTCAATCAAAAAACATCTACACCAGATTGGGAAGCAGAAACAATGTTTGGATGCATGCCTCCAAGAGATGTGTTATTGACTGTAGGTAATGAAATCCTAGAAGCCACAATGAGTTATAGGTGTAGATGGTTTGAATATCTATGCTACAGACCTTTGTTGAAGAAATATTATAATTCTGATCCTAATATGAGACATGAATCAGCACCAAAACCAAGATTAACAGATGCTGATTATCGTAAAGATTATCTTTCAGATAAAATTGGTATTCAAAAAAGATTGGAATGGACTGAAAAAAAATATTTTGTAACAACTGAAGAAGAGCCATTATTTGATGCAGCTGATGTTTTGAGATTTGGTAAGGATTTAGTTGTTCAACACGGTTTTACAACAAATTTAAAAGGAATTGATTGGTTAAAAAGACATTACAAAGATCACAGAGTACATGCTGTTAATTTTCCAGGTGACCCTTATCCTATTCATATAGATGCTACTTTTACACCTATAAAGGAGGGCTTGATTATTAATAATCCTCAAAGAAGACTTCCAAAAGAACAACGAAAATTATTTGAGGATAATGGATGGGAAATAGTTGATAGTGCTCAACCAGCGCATAACGAACCACCACCCTTGTGTTATTCATCAACTTGGTTATCAATGAATGTATTAGTTTTAGACTCAAAAACTGTATGTGTTGAAAAAAGTGAAATATACCAAGCAGAACAACTAGATAAGTTAGGAATGGAGGTTCTTCCTATTGAATTAAGAGATGCTTATGCGTTCGGGGGTGGATTACACTGCTGCACGGCTGATGTATACCGAGAAGGTGAATTAAAAGACTATTTTCCAAAGCAATAATTGTGGCGCAGATAAAAACAAAAAGAGAAAGAGTAAAATTTGCATCAGACAATGTTACTGGTGCTTGTCCAGAGGTTTTAGATGCAATTCTTAAAGCTAATGATGAAGATAGGACTCCTTATGGTAATGATGATCTGTCGAAGAATCTGCAAAATAAATTTTCAGAAATCTTTGAAAAAGAAGTAGTAGTTTTTCCAACAGCCTCAGGAACTGCTGCGAATGCTTTAGCTTTATCAACTATGACACCTTCTTTTGGAAATATTTATTGTCATAGGCTTTCTCATATAAATGTAGATGAATGTGGAGCACCTGAATTTTATACTGGAGGAGCAAAGTTGGTTAATCTTGATGGGATTAATGGTAAGATTATTCCTGAAGAGTTAGATGTTAGCATATCTGGCAAAGGAATTGTTCATCACACTCAGCCTTCATCAGTTAGCATTACACAACTTTGTGAAACAGGTGTGGCTTATCAATTAGATGAAATAAAAGAAATATCAAAAGTTGCACATAAACATAAGCTAAGTACCCATATGGATGGTGCAAGATTTGCAAATGCTTTAGTTTCATTAAATTGTTCTCCAGCAGAAATGACTTGGAAATCTGGTATAGATGTATTGTCATTTGGAGCTACAAAAAATGGATGTTTCGCAGCTGAAGCAATCATATTTTTTAATCAAGACTTAGTAGGTAACTTACCTTTTTTAATGAAACGAGCAGGTCATTTATTATCAAAAATGCGTTTTGTATCCGCACAGTTAGATGCATATATATCAAATGAAGTTTGGTTAAAAAATGCAAAACATGCGAATGCCATGGCAAAAAAATTAAGTCAAGGCTTGCAACTGCATAAAAATATAGAATTAGCATACCCAACAGATGCAAATGAGGTATTCGTTAAAATACCAAAAGAAATAAT
>CACKHK010000041.1 GCA_902599955.1 uncultured Pelagibacteraceae bacterium
AAAATCGCAAAACCTGCCGATCCCGAAAAATTCGAAATTGATTTAAGATTATTTATTATAGAATATTCTGTAAAATAATGATCATTTTTTGGCAAAATATATCCATCTAAATTATTTGAATTTATGATTTTATTTATCTCAATGCTCATTTTAGTTTTTTTTGGTATCGTATCCATCCAGGACTTCTAATTTCACTATCACCATCAAAATCTATATCTTGATTAAATTCAAAATCTTCTTCTTTTTCCTCTATAAAATTGTTATTTTTTTTTATATACTCATCCGGTAATTCATCAACAAACCTTGATGCCATACTATCAATCCAATCACCCTGATAAAATCTATTCATAGAAAACGAAATTTTGGCAAGTTTTTTTGCCCTAGTAATGGCAACATATGCCAACCTTCTTTCCTCCTCTAGTCCACTTTCACCTTTCTCTTCAATGCTTTTTTGGTGGGGAAACAAACCTTCCTCCCATCCTGGCAAGAATACGACATCGAACTCTAATCCTTTTGACGCGTGAATTGTCATCAAGTTAACTTTTTCACTCTGCCAGTCTTGATCTAATGATGTTGCAAGAGCAACATGCTCTAAAAAACTTTCAAGATTGTCAAATTCTTTCATTGCATTTAATAATTCTTTTATATTTTCTAATCTATTTTCATTTTCTATATCTTTCTTATTTTTTAACATTTCACTGTAACCTGACTCATCTAAAATTGTTTGTAACAGTTTGTTATGATTCATTTTTTGATTTAAATCATTTCTCCACTTAGCTATAAGATTTAATAATGAATTAAGCCCTATTTTGGTTTTAGGTTTGATTTTATTTTGTTCGATTAATTTTTTAGAAGCCACTTCAAGAGAACATTTATTAAATTTGGCAAAATTGTTAATTGCTTTTACTGTTGTGTCTCCAATGGATCTTTTAGGAACATTTAAAATTCTCTCAAATGATAAATCATCTTGTGGTTGATAGACAGTCTTTAAATATGCCACACAATCTTTAACTTCTGCTCTTTCATAGAATTTTATCCCACCTATAATTCTATAAGGCACACCAATTTTTAAAAATCTTTCTTCAAATTCTCTTGTCTGAAAAATAGCTCTTACTAGTATTGCGATTTGGTTTAATGAAAATTTACTTTTGAAATCCTCAATATTAGAACCAACTTCAGTAGCTTCATCTTTAACATTTCTAAAGCAATTTAAAGATACAAGTTCACCCTCTTCTTGGTCTGTAAAAAGTTTTTTTCCAACTCTATTTTGATTATTTTCAATTATATTTGACGCAACATTTAAAATATTTTGGGTAGATCTATAATTCTTTTCTAATCTGATAATTTTAGTATTTTTGTAAACATTTTCAAATTGAAGAAAATTTTTTATTTCAGCACCTCTCCAACTATATATTGATTGATCGTCATCACCTACGCAGCAAATATTCTGATTATACTCTGCTAGATACTTAAGCCATTCACTTTGAATAAAGTTTGTGTCTTGATATTCGTCAACTAAAATATATTTAAACTTTTTAGAATACATTCTTGAAATATCTTTGTTTTTTTCAAAAATTTTAACAGTGTGAAGGATTAAGTCGCTAAAATCGGCGGCATTTAAATCAATTAGTTTCCTTTGATATATTCTATAAATTCCAAGGAAGCTTTTTTCTAATACATCCTTACGCTTAAGTAATACCTCATCTGGATAAAAACCTTTATTTTTCCATTTATCGATTACTGCTAAAATATATCTAGGAGATATTTTTTTTATATCTATGTTTTCAGATTTACAAATATTTTTAATCAACCTTATTTGGTCATCTTGATCAATAATTGTGAAATTTGACTTTAATTCAGCCGCCTCTGCGTGCTTTCTTAATATTTTGGCGCTAATTGAGTGAAAAGTGCCTAACCAAGGGAGACCTGTCGCTTCTTTTTTTAAAAAATTAGATACTCTTAGTTGCATTTCTTTAGCCGCTTTGTTTGTAAAGGTTACTGCTAATATTTGATTTGGAAATGCCTTATGTTGTTTTACTATGTGCGCAATTCTTGACGTTAAAACTCTTGTTTTACCTGATCCTGCACCTGCAACAATTAAAAGCGGGCCATTTAAATGTAAAACAGCTTCATTCTGACTTTTATTGAGATTTGTTAAATAATCTAAATTCATCGTTTATTTTTTTTAATTTTAAGCGATATTAAATTAATGCAAAAAACTGGCAATCTATCCATATTTGTTAAAGGTATCTTTTTATTAATTATACTATTTTTTTTGTTTGGCATTTATTTATCAATACCAGTTTTATTTAATTATAAAAGTATAGAAAATATAATTGAGAAAAAATTTTACTCAAATTTTGATATTAAAATAAATATAAATGGTGACATAAAGTATCAATTATTGCCAAAACCACACTTGCTAATTAAAAATTCATCTTTATCAATAGATAAAAAAAGTGGCGAGCAAATGTCAATTGACATTGAGTCAATGAAAGTTTTTCTAGATACAAATAACTTGTATCCAAAATCCAAAATAAGTTTTGAAAAACTCGAATTTAAAGAGAATAACTTTTTAATAAAAAAAAATGAATACGTCATTTTAAGGAATTATTTTCATAAAAGCGAAAGCAAGCCAATTCATATCAAAAAAAGTAAAATATTTATATTAGACGAAAATGATGATACGATTGTTATCTCTCCAATTAAAAAATTAGTTTTTGCAACTTCTCAAAAT
>CACKHK010000042.1 GCA_902599955.1 uncultured Pelagibacteraceae bacterium
GAACAACAATTGATTTAGAGGCACAAAAACTCGCACAAAAACTTCTTGAAAATAAAGCTGGATCCATTTGTGCTATGGATATTTATAGTGGCGAAATAATAGCAATGGCATCTTCACCTACCTATGATCCAAATAAATTTACATACGGTATAAATAAAAAAGATTGGAATGAGATTAAAAATAATAAATTAAGACCACTAGTTAACAAGTCAATAGCAGGTTTATACTCGCCAGGTTCTACTATAAAACCACTAGTAGCTCTTGCTGCTTTAGAATACGGAATTATAAATCCTAACCTCAAAATCAAATGCAAAGGTCATGATCATCCCTATGAATTATATGGTCAGAAATATCATTGCTGGAAAAAAAATGGTCACGGCATAATGAGCTTAAGAAACGCAATTAAGCAATCGTGTGACATTTATTTTTATGAAGTAGCAAGATTACTTGGAGTAGATAGGTTATCGATTATTGCCAAAAGATATGGTTTAGGCTCAAAAGTACTAGAAAATATCTTTTCTGAAGAAAAAAAGGGTCTCGTTCCATCTACTAAATGGAAAAAACAAGTTTTAGAGCAATCTTGGTATCTTGGTGAGACTGTTATCACAGGAATTGGGCAAGGATATATACAAACAACTCCTCTACAACTTTGCTTAATGACTGCTCAGCTAGCAAATGGTGGATTTAAAATTAAACCAAATATAATTTACAATAGCAATTTTAATTATGAAGAAATTTTATCAAAAATCGAGTTTGAGAAAAATAAACCCTCAAACGCAAATATATTAAAAGATAAAAATATTAATCTTTACGAAAAATTATATAAAAATCCAAAAAATATCAAAATTGTTCTTGATGCAATGTATGGATCAACAAATGAACAATTTGGTACATCATTTAGATCAAGACATGTAGATAAAAAATATAGGTATGCTGGAAAGACAGGCACCTCGCAAGTAAGAAGAATCACTGATAAGGACAGAGAACTAGATTTAGATACATCTGAAATTGAATATAAAAATAGAGACCATGCATTGTTTGTAGCATTTGCTCCTTATGACAAGCCAAAATACGCCATAAGTGTTTTGGTTGAACATGGTGGGTCTGGTAGTAAAGCAGCAGCACCTCTAGCAAATAAATTGATTAAAAAAATTATAGATAGAGATAAAGATAGAGAAATAAAAAGGAAAGAACTAAAAATTATATAATGATCTACTCAACTTTAAATTCAAATTATTCTTTTGTTGATAAATTAAAATCTGTAGATTATTTTTTAATTTTTTTAGTTTTATTAATTGGAGCTATTAGCGTTTTTTCAATTTATTCAACAGAAAGTGGAGATTTTTCGTTTTATACAAAAAATCATTTAATAAGATTAATTGCATTTTTCTCGTTATTCTTGGCCTTGTCATTTGTAAGAGTTTCAACTTGGTATAGACATGCCTATATATTTTATTTATTTGGTCTTTCACTTTTGTTATTAGTTATTTTTTTTGGAATTTCAGCTTCTGGTTCTAAGCGTTGGATCAACTTATTTGTATTCAATCTTCAACCATCTGAACTTATGAAAATTGCAGTTATTGTTTGCTTTGCTAGATATTATCATAGGATACAAAGTACAGATATCGAAAGTTATAAATATCTGCTGCAACCAATAATACTTTTATTGATACCTTGTTATTTAGTAATCACTCAACCAGATTTAGGAACTGCTATTTTAATAGCAGGTAGTGGAATAGCTATAATTTGGTTAGCGGGTTTAAACATAAAATATTTTATTTATTCTGGTCTCTTGCTTCTTGTATCTTTGCCATTTATAATTTCAATTTTAAAACCATACCAAAAATCAAGAATTTTAACTTTTTTTAATCCTGAAAGAGATCCTTTAGGTGCAGGTTATCAAATTATTCAGTCTAAAATAGCCATTGGTTCTGGCGGTATGCATGGAAAGGGTTTCTTGCAAGGTACTCAGAGTTATCTGGAGTTTTTGCCAGAAAAACATACAGATTTTATATTTACTCTCTTCTCAGAGGAATTTGGATTTATAGGTTCAATATTACTGATATTTTTATATGCATTGTTGATTTATAGGATTATCAAAATAGGATTTTCTTGCAGGAGTTTTTTTGCAAAACTATATTGCTTTGGTTTTTCAACAGCTCTTTTCTTATATGTATTTGTGAATATAGCTATGGTTGTAGGATTATTGCCAATTGTAGGAGCTCCATTACCAATTATGTCTTATGGAGGCTCATCAATGCTTTCTATAATGATCGGCTTAAGTATTGTGATGAGCTGTAAAATTTATAGCCAGGAAATAATATCAAATTGAACTTATCACCTATCTTGATATCAGCCGCGATCAAATATCATATATAATTTCAATCAACTCCATTTATATTTAAAATATGTCTGATAAAAATTTTAAAATCGGTATTGTTGGTGCAGGTATTCAAGGAGTATGTAATGCTCTTTTTCTTCAAAAAAAAGGATATCAGGTAATACTTTTTGACAGGGATGAGCCTGGTAATGCTGCATCTTATGGAAATGCAGGTCATTTCTCACCTTATGCATCAGTCCCATTAAACAGACCAGACATTTTGTCTGATGTGCCAGCAATGTTGATGAGTTCGCGAGGACCCCTTGCTTTAAAATGGAATTATGTACCAAAAATGATCCCATGG
>CACKHK010000043.1 GCA_902599955.1 uncultured Pelagibacteraceae bacterium
GATAAAGATGAATTAAAAAAAGCAGAAGAAATTGATCAAAAACTACAACCTGTTCATAAATCATTATTTATCGAAAGCAATCCGTCACCAGTAAAATATGCAGCAAAACTTATTGGTTTATGTGACGATAAAGTCAGGCTACCATTAGTGACAGTTTTAGACAAAACTAAAAGTGAAGTTAAAAAAGCTCTCATATCAGCCGAATTAATTAATGAATAACAAAACCAATACTGGTTTTAAAATTATTACAATAAATAGAAAAGCATCTTTCAATTATTTTTTTAAAGAATTATTTGAAGCAGGAATTGTCTTAAAAGGATCAGAGATAAAATCTGTTAGATTAGGAAAGATTAATATAGCTGACTCATACGCTGTTGACAAAGAGGGAGAAATATTTCTTATAAATTCACATATACCTATCTATAAGCAAGCAAGTTACTCGAACCATAATCCATATTCAGAGAGAAAATTATTACTTAATAAAAAAGAAATTAATAAGATAATCGGCAGAATTCATGAGGATGGACTAACCATTGTGCCTACTAAAATGTATTTTAAAAAAGGAAAAGCTAAATTAGAAATTGCTGTTGCTAAGGGTAAAAAACAATTTGATAAAAGACTTACAAAAAAAACTAGAGATTGGAACCGTGAAAAAGCAAGATACATTAGGAAATCAAGTTAATCTGGTTTATCTAGCTTTTGGGTCAAATTTAGGGGATAGAAAAAATAACCTAAATAAAGCACTTAGTTTATTAAAAAAAGATAATATTATTATAAGAAAGATATCAAAATTGTATAGATCAAAATCTTGGCCAAATGAAAATTTTCCTGAATTCATCAATTTTGTGGTATTAATTGAAACAAGATTTAATTTAAAAAAATTATTTACCAAAATTAAAACTGTTGAGTCTCGTGTCGGACGAATTAAGTCAAAAAGAAATTTTCCAAGAGTATGTGATATTGATATTATTGATTTTAATGGCCAAATAATTCAAAAAAAAATTGGTAATAATAAAATCAATGTGCCTCATGAAAGAATGCACAGTAGAAATTTCGTATTACTTCCTTTATTTGAAATAAATAAAGATTGGTTTCACCCTAAACTTTGCAAAAATATAGTATTTTTGTTATCAAATTTATCTTCTGAGCAGTTATTGGGTATTAAAATTGTTCAATAAAGTGATATAAAGAATTATGCTTAAATCTGAGGAATTAATAAACAAGGTTAAAAATTATAATAAATTTTTTAACCCTGAAACTTTATCAAAAGCTTACGATTTTGCTTTAAAAGCCCACGAAAAACAAAAAAGAGATGAAGGTTCTCCATATATTATTCACCCAATTGCGGTTGCTGATATTTTAACAGAGTTAAAACTCGATAGCGCAACAATAGCAACAGGACTACTTCATGATACAATTGAGGATACTTACGCAACGTACAACACTATAGAATCTGAGTTCGGTAAAGAAGTTGCTGATCTGGTAGATGGTGTTACAAAAATATCAGTGTTTGAAAATCAAGCAATCTCAAATTCTAAAGCTGAAAACTTTAGAAAGCTTATTTTAGCAACATCAAAAGATATAAGAGTTTTACTTGTTAAGCTAGCTGATAGATTACATAACATGCGAACAATTAAAGTTGTTGAGAAAGAAAAACAAATTAGAAAAGCAAAAGAGACAATGGAAATTTATGCCCCACTTGCCGATAGAATGGGGATGCATCGAATAAGAGATGAATTGGAAGATCTTTCGTTTGAAGTTTTAAATGAGGATGCTCGGAAACTAATTAAAGATAGGTTGGATAAAATTAAAGAAAATAACCTTATAAATTTTAATAATATTTCTGATCAATTCTCTGAAATTTTAAAAGATAAGAATATAAATCCTCAAATTGTTGGAAGAGAGAAAACACCTTTTTCAATTTGGAGAAAAATTCAAAAGAAGAGGACTTCACTCGAACAAATTACTGATATAATTGGATTTAGAATTATTTTAGAGAATATCGACGATTGTTATAAATCATTAGGTATTTTTCATAGCAAATGGAATTGTATCCCAGGAAAATTCAAAGATTATATTTCATCTCCTAAAATTAATAAGTATCAATCGCTGCACACAGCAATTATTGGTCCAAACAAAAGACCAATAGAAATTCAATTAAGAACTAAGCAAATGCATGAGTTTGCAGAAAGAGGTATCGCCTCACATTGGAAATATAAATCATCTGAAAAATTTAATTCTTTGACTTGGAAAGAATATGACTGGTTAGCAGATTTAGTTGAAATTATCGATAAGAATGAAAATCCGGATGACTCTTACGAGTATACAAAACTCCAAATGTTTCAAGAAAATGCTTTTTGCTTTACACCCAAAGGATCTATCATAAAACTACCAAAGGATGCTACTCCAATTGATTTTGCTTATGCTGTGCATACACAAATAGGTGATGCGGCAATTGGTTGTGAAATTAATGGAAAAGACAGTGCCTTACAATCTATTTTGAGAAATGGAGATGTAGTAAAAATTTTAACCTCAAAAAAAGCCTCCCCATCACTACACTGGTTAACTAGCACAAAAACTGGTAAAGCAAGAGC
>CACKHK010000044.1 GCA_902599955.1 uncultured Pelagibacteraceae bacterium
AAAGATTACGTGGTTAATAAGAATATCAACGGTCAAACTAAATATATTGTAGACTCAAGTCAAAAAATTATACCCAATTTTTTAATAGATAAAAAAATCATTCCTGAAAATACAAAAGATATTTTTAGTGGCTATTCAATAGTTGGAGATTTTCTTGATAAAACGATTATTAAACCTAATAACAAAAGTTTTCCTTCCTCAAGAAATGATTTTATTAATTTGCTTAAATAATCAAAGATCAATCTGGTCTGCAAAATAAGTCACAATGCTACTAGCTCCAGCTCTTTTAAAAGAAATAAGAGACTCTTTTATAGATTTTTTGTCTATTAGGTTCTTATTAATTCCATTCATTATTAAACTGTACTCACCAGATACCTGATATGCTAATACTGGTATTTTGAAATTATCTTTTACTTTTTTAATTATATCAAGATAGGGCATACCAGGTTTAACGATTACCATATCAGCACCTTCTTTTATATCTAACGAAACTTCTCTTAAAGACTCATCTGAATTTCTAAAATCCATTTGGTAGGTTTTTTTATCACCCTTTAATAATTTTTTTGATCCAACAGCCTCTCTAAAGGGTCCATAAAAACTAGAAGAAAATTTAACTGCGTATGACAATATCTGAACATCTTTTAAATCGTCTTTATCCAATGCTTTTCTTATTCTTCCAATTCTTCCATCCATCATATCTGATGGAGCAATTATATCACATCCCATTTTAGCTTGAAGCACGGCTTGTTTAGTAAGGACTTCCAAGGTTTCGTCATTTAGGATATTTTTTTTTTTTAACAATCCATCGTGTCCATGAGATGTATAAGGATCAAGTGCTACATCACACATGATTCCAATTTTATTTTTAAATTTTTTTTTAATAAATTTTATTCCTCTACAAACTAAATTGTCTGGATTTAATGCCTCTGAACCATATTGATCCTTTTTTTTTGTTTCCGTATGAGGAAACAAGGCAACCATTGGAATTCCTTTTTTAATGGCTTTACCAACTACAGAGTGTAATTTATCTACACTATATCTAAAAACATTTGGCATAGATTTTATCGATTCTTTTTTATTTTTTCCTTCAATCAAAAAAATAGGCAATATTAAATCACTGTATGACAATGAGTTTTCTTGAACAAGTCGTCTAGACCATGCATATTTTCTTGATCTTCTAAGCCTTAAAGATGGATATTTTCCTGTAATCATTTTGTATTTTTATAATGCGACAAATGTATTATACAAATATATATAGAAATGAGTAGAAAACAATCTTCATGACACCAATTAAAAATAAAATTGTTAATTTAAATCTTCATAACGACAATGATAGAGTATTAGATTTTAGTGATTTTCAAAAGCAAACAATACAATTTGATATTGATAAACTCCAAGATGCTTACAATCAAATTGTAAAAATTAAAAAATTTGAAGATGCAGGCGTAACAAATTTTGGAGCAATATCTTTAACTCAAATACCAGGTGATCCAGATTCTATAAAAGGAAATAAGGCAAGAGGTGTTTACTGGACGAAGCCAGATAAATCAGGAAAAGAAGTTTCAAGAGACGTTAGCATTGATGAGTCGAGTTATTCAGAATTTATTAAGGATTATGAGAATACTTACTTTAAAGAAGTTTACGACATTCTCTCATCAAAATATAAGCTAGGAAGAATAAGAATATTATTAAAGGAGCCTAGATCAACTTTAAGTTGGCATAGAGATCCAGAACCAAGACTACACATACCTATAATAACTAACCCTGGTTGTTTAATGGTAATAGATAATGTTGCAATGCATATGCCCGCAGATGGTTCTGTTTGGGTAACTAATAATACAAAATATCACAATGCTTTTAATGGTGGAGAAGAAAATAGAATTCACCTTGTAGCGTGTGTTTTAGATTATAAGTTTAACTAATTTGAAAAATATATATATAGCATCTGACCACGCAGGATTTAATCTTAAAGAAAGTATTAAAAAAAAATTTTCAAAAAAATATAATTTATTCGATCTAGGACCAGAAAATTCATCCAAATCTGTAAATTATCCTGATTATGCTCATAAATTATCAAGAAAAATAGTTAAAAAACAAAATATTGGTATTTTAGTGTGTGGATCAGGAATGGGCATGTCGATGTCTGCTAATAAGCATAAAAATATAAGAGCGGCATTATGTTATTCCGTAAAAAACGCTAAATTATCTAGATTGCATAATGATGCAAATGTTATTACATTAGGAGAAAGGTTGATTAGTAAAAGTTTAGCCTTTAAATGTATTAATGCATTCTTAAATACCAAATTTGAAGGAGGCAGACATTTAAAGCGAGTTAAGAAAATATAAAATTATGTCAAGTGAAACTAAATATTTAAACAGTGAATATAAAGACTTTTTCGAAAAAAGTTTGTTAGATAGTGATCCAGAAATTTATAAAGCTATAAATGATGAGCTTGTCAGACAACAAAATCATATAGAGTTAATAGCATCTGAAAATATAGTATCACATGCAGTTCTAGAAGCACAAGGATCAGTCCTAACAAATAAATATGCTGAAGGTTATCCAGGTAAGAG
>CACKHK010000045.1 GCA_902599955.1 uncultured Pelagibacteraceae bacterium
TTTCATTTTTAATTTCTATAATTTTGTTCATATCCACAATTGTAAAGTCTGCATCATAGTCTTCCTTTATATATCCCTTGCCTATAATACCAAAAATTTTAGCTGGATTTTCACAGACAAGATTCATTAATTGAACTAAAGTTAGTTTTCCATCATTTACATGGTTCAACATCACAGGCATCAGGGTTTGAACTCCTGGCATTCCAGATGGCGTATCAGGATACTCTTTGTCTTTATTCACTTTTAGATGTGGAGCATGATCAGAGCCAATTGTATCATTGTAATTATTTCTTACCGCATACCACAAACGATCATAATGACTTTTTTCTCTAATGGGTGGATTCATTTGTGCATAGGTTCCAAGCTTGTCGTAGCAATCTGGAGCAAACATAGTTAAATGTTGTGGAGTTATTTCAAAAGTTATGTCTCCTTTATTTTGAGATAAAAAATCAATCTCCTGTTTTGTGGTAATGTGTAAGATATGAGCCTTTTTACCTAACCTTTTCGCAATTTTAACAATTTTTCTAGTAGAGGAAATTGCACATTCTTCATCTCTCCATACTGGATGTGAATGAACATTGCCTTTTTCTCTTAGTTTCTTTCTTAGATTTAAAATATCTTCATCTTCCGAGTGAACTGCAACAATTTTTGATGTGCTTTCAAATACTTTTTCAATATCTTCTTCTTTATGTACTAGCAAAGTTCCTGTAGACGAACCAGCAAACAATTTAACACCACAACATCCATCTAAACCCTTAAGGTCAGCTAATTCACTTTGATTAGTTGGAGTAGCCCCAAAATAAAATGCATGATTACAATACATTCTATTTTTTGCTAAATCGATTTTTCTTTGAAATTCTGCTTTATTAGTAGTTGCAGGATTTGTATTTGGCATTTCAAACACTGAGGTAATACCTCCAACAATTGCTGCTCTACTTCCTGAGGCTAAATCCTCAGTATCTGTTGAGCCCGGTTCTCTAAAATGCGTTTGAGTGTCAATACATCCAGGAAGAACTGTAAGTCCGGTTGCATCAATTGATTGACTTGCATCTTCATTAAACTTTCCAATCTTTACGATCTTGCTATTTTGAATACCTATATCTACATTTTTGAGATCTTTATCAATATAGCACTTTCCATTTTTGATTATTAGGTCTAACATTTATAAAAAAATTACATATATCATTTGTTATAATATTACAATATGAATAGAAATAATGTTTACATATTAGAAGATAGAGGTCTTCTTTATATTAATGGAGACGATGCTAAAGAGTTTTTACAAAATATAATTACCAACAATATTGAAAATGTATCAGAGAACAGAAGCTGTTTTTCAGCTCTTCTAACTCCCCAAGGAAAATATCTTTACGATTTTATAATTATTAAACATAAATCAGGTTTTCTTTTAGATTGTGAAAAAGAGATTATCGATGATTTATATAAACAATTAAATTTATATAAACTAAGGTCAAAAGTCGAGATATTAAATCTTAGTAATGAGTTTGTTATAGCCAATTTAAATAAAGAAAAATTTTTAGAAATAGAAAATTCCAAAAATAAAGAGGGTTTTACAATAAAATTTAGAGAAGACCCTATACTTCTAGATCCAAGATCTAAAGAATTAGGAGCAAGATTAGTTATTAATTTGGAAAAGCTGTATTTATCATTAAAAAAACTAGAGTTAGAAGTTTCAGATGTTAATGAATATTATAATCATAGTCATGAGTTAGGAATACCTCAAATTGATACAAGAAATCTACAAGATAAAATTTTTGGAATTGAATGTAATTTTGAAGAGCTAAACGGAATTGATTTTCGAAAAGGTTGTTATGTCGGACAAGAGAACACAGCAAGAATAAAACTAAAAGATAAACTAAATAAAAGATTATTTGCAATTAAAGTTCTAGATGGTGTACTCAGTAGTGAAGAAATAACTTTAGAAAATAAAAATATTGGAAAGTTATTGATCAATAGTAAAAATCCTTTTGCTTTATTAAAATTAGAAAATAAAAAATTTAATTTTGATGAAAATCTAAAATGTGGGGATGCAAATATTAAAGCTATTAAACCAAGTTGGATTTAAATTATTTAATAAATTTAGATAAATCTGGTTTGAAATAATTAGGACCCTTCATTACCTTTCCAAATTCATTAAATATGGGTTTGCCATCTTTTCCTAACTTACTCATATTTGAATTTTGGACCTCATCAAAACATTTATCTAGATCAATACCAAATGCGTGCCCTGCTCCATAAGTAACGTACAATATGTCTGTTAAAGCATCAGCAACTTCTGTTAAATTTTTTTCAGATATAGCTTGTTTAAGTTCTTCAAGTTCCTCACTAATAAGTGATATTCGCAAAGAATTAATCTTCTCAGTACTTAAGCTTGATGAAACTTTAACATCTTGATTAAAAGTTTTC
>CACKHK010000046.1 GCA_902599955.1 uncultured Pelagibacteraceae bacterium
GTTTTATAATAAATAACAAACAAAAAAAGAATGAAATTAATTTAAGAACTGTTGTTAATTTACCTGGTGGGACTGGAAAAACTATTAAAGTTGCTGTTGTATGTGAAGACAATAAAACTGATGAAGCAAAAACTGTTAAAGCAGATATTGTTGGAGGAGATGAATTAGTGGAGAAAATTAAAAATGGTGAAATTAATTTTGAAAAATTAATATGTACTCCATCAATGATGATTAAATTATCAAAATTAGGAAAGGTATTAGGGCCTAAAGGTTTGATGCCAAATCCTAAGCTTGGAACTGTAACAAATGATATTTCTAAAGCAGTTACTGAGGCAAAAGCAGGACAAGTTGAAATAAGAAATGATAAAGACGGTAATATTGGTTTGAGTATTGGAAAAAAATCTTTTGATGATGCAAAAATTATAAAAAATTATAATGCTGTAGTTGAGGCATTAGAAAAAGAAAAATCAAATCTAACTATTAAAGGTGATTTGATAAAACAAGTTTTTATTACTTCAAGCATGGGAGTGTCTTATAAAGTAAAAATGGATAAGAGTTTTTAGTTATGATGAATAAAGAACAAAAAAAAAAGTATATTAGCGACATGACCTCTCAGTTTGATAAATCAGAGGCAGTTATTGTTACTCATTATCAAGGGTTAACCGTGTCACAACTTGATGAACTTAGAAAAAAAATGCGAGAACATGGAATTAAATTTAAAATTACTAATAATAGAATAACTAGGCTAGCTTTGGAAAAAACAAGATGCAAAGAATTATCAGAATTATTCAATGGACCAACAGCAATTGCATTGTCTGATGATGCAATTACATCAGCAAAAATTTTAACAAAATTCTCAAAAGAACATGAAAATCTAAAAATTTTAGGCGGAATCATGGGTACAGATATTTTAGATGTTGCTGGCGTCAAAAATGTAGCTACCTTACCATCATTAGATGAAGCTAGAGCCAAAATTGTAGGTATTTTGAGGTCTCCAGCACAAAAAATTGCAAGTATTTTACTTGCACCGGCGTCAAAAATCGCTATTTTAGCGCTCGAAAAATCAAAAAAATAAACCAGGAACAAAAAATTATTACTATGGCTGACTTAAATAAAATTATAGAAGATTTATCTAGCTTGACTGTTGTAGAGGCAGCTGAGCTTTCAAAACAATTAGAGGAAAAATGGGGTGTCACAGCTGCTGCTGCAGTTGCAGCCGCTCCAGCTGCTGCATCAGGCGAAGCGCCAGCAGAAGACAAAGATGATTTTACTATCATGTTAACTTCTGCAGGTGATAAAAAAATTAATGTAATTAAAGAAGTAAGAGCTGTTACTGAGCTAGGTTTGAAAGAAGCAAAAGATTTAGTCGAGGGTGCTCCAAAAGAAGTAAAAACTGGAGTCAATAAAAAAGAAGCTGAGGAAATTAAAGCTAAGTTAGAAGCAGCAGGCGCAACAGTAGAACTTAAGTAAATTTAAAAAGAAAGAATTTAATTACTGAACTTTAATTCAGTAATGAAATATTTATGCAGTTATCTTTTACTGAAAAAAAAAATATTAGAAAAAGTTTTGGTAAACTTAAAGAAAGCTTATCAATACCAAATCTGATAGAGGTTCAGAAAAACTCCTACAAAGAACTTACAGAATTTAAAGAGAATCTTGAACAACACTTAGTAAAAGGTTTTCATAGAGTATTTAAGGGTATTTTTCCAATAGAAGACTTAAATGATAAAGCAACATTGGAATATGTTTCTTATAGACTTGAGAAGCCAAAATTTGATGTGGATGAATGTATTACGAGAGGGCTTACTTATTCAGCCGCTCTTAAGTGTACACTTCGGTTAGTAGTTTATGAAATTGATCAGGAAAATAATACTAAGGATATATTGTCAGCAAAAGAACAAGAAGTTTACATGGGTGAAGTTCCTATGATGACAAACAGTGGAACATTCATAACAAATGGAGTTCAAAGAGTAGTTGTAAATCAAATGCACAGAAGTCCTGGTGTATTTTTTGACCATGACAAAGGTAAATCACATGCTAGTGGAAAACTTCTTTTTAACTGTAGAGTAATACCAAACAGAGGATCTTGGCTTGATTTTGAGTTTGATGTTAAAGATTTTTTATACTTTAGAATTGATAGAAAGAAAAAAATATTTGTTTCTACTCTTTTACAAGCTTTAGGCTACAATAAATCAGACATTGTTAATGAGTTTTATGAAAAAGAAAATTTAATATTTGATCAAAATCTAAACAAATGGAAGACAAAATTTGATCCAGAAAATTATAAAGCTAAAAATTTTACCGAAGAAATAATTGATGCCAAAAATAACAAAACTCTTATTAAAATCGGTGATCAGATGAATTTTTTGACAGCAAAAAAACTCGAAAAAGAAGGTT
>CACKHK010000047.1 GCA_902599955.1 uncultured Pelagibacteraceae bacterium
TTGTTTTTGATTAATGCTAGTGTTGCATCAACAACTTCTCCTAAATTATGTGGTGGTATACTTGTTGCCATTCCAACTGCTATTCCTCCTGCACCATTTACTAAAAGATTTGGATATTGAGCAGGCAAAACTGTTGGTTCTTGCTCAGTTTCATCATAATTGCTTTTGAATGAAACTGTATTTTTTTCAATATCATCAATTAGAAACTGTGAAACTTTAGCTAATTTTGTTTCTGTATATCTCATAGCTGCTGGTGGATCTCCATCAATTGAGCCAAAATTCCCTTGACCATCTACTAGTGGAACACTCATTGAGAACTCTTGAACCATTCTAACTAGAGCATCATAAACTGCTTGGTCTCCATGCGGATGATATTTACCTATAACGTCACCAACAATTCTTGCTGATTTTCTAAATTGTTTAGACCAGTCAAAACCACCTTTATGCATTGCATATATAATTCTTCTATGAACTGGTTTTAAACCATCTCTTATATCAGGTAATGCCCTACTTACTATCACGCTCATTGCATAAGACAGATAGGATGAGCTCATCTCATCGTACATAGAGATTGGTTTAATATTATTATTTACTTTTGAGATTTCGTTTTTTTCCATACTAGTTAAAATGGAATATCATCATCTAAATCACTTTGGGCTGGTGCAGGACTATCATCAAAGGTTTGTTTGTTATCTTGTGATCCAATATTATTTTGATTGCCACCACCTAACATTGTTAAAGACGAGTTGTAGCCTTGTATAAGAATTTCAGTTGAATACTTATCTTGTCCACTTTGTTCATCTTTCCATTTTCTGGTTGAAAGTTGACCCTCAACGTATACTTGTGCTCCTTTTTTTAAATACTGTTGAACGACATTAACTAATCCTTCGTTAAAAACAACGATTCTATGCCATTCAGTTTTTTCTTTTTTTTCACCTGTGTTTTTATCTTTCCAAGATTGACTGGTTGCTAGACTTAATCTGGCTACACTTTTTCCATTAACCATTTGTTTGACTTCTGGATCTGCGCCTAAACGACCAATTAATAATACTTTATTTAAACTACCAGCCATAATATTTTAATATTTAGAATGTTTATTATAACACTTATTGATCTGAATATTGATTTTATTAAATTAAAGCAACAAAAATTATGCTCAAAAAGATAGTTATTAAGGGTGCAAAAGAGCACAATTTAAAGAATATTACACTCGAGATTCCAAAAGAAAAATTTGTCGTGATTACAGGGTTATCTGGGTCTGGTAAATCATCATTAGCATTTGATACAGTCTACGCAGAAGGGCAACGAAGATACGTCGAAAGCTTGTCTGCTTACGCAAGGCAATTTCTAGATAAAATGAAAAAACCAAACGTAGATTTGATTGAAGGTTTAAGCCCAGCAATTTCTATTGAGCAAAAAAATACATCTAAAAATCCAAGATCTACTGTAGCAACAGTCACAGAAATTTATGACTATATGAGAGTGCTTTATGCAAGAGCAGGCGTACCCTACTCACCTTTTACAGGTTTGCCAATTACTTCACAAACAATTAGTCAAATAGTAGACAAAATAAAAACTCTTCCTAAAAAATCTACTATTTACTTGTATGCACCAGTTGTTAGAGGAAGAAAAGGAGAATATCGAAAAGATATACTTGGTTATAAAAAAAGAGGATTTAGAAAAATTAAAGTAGATAATAAATTATATGATATTGATGAGGTTCCAGAATTAAATAAAAAACTTAAACATGATATCTCCGTCTTAGTCGATAGGATAGTTCTAAATGCATCATTAGGTAATAGATTAGCAGAGAGTGTGGAAACAGCTGTAAATTTAGCTAATGGTCTTATGTTTGTAGAGTATGAAGATGAAACTCTCCCAAAAAAATTTAGAAAAATTGAAAATTTAATTTTTTCAACGAAATTTGCATGTCCAGAAAGTGGTTTCACCATTGAAGAGATCGAGCCTAGATTATTTTCTTTTAACAGTCCTTATGGTGCATGCGAAGAAT